>NZ_LJIB01000040.1:2500-5000 GCF_001295785.1 Rhizobium sp. AAP116
GGCCTGAACCTGGTGAAGGACTGGAGGTAGGTAGGAAGCCTGTCGCTCTGGTCGTTCGTTGTTGGCGCTTATGTGCCTCTGACGGATTGCTGATGATCGTTGCCTGACCGCGCGATCCCGGATTTAATCTCGAGAAGCTGGTCTTAAAGACAAGCTGCAAGTGAGCTGCTCGGCGTAGCTCCAATAAAGCAGACTTGTCGAACACGTCGATGGCATCTGAATGGTCTGGTTGTAAAAGGTAGCCGGATTGCTGGATCTGACCGCAAGGTCTGATTGAGCTATAGATGAGCATTGGCAATGAGAACGATTAAGTGTCGTAAGGGCATTTGGTGGATGCCTTGGCATGCACAGGCGAAGAAGGACGTGATACGCTGCGAAAAGCCGTGGGGAGCTGCGAATAAGCTTTGATCCATGGATATCCGAATGGGGAAACCCACCTTAAATGCTTGGAGAATCCAAACTGATCGCAAGGTCGGCTTGGGTTTCCAAGCATTGTGATAAGGTATCTAACTCTGAATACATAGGGGTTAGAAGCGAACGCAGGGAACTGAAACATCTAAGTACCTGCAGGAAAGGACATCAACCGAGACTCCGCAAGTAGTGGCGAGCGAACGCGGACCAGGCCAGTGGCAATGAGGAATAAAGCTGAACAGGTTGGAAAACCTGGCTAGAGTGGGTGATAGCCCCGTAAGCGTAGAACACTCATTGTCCTTGAGTAAGGCGGGACACGTGAAATCCTGTCTGAACATGGGGAGACCACTCTCCAAGCCTAAGTACTCGTGCATGACCGATAGCGAACAAGTACCGTGAGGGAAAGGTGAAAAGCACCCCGACAAGGGGAGTGAAATAGAACCTGAAACCGGATGCCTACAAGCAGTCGGAGGGCGCAAGCCTGACGGCGTACCTTTTGTATAATGGGTCAACGACTTAGTGTAACTAGCAAGCTTAAGCCGGTAGGTGTAGGCGCAGCGAAAGCGAGTGTTAATAGCGCGTTCAGTTAGTTGCATTAGACCCGAAACCGAGTGATCTAGCCATGAGCAGGCTGAAGGTTGGGTAACACCAACTGGAGGGCCGAACCCATATCTGTTGCAATAGATCGGGATGACTTGTGGCTAGGGGTGAAAGGCCAATCAAACTCGGAGATAGCTGGTTCTCCGCGAAATCTATTTAGGTAGAGCGTCGACCGAATACCCCAGGGGGTAGAGCACTGGATGGGCTATGGGGACTCACCGTCTTACTGATCCTAACCAAACTCCGAATACCTGGGAGTACTAGTCGGCAGACACACGGCGGGTGCTAACGTCCGTCGTGAAGAGGGCAACAACCCTGACCTCCAGCTAAGGTCCCCAAGTCATGGCTAAGTGGGAAAGGATGTGAGGATCCCAAAACAACCAGGATGTTGGCTTAGAAGCAGCCATCATTTAAAGAAAGCGTAACAGCTCACTGGTCTAAATAAGGGTCTTTGCGCCGAAAATGTAACGGGGCTAAAGCCATGCACCGAAGCTGAGGATTTGCAGTTTACTGCAAGTGGTAGCGGAGCGTTCCGTAAGCCTGTGAAGGGGTACCCGTGAGGGGCCCTGGAGGTATCGGAAGTGCGAATGTTGACATGAGTAACGATAAAGGGGGTGAGAGACCCCCTCGCCGAAAGACCAAGGGTTCCTGCTTAAAGTTAATCTGAGCAGGGTTAGCCGGCCCCTAAGATGAGGCAGAAATGCGTAGTCGATGGGAACCACGTTAATATTCGTGGGCCTGGTGGTAGTGACGGATCGCGTAACTTGTTCAGACTTATTGGATTGTCTGGGCGGGGAAGCGGTTCCAGGAAATAGCTCCACCGTACAGACCGTACCCGAAACCGACACAGGTGGTCAGGTAGAGTATACCAAGGCGCTTGAGAGAACTATGTTGAAGGAACTCGGCAAATTGCACGCGTAACTTCGGAAGAAGCGTGACCCCTTTATACGCAAGTGTAATGGGGTGGCACAGACCAGGGGGTAGCGACTGTTTATCAAAAACACAGGGCTCTGCGAAGTCGCAAGACGACGTATAGGGTCTGACGCCTGCCCGGTGCTGGAAGGTTAAGAGGAGAGGTGCAAGCTTTGAATCGAAGCCCCAGTAAACGGCGGCCGTAACTATAACGGTCCTAAGGTAGCGAAATTCCTTGTCGGGTAAGTTCCGACCTGCACGAATGGCGTAACGACTTCCCCGCTGTCTCCAACATAGACTCAGTGAAATTGAATTCCCCGTGAAGATGCGGGGTTCCTGCGGTCAGACGGAAAGACCCCGTGCACCTTTACTATAGCTTTACACTGGCATTCGTGTCGGCATGTGTAGGATAGGTGGTAGGCTTTGAAGCAGGGACGCCAGTTTCTGTGGAGCCATCCTTGAAATACCACCCTTATCGTCATGGATGTCTAACCGCGGTCCGTCATCCGGATCCGGGACAGTGTATGGTGGGTAGTTTGACTGGGGCGGTCGCCTCCGAAAGAGTAACGGAGGCGCG
>NZ_LJIB01000041.1:0-1030 GCF_001295785.1 Rhizobium sp. AAP116
ACAGCGAGAGCTGCAGCGGAGCCGAGAAGAAGGCTCTTGATGTTCATTATTGACCTCCAGTCAATTATAGAGACCGCACCAGGTGATTTCAGAATTTAATTATTATTATCAATTGTTTGCTGGTGTCGCGTGAATCTGTTCGGCAACGCGGCGGCGAGTTGCGCGTCTCAGGAAACATGATTTCTGACGGAGCTGAGGCAGGAGGCCAGACGCACAAACTCGCGCAAAAGCTCGAGACAGTGCGAGCGATATGCAAAGTGTGATGGTGATGTGCAGGGGGAGAATAATGGCGGAGAGGAAGGGATTCGAACCCTCGATACGCTTTTGACGTATACTCCCTTAGCAGGGGAGCGCCTTCGACCACTCGGCCACCTCTCCGGTGACGCCTGATTATTTGCTTGATTCAGTGATTGCAAGGCCTTTTCTCCGCTCTCAACATTTTAGCGAGCGGCCGCCAATGCCAGGTGGTGATCCCATCACTCATATGAAAAGCCGAATCGTTCCCGCCTCACGACATGATTCTGTCACTCGGGCGGCCATCTGCTGCCGATTTTCAGGCTCAAGGTCTGAAACTGCCATTGTCGAAGATGCAGCTTCGAGGCGAGCCGATATGGTTCTGAATGCAACTTTTTGCGGAATCCTGTGCCAAAATGAGAAGAACACCCGCATGCGAACACCTGCCCCGCGTACCCAAGAGCCTGTGTAAGCGGCGGTTTTTTTTGGATTTTCTTAACAAAACCTAAATGGACATGGGGCGGCGCAAGGGAGTTTGTGGCCTTTCAGCAACAGGCCGGGTGGAAGGGTGACCACATTCTGTCCATTCCACTCTTTGGTGATTGCATGACCGACGGGGTTTTGTATTTTCAACCTCGGAAGCGAGGCGGTGGATCGTCCGTCTTCTGAAACCGACGGGGATGGGGCAGGGAATGCTGTCCTTCAGCCAATTAACCCAGACCCATACGAAACTTGACTGGAGGTCAATAATGAACATCAAGAGCCTTCTTCTCGGCTCCGCTGCAGCTCTCGCTGT
>NZ_LJIB01000042.1:0-53297 GCF_001295785.1 Rhizobium sp. AAP116
ACCCCGGCGCCGGCCCCGCCTCGCCTGACATCGCATCGTCAGGTGTATCCGAGGGCGGGACGGGCATCAGGGTAAGCGCGTGGAAATGGGCGGGGATGAAAAAACATGTCGGGGTTTGATTTTGTTGAGGAAACTCTCAAAGTCATCCCCCGCCGACTAGGGGAATTGAGGGGGGGGCGGCGGCCTCCTTCTTCTCCCCAGCGGGGAGAAGGTGGCGCGTAGCGCCGGATGAGGGGGCGGCGGAGCCGGATTTCGCCGCGCACAGGATCACCATAAACCCGCCAATGCTCTGCAGCATCGCCTTGCGCTTCGCGCCCCCCTCATCTGGTCCTGCGGACCATCTTCTCCCCAGCGGGGAGAAGCGGGAGCGGGCGGCATGCGCAACGCCCATCTCCCCCTTTGTTGGGGGAGAAAGCGATTTCGATGAACTAGGCGAGCGCAAGCCGCCTAAACATCCGAAATCGCCAGAGAGGGGGGGCGGTTATCTGGTGCCACCATCGCCGATCCCCTCACCAACAAAGTCTGAAGTTTAGCCCTGATCGGGCTAAGCCTTCGATTTTGTAACCTCTCCCACAAGGGGGAGAGGAGGAACCCGCTAAGCCTTCAGTTTGACTGATAATGTCGAGGCCTCACTCTGCCTCCTCCACCGCAGCCTCCGCCACGCGTTTCTGGATCGACTCGATGCAATTCTTGGCGCTGGACTTCGACTTATACGTTTCCGAGCGCACCATGATTTCGCCATTGGCGGCGCGGAAGCGGACGAAGGTTTCGCCGTTCTTGGCTTCGTCGATCTCGAAACGATAACCGCTGCCGGTCTCCTTCTTCGTAAGATCGACTATGGGCGCTGCGGGGGCGTTCTTCTTCAGCGACTCGACGCAGTTCTTCGCGCTTGCCTTCGAAGCGTAGTTTTCCGACCAGACCATGATCTCGGCATTGTAGACGAACTGGACGCGGAACTCGCCCTTTTCGGTCTTGACGATCTTGAACTTGTGCATGCCCGTCTCCCCTGTTTTGCCTATCGGCTTATGATTGCATCCGAATGCTAGCGCGATGGGGACGGGCGGGCAAGCAGGGCTCAGAAGCCCTGGAAGAGGAAATCCGTGGCGACGGTGATGTCGTCGGCGCGGGCGGAGAGATCGGTGATCACGGGACCGATCTCAGAGAGTGGAAGAGCCGCGAGACGGTGGGTCGCCATGACATAGGTTTTACCGCTAACCTCGAAGCGAGGCGTAAGGCGGGCGATCACCCAGGAGACGGTTTCGACCGGCTGTAATGGTGCGACAACCCGCGTGGGAAGATCATGGAGAAAGTCGGACTGGAGATCGACGACCAACTGGTCTTCCGATTTCAGGCGATGGACCCGAAATCGCGCCATGGTCAGAACTGCCGGTATTTGGCGAGGGGCAGGCCGTGCTTGGCGACATAGTCGTTATCCGCCTGGATCGCCTCGGCGTTTTCGATCTTCCAACGCCGTTCCTTCTCGGCCTTGATGGCGCGGGCAATGCCCTGTTCAGCCGCACCCGTGATGTCGAGGCCGAGGGATTCTGCCTCGGCGACGAGGGTTTGGCTGACCGTCAGGTCATGGGTTTTGCGGGCTTCGATCGACATAGGATGGTCTCCGGCGCGGGACGGAGCCTAGCACGGCTCCGGCTTGCTGAGAATGGGCCGATCAGCCATTGCCTCGCCCGTCATAGGCTTCCCGCGATGAAAGGATCGCCTCCTTGTGTGCCCGCGACCATTCGACCAGCCCGGCCGTGATGGCGGAGAATCCCAAGCCCCGGGGCGTCAGAGAATAGGTGACCGAGGGAGGGTTCGTGGGTTCGACATGACGGTCGACCAGTCCGTCCCGCTCGAGACGACGCAGTGTCAGCGTCAGCATGCGCTGGGTGACGCCTGACAGCGCGCGCTCGATCTCCCGGTAGCGGCGCGGACCGGCCGAGAGCTCGGCAATCGCCATGACGGTCCATTTCTCACCGAGGCGATCAAGCGTGAGGCGAAGACCGCAATCTTCGTGTTCCGGTGTGCCGCAGGGTTCGAGCGTCTCGATCCCGGGCTGGGTTGCGGCGAACATCAATGTGCCTCCTTACGTCGTTCCTGAGGGCGCAATAAATAAATGCGCCCGCAACGAAAAGGACGCAACCCATGATACTGCTCACTGGAGGCTCCGGCCAACTCTCCTCGCTCATCGCGCAAGGTACCAAAGACGCCGGTCTCGACTTCTGCATTGGCAGCCGTCTGGCAGAGGAGACGGATACAGGTCGACGCCGGATCGATTTCGACGATCCCGAAACGCTCGACTTTAGCGATGTCGAAACGCTGATGATGATCTCTGCCGGTTACGCGGAAGACGATGTCGTCATCCGCCGCCATGATGCGGTGATCGCAGCTGCTATCCGCTCGGGCGTCCGACATGTCGTCTATACGAGCCTCAGCGGAACGGGTGACCATCTTGCTTTCTCGCTTGCCCATCGATGGACCGAGAAGCGGCTGAAGGACAGCCGCCTTGCCTGGACGATCCTGCGCAATGGTCTCTATGCCGAGCTGATCGGGGCACTTGCCGCACCGCTTGATGGCGTGATCCGGGCACCCTTCGGCACCGCGCCGCTATCGCCCGTGGCGAGGCGCGATCTGGCCGCTGCCGCATTGGCGGTTCTCAAGGACCCGCGCGCCCATGCGGGCATGATCTACGAACTGTCGGGAGCAGAAGCCTGGAGTGTTGCCGATCTGGCGGATGTCCTCGCCGCCGCATATCAGCCATGGAGCCTCGAGGAGATGCGGGCGTCGCTGGTGGGTGCTCCGCTCAAGCCCTTCCAGCCGCCGATGCTGATGTCGATCTATTCCAGTGCGGCTGCAGGATTTCTAAAAGCGGAGAACACGGACCTTCTGGCCCTGATCGCCGGGGCGCCGCGGCCGACCTTGGCGATCGCGGCAGAGGCTGCGCGGGGGGCAGGGTGATGAAGCGGAAATGGCGAGTGGGAGCCTTGGAAAAGGCTCCCTCCAACCCTCACTCGTCGCTCATCTTCAGCGCTGCGATAAAGGCTTCCTGCGGGATCTCGACCTTGCCGAACTGGCGCATGCGCTTCTTGCCGGCCTTCTGCTTGTCGAGGAGCTTGCGCTTACGCGATGCGTCGCCGCCGTAGCACTTGGCGGTGACGTCCTTGCGCAGTGCCGAGATGGTTTCGCGGGCGATCACATTGCCGCCGATCGCGGCCTGGATCGGGATCTTGAACATGTGCTTGGGGATCAGGTCCTTGAGCTTCTCGCACATGTCGCGGCCGCGCTTTTCGGCTGCCATGCGGTGGACCATCATCGAGAGGGCATCGACCGGCTCGCCATTGACGAGGATCGACATCTTCACGAGGTTGCCCTCGCGATGGCCGTCGAGATGATAGTCGAAGGAGGCGTAGCCCTTGGAGATCGACTTCAGGCGGTCGTAGAAATCGAAAACCACTTCGTTGAGCGGCAGCTCATAGGTGATCATCGCGCGCTTGCCGACATAGGTGAGTTCGGTCTGGATGCCGCGCCGGTCCTGGCAGAGCTTCAGGATGCCGCCGAGATAATCGTCTGGCGTCAGGATCGTCGCCTTGATCCACGGCTCGTGGATTTCCGAGATCTTGACCACGTCGGGCATATCGGCCGGGTTGTGCAGCTCGCGCTCCGTGCCGTCGGTCATGAACAGCTTGTAGACGACGGACGGGGCGGTCGCGATCAGGTCGAGATCGAATTCGCGCTCGAGGCGCTCCTGGATGATTTCGAGATGCAGCAGGCCGAGGAAGCCGCAGCGGAAGCCGAAGCCGAGCGCCGCAGAGGATTCCATTTCGAACGAGAAGGAAGCGTCGTTGAGGCGCAGCTTGCCCATGGCAGCGCGCAGGTCTTCGAAATCGGCGGCATCGACGGGGAAGAGACCGCAGAACACGACCGGCTGGGCCGGCTTGAAGCCCGGCAGCATCTTGGCGGTCGGGCGCTTGTCTTCGGTGATGGTGTCGCCGACGCGGGTATCGGCCACTTCCTTGATCGAACCGGTGAAGAAGCCGATTTCGCCGGGGCCAAGTGAATCCACGGCGACCATCTTCGGCGTCAGCACGCCAACGCGCTCGACCGCATACTTTGCGTCCGTGCCCATCATGCGGATGGTCTGGCCCTTGGTCAGCACGCCGTCGAGCACGCGCACGAGAACCATGACGCCGAGATAGGTGTCGTACCAGCTGTCGACGAGCAGGGCCTTCAAGGGGGCCTTTTCGCCACCTTCGCTCTTCGGCGCCGGCAGCTTGTGCACGATGGCTTCGAGAACGTCGGGGATGCCAAGACCGGTCTTCGCCGAAATCAGCACGGCTTCGGAGGCATCGATGCCGATGACTTCCTCGATCTGTTCCTTGATGCGCTCGGGCTCGGCGGCCGGGAGGTCGACCTTGTTGAGGACCGTCACCAGCTCGTGATTGTTGTCGATGGCCTGGTAAACGTTCGCCAGCGTCTGGGCTTCGACGCCCTGGGATGCGTCGACGACCAGCAGCGAGCCTTCGCACGCCGACAGCGAGCGCGAGACTTCATAGGCGAAGTCGACGTGACCGGGCGTGTCGATCAGGTTCAGCACATAGGTTTCGCCATTGTTGGCCTTGTAGTGCAACCGCACCGTCTGGGCCTTGATGGTGATGCCGCGTTCCTTCTCGATCTCCATGTTGTCGAGGACCTGCTCCGACATCTCGCGATCGGCGAGGCCGCCGGTCGACTGGATCAGGCGGTCGGCCAGCGTCGATTTGCCATGGTCGATATGGGCGACGATGGAGAAGTTGCGGATATGGCTCAGGGGCGTGCGATCGGTGCTCATGGCTCGCGCATATAGCAGCGAGCTCGGTCAACGCCTAGCGGGAAATTGTCGCGATCGGCTGGAAAACCGGGGTTGTCACACCCCGAACTGTTCCGGCCAGTCGCGGCGGGTGGCGACCTGGCCCTCCGTGCGCAGGCGCCGGACGGTATCGAGATCGATCTCGGTGATCAGCCAGTGGCTCTCTTCGACCTCGTCGCTCTCGCTTTCGGCATAGATGCCCGATGGCGGCATGCCGTAGTCGGAGGGCACGAAAAGGGCGGCGCGGCCGCGGTTTTCGTCGAGCGCCGGCGACCAGGGGGCGGTGCCGGCGGTGGGTGACGAAAGGACGGCGATCTGGTTTTCGAGTGCTCTGGCCTGGGCGCCGATGCGCACGCGATAGGCGCCGGCAAGTGTATCCGTGCAGGAGGGGGCGAGGATGAGGTCAACATCCTGTTCGGCGAGCCTATGGGCCAGCATCGGGAACTCGTTGTCGTAGCAGATGAGTATGCCGAGCTTGCCGAGTGGGGTGTCGAAGGTGGTAAGGCCATCCTTCCCGGCATCAATGCCCCATTGCTCACGCTCGAAGCGGGTCATGATGATCTTGTCCTGATGACCGATCAGACCATCGGGACCGAAAAGATAGGCGCGGTTGCGGTATTGGCCGTCAGGATCGAGCACCGGAGCGGAGCCGGGCTGGAAGACGATTTCGTGGGTGCGGGCGAGCTCCTCGCAGAGTTCGACCCAGGCCGGGATCAGCGGCTGGATGCCGGCGATCGAGCCGGTGAGGTCGGAGCGGGTTTCCGGATCGAGCTGGCCGGCGAGCACGAGGCCGGCATATTCCGGCAGGAGCACGAGCTTTGCGCCGCGATCGACGGCTTGATGCACGAGGTGTGTCAGGTGGAGGACGTAGTCTTCCCAGCTCTCAATCAGATCGATCTTGTACTGGCAGGCGGCGAGGGTCAGAGCGGTCATGGTGAAAGATCCCGGATCCAGAAGGAAAGCGGCTTTGGGCTCTCGAAGGTCTCGTCGAGGTCGCGCCAGGTGAAGGTGGTTCGAAGCTCGGGGTGATGGGTATAGCCGCGTTTTTGCCAGAAGGCATTGAGCGGCTGGTAGTCGGCCGGGCGGCGCGGATGGTCGAGGGGGCGCTCGACGGCGCAGAAGGTGGCGTAGCGCAGGCCGAGCCTCTTCGCCTGCGCCTCGCGGCCCTCGAAGAATTTGATCCCGATGCCCTGACCGCGATACTCGGGCAAAAGCACGCTTTCGCCGAAATAGAAGTAATCGGCCGGATCGCGACCGGCTTTGATGAACGGTACCTGGACCTCGTCGGTCTCTGTCGCCATCGGCGTCCCCGTGGAGGCGCCGACGACCAGGCCATTATCGATGGCGAGGATGAAGACCGACCCTTCCGAGCGGGCGTAGATCTCCATGTACTGCCGCTCGTAGTCGCTATCGCCATGATAGAGATAGGGAAAATCGCGGAAGACCGTGATCCGAAGCCGCGCGAGGTCGTCGAAATAGGGGGCGGCGTCGCTGCCGGAAAAGGATTGGATCGTAAGCGCCATAGAGTGTTTTCAGTCCGTTGCGGAGTGGTTATACCCATCTGCGACCACCCAAGAAAGCAATTCCACGACGAGGAGTGACCGATGACCGCCGCAGCCACCATCCGCGCCTATTACGATGCCTTCAATGCCGGCGACATGGACCGTTTCCTCGCGCTGCTGACCGATGACGTCGCGCATGACATCAACCAGGGTGCCCGCCAGACGGGGAAGGAAGCCTTCGCGACGTTCATGGACCACATGAACCGCTGCTACCGGGAAGAGCTCACCGACATGGTGATCATGGTCAACGAGGACGGCACGCGGGGTGCGGCCGAATTCATCGTCAACGGCACTTATCTTTCAACCGACGAGGGCCTGCCGGAAGCCAATGGCCAGACCTACCGCCTGCCGGCGGGCGCCTTTTTCGAAATCCGCGACGGCAAGGTCGCCCGCATCTCCAACTATTACAGCCTTCCCGACTGGATCGCCCAGGTCGGCGGCTGATAAAACGAGAAAGAGCCACCACGCATAGGCGTGGCGGCTCTTCTGCCGGCATTGTGCCAGGCACTGATCGATCAGTTGACCGACCAGTCGCGCTTCACGGTATCGCCGTCCTTCGACAGATGGATGTGCTGATCGACATGATCGACCCAGTCGAGCGGGATGTAATGGTGCTGGCCATCAGCGGAATCGTTCTTGGTCAGCTTGATGCGGCTTGCGCCATCCATATGGTCAACGGTGCCGACATGGGCGCCGTCCTGGGCAAGAACTTCCATGTGTTCGCGGATCTGATCTGCAGAAATCATTGGTCATGCTCCTCTTGGGTTGGGGTGTCGGAGAAAGGCGCGACGGGCGGCATTTGTTCCGGGGCGCTTCGCCGCAGAAGGCATGAGACAGGCAAGGGAACATCCATGCTTCAGATGCATTGATAGGCACCCGCGCGAGATCCCTCGCCGACAGCGAGTCCATACATGTTTCCGAGAATTTCGATCATCGGCACCGGTCCCACCGGCCTCTACACCTTCAAACAACTGATCGGTTCCACCGTTCCCTTGTCCATCACGCTTTACGAGGCAGAGGGCGAGCCGGGAAAGGGCACGCCCTACCATCCCGACATGAACGATCCCGCCATGCTCTCCAACATCCCGAGCATCGAGTTTCCGGCGTTTACGGAGACCCTGGTCGAGTGGTTGCGACGACAGGATGACGATACGCTGATGCGCCACGGGATCAGGCGCGAGGCGATCGATGAGCGGGAGTTTTATCCGCGTCTCGTGCTTGGCGACTACATGCAGGCGCAGTTCGAGCGGATGCGGGCAATCGCGGCCGAGCGTGGTCACGAGATCATCGTGCTTGCCCGCCACAAGGTGATCGACATCGAGATCCAGGCCGATGCGATCCGCCTTCGCGTCAGCCATGTCGACGGGGAGAACGACGCGGCCTACGACCATGTCGTGATGGCGACCGGCCACAACTGGCCCGACAGCACGGAAATCCGGCCGGGCTACTTCGTTTCGCCCTGGCCGGCGACCGTTCTGACATCGATCCGCAATGAGGCGGTCGGCATTCTCGGCACGTCGCTGAGCGGCATCGATGCGCTGATGACGGTCGCGACGGCACACGGCATGTTCTACGCCGATGCCGCCGGCGATCTGCAATATCAGCCGGCTGCCGATACCGAAGGGTTCTCCGCCACGTTGATGTCACGCAAGGGCATCCTGCCGGAGGCCGATTTCTACTGCCCGCTTCCGTATGTCACGCCCCTCGTCTGCACCGAAGAAGCGATCGATGCGCTGATTGCCACGGGCCGGCACGATCTGCTCGACGAGGTCTTCGAGCTGTTTCGCGGCGAAATCGTTGCGCGTGACCCTGATTATGCCGCCCGGATCGGGCTGTCGCAGTTGACGGTCGAGACCTTCGCCGCCGCTTATTATGCCGATCGCAGCGAAAGCGATCCCTTTGTCTGGGCGTCGAAAAATCTGGCCGAGGCCGAAGAGAACCGGCAGAAGCGTTACACCGTGCCGTGGCGCTATGCGATCCTGATCACCCACGAGATCGTGGCAAAGGTCATTCCGCATCTCGATGAGAACGATCTGAAGCGCTTCCATCGTCACTTCAAGGGCATCTTCATCGACGACTATGCAACGGTACCGCTGATGTCGATTCGCCGGCTTTTGGCGCTTGCCCGTACGGGCAAGCTGTCGATCCTGAAACTCGGCGAGGATTACGAGATCCGGACGGCCGAGGATGGCCTGGAGCGGGGCGCCGAGATCGTGGTTGACGGAACCACGCATACCTTCGGGGCCTTTGTCGATGCGACCGGTCAGGAGACGCTGTCGGCGACCGATCTGCCCTTTCCGACGCTTGTCGATCAGGGTGGTGTGCGCGAAGCCGCGACGCCGAAGGCGACGGCGATCCGATCGCTCGACCGGGATCCCGATATGGTTCGCACCGGTGGAATCGACGTCGATGAATTCTATCGCCCGCGTCTCGGTCTGATGTCGGAAGGCAGGCTCTATTGCGCAGCGGTGGCCTTCCTGCTGCACAAGGAGCCCTTCGTGCAGGGGATCACCAGCGCGCGGGATATCGGCGAGACGGTCGGCCGGGCGATCCTGAGGGACATAGTGGACGTTGATACGCCGGTGTTTCAGATCTCGGCGTAAACGGGGTCGCCGACGGACAGCGTGACGGGTGCGGCCGGCTTGGCGTAGACGCCGAGATTGCGCTTGTTGTGGCGCATGATGCCGCGCAGCACGTCGGGCTCTTCTGCCATGCCCGGTTGAGCGACCAGCGTCATGCCGCAGCGGCGCGAGGCTTCGGTGACGCGGATATCCGCTTCGCCGATCCTGACGATGTGGCCCACCCAGTCGTTTTCGATGAAGCCTTCATCGTCTTCCGTCTCTATCAACACCGAGGGGCGGAAGCGTCTCGCATCCAGCGGCGGGAGGCCCGTGACTGCCGCAAGCGCGCTGACCGAGGCCGTGGTCACGAGGTGAAGCGGCGCCGGTGCGTAGCGGTTGGAGACGACGGGGAAGCGGTAATCGCCTGACCCGACGAGCCCGATGGCGGTAGGGAAGCCGAAATGCTCTGCCAGACGGTCCGGCAATGCGCTGTCATCGAGTGCATGTTCGGCGCCGTCGGCGAAGCGCAGAACCGGCAGTCCGGTTGCCGGTTGCGAGGCGGTGATGAAGAGGGCAGGGCGCCAGCGCGTTTCCTTCTCGGGGGCGGCGGCAAGGCCTGTGTCCGGATCGAACAGCGCGAAGCGACGGTCACCCTCGATGCCTTCAGGCGAGACGGTGATCGAGGCGAGCGCTTCTCCGCCGAGAGAACTCACCGGATAGCGCCAGACTTCCCGCACTCGACCGATTTTGCGCATGATGACTCCTGTTTCAGACGATCACCATACGTCGAAAAGCCGCTCTATGTTCCCGCATTTCTGCGGAGCGCCGAATTCTGCAGAGTTGCATCAGGTCCAGTCGAGCACGATCTTGCTCGCCTTGCCGGCGCTCGCGAGTTCGAAGGCTTCGGCGTAATCGTCCACCTTCATCCGGTGGGTGATTACCTTGCGGATGTCGAGGCCGCTTTCGAGCATGGCGAGCATCTTGTGCCAGGTGTCGAACATTTCGCGGCCATAGATGCCCTTCAGCGTCACCATGCGGAAGACGACCTTGGAGAGATCGAAATGGAAGGGACGCGCCGGCACGCCGAGAAGTGCGATGCGTCCACCCATGACGAGATGGTCGATCATCTGGTCAAGCGCTGCCGGCGAGCCGCTCATCTCAAGGCCGACATCGAAGCCTTCCTTCATCTTCAGCTTTGCCATGACATCGCGCAGGTCTTCCTTCGCGACGTTGACCGGATGCACGTCGGCAACTTCGGCCGCAAGCGCCAGGCGCTCCGGGTTGACGTCGGTGATGACCACGTGACGCGCGCCGACATGGCGGGCGATCGCGGCCCCCATGATGCCGATCGGGCCGGCGCCGGTGATGATGACATCCTCGCCGACGAGGTCGAAGGCGAGCGCCGTATGCACGGCATTGCCGAGCGGATCGAGGATCGCGCCGATCTCGTCGTCGATCGTGTCTGGCAGCGGGATGATGTTGAAGGCCGGGATCTTGGCAAATTCGGCAAAGGTGCCCTGCACATTGACGCCGATGCCCCGGGTTTCCGGGTCAAGGTGATACTTGCCGGCGCGTGAGGCGCGGCTGTTCATGCCGACGAGATGGCCCTCGCCGGAAACCCGCTGGCCGACGCTGAGATTGCGGACATTGGCGCCGACGGCGACGATCTCGCCGGCATATTCATGGCCCGTGATCATCGGCACGGGGATCGTCTTCTGCGCCCACTCGTCCCATTTGTAGATATGAACGTCGGTGCCGCAGATGCCCGTCTTGTTGATCTTGACCAGCACGTCGTCCGGCCCGATTTCGGGAACGGGCGCGTCGATCATCCAGATGCCGACTTCGGATTTCTGCTTGGAAAGCGCCTTCATGATCAGATCATCCCGATGGTCTTGCCGGCATCGATGAATGCGGCGATGGCAGTGTCGATATCGGCCTCGGAAAGCGCTGCCGACATCTGGGTGCGGATGCGGGCCTGGCCCTTCGGCACGACGGGGAAGAAGAAGCCGGCGACATAGACGCCGCGGGCATCGAGCTCGGCGGCAAGCTTTTGGGCCAGCACCGCGTCATGGGTCATGACCGGGATGATCGGCGTCTCGCCGGGCAGTAGCTCGAAGCCCGCCTCGGTCAGGCCCTGGCGGAAGCGCTTGGTATGGCCGGTAAGCTTTTCGCGCAAGTCGTCGGCACTTTCGGCGATCTCGATTGCCTTGAGCGAGCCGGCAGCGACAGCGGGGGCGAGGCTGTTGGAGAAGAGATAGGGCCGAGCCCGCTGGCGAAGCAGATCGATAGCCGCCTTCGGGCCGGCGATAAAGCCGCCCATGGCGCCACCCAGCGTCTTGCCGAAGGTGCCGGTGATGATGTCGACGCGGGTGCCGACACCGGTCAGCGTCGGCGTGCCCTTGCCCTTTTCTCCGAGATGGCCGGTGGCATGGCATTCGTCGATCATCACCATGGCGCCGTATTTCTCGGCGAGCGCGCAGATCTCCGGAAGCTTGGCGACATAGCCGTCCATCGAGAAGACACCGTCGGTGACGATCAGCCGGAAGCGCGTGCCGTCGGCAATTGCCTTCTTCAGCTCGTCTTCCAATCCGTCCATGTCCGAATTGGCATAGCGGTAGCGCTTCGCCTTGGAGAGCCGCACGCCGTCGATGATCGAGGCGTGGTTGAGGCTGTCGGATATGATTGCGTCTTCGGGGCCGAGCAGCGTCTCGAAGATCCCGCCATTGGCATCGAAGCAGGCGGCAAACAGGATCGCATCGTCCTTGTCGAGATAGCGGGCAATCGCCAGTTCGAGCTGACGGTGGATGTCCTGCGCGCCGCAGATGAAGCGCACCGAGGCCATGCCGAAGCCGTGGCTGTCGATCGCGGCCTTGGCGGCCTTTTCGATTTCGGGATGGTTGGCGAGGCCGAGATAATTGTTGGCGCAGAGATTGATCATCTCGCGCGTGCCCCTGGCATCGCGCACCTGGATGCGGCCCGATTGCGGGCTGACGATTTCGCGTTCGCGCTTCAAAAGCCCGTCGGCTTCGATGCCCTGGAGGACGTCGGTGATGTGGTCGAGAAAGCCGGTCTGCATGGGAAATCCCTCGATGCTGAATAATTCCAGCATATCGGAATTTTGCCCTGCGGCAATCGATATTTTGGAATTGCCCTTTCGCCTATCTGTGTAGCACGACCAGCAGCCCCTTGCCGATATCCGTTCCGCCATTGCGGATCGCATGCGGGACATCGGCGCGGTAACGGGCGGTTTCGCCGGCCCTGATGACCGTCTTGCTGCCGCCGCTCGAAATCTCGAAACCGTCGGTAAAGGCGGTGAAATGCTCGAAGCCGCCGATCGCATGCGGCTGGCTGACAAGCGCGCCGCCGGGATCCATTTCGAGCTCATACCATTCCGTCTGGCCGGCGAGCCGGGGCGAGCTCAGGATCTTCAGCCGGCAGGAGCCATCGGCGCTGCGGATGACGGGCGTGTGCATGACCGAGGTCACCTCGATCTCCTCGCGTCCGGCGACGGAGGTGCCATTGCCGATCAGGTCCGAGAGTTCGATTTCCATTGCCTGGGTCAGGCTCCAGAGCACGGCAAAGGTCGGATTGGCCTCGCCGCGCTCGATCTGGCTCAGCATCGACTTGGAGACGCCGGACAATGTGCCGAGCTGTTCGAGCGTCAGCTTGCGCGCCTTGCGCTCGCGCTTGATGGCCGGGCCGATCTCGGGAGTGTGCTGCTGCATAAGAATGTCCTGCGGTCACGTCGGCGGGTGCCGACCGCCTCTTTTACGCCGACCGGCAGGCGCAACGGAAGAGGGCGGGCATGAAAGCTTGACTCCAATATATGCGCGTGGAATTCTCAAATAATGGAATCAGAGGATCAATTCGAGAAACATGTCGCCGAAAGGCTGAAGCGCCTGCGCGTCGAACGGGGGCTGACGCTTGATCAGCTGGCGGACCTTTCAGGCGTCAGCCGGGCGATGATCTCGCGCATCGAGCGATCCGAGGCAAGTCCGACGGCAGCGCTTCTGGCGCGGCTCTGCTCGGCGCTCGGGGTTTCCCTGTCCGTCTTCTTTGCCAGCACGGAGAGCGAACCCTCGCCACTGTCACGACGAGCCGACCAACCGGTCTGGCGCGATCCGGAAAGCGGATATCTGCGCCGTGCGATTTCGCCCCCGGGCACAGGCAGCGGCACCGATATCGTCGAGGTCGAGTTTCCGGCCGGTGCCGAGGTCCGCTTTCCCGGCCGCCCGAGCGGGCGCAGCCAGACGCAGCATGTCTGGGTCTTCGACGGCGTGATCGAACTCTTGGTTGGCGAAACGTTACACCGGCTCGAAGCCGGCGACTGCCTGTTCATGAATGTCGGTGACGTGCATGGCTACCGAAACCCGACCGATCGACCCGCCCGCTATGCCGTGGTGATTTCCCTCGGCCCCTGACCATCTCCCACTTCCGACGACAGGACCTGCCCCATGCCCTCGCCCAATATCCGCCCGCTTTCCAAAGACGAGACGCTTGGCGCCTTGCCCGACCTCTGCGAGACGCTTTCCGATTGCGTCGATGGCGGCGCCTCGCTCGGCTTCATGTCGCCGTTTGCGCCCGCTGATGGCGAAACCTTCTGGCGGGGCGTCGCAGAGGCAGTCGGGCGTGGCGAAGTCCTGCTCTACGGCGCCTTTCTCGGCGATGGGCTGGTCGGCACAGTTCAGGTCGGCTTTGCCTCGAAGCCGAACCAGCCGCATCGCGGCGATCTGATGAAGCTTTTGGTGCATCGCGACGCCCGTGGTCT
The DNA here is from genome assembly GCF_001295785.1 of Rhizobium sp. AAP116. Taxonomy (NCBI): domain Bacteria; kingdom Pseudomonadati; phylum Pseudomonadota; class Alphaproteobacteria; order Hyphomicrobiales; family Rhizobiaceae; genus Rhizobium; species Rhizobium sp. AAP116. The sequence goes on from NZ_LJIB01000042.1 coordinate 13,735, forward strand.
CGGCTTGTCGAAGGCGCTGATGGCGGCCGCCGAACAGGGGGCAGCGCAGGCCGGACGCACGTTGCTGGTGCTCGACACGGCAGCAGGCGAGCTTGCCGAGGCGCTCTATGAAAAGCTTGGCTGGCAGCGTTCAGGCATCATCCCGAACTACGCGCTGTTTCCGGATGGTCGCTACTGCGACACGGTGATCTTCTGGAAAACTGTGGCCTGACGGCATCTCTGCCAAGTTCTTGAGATTGAGCCCAAAAAACGTCTGAGCTTCGCCCTTTTCAGCGGTCGACGCATCTGATTATCGTCCCTCCGTTTTCAAATTTCCGGGGGTGGACTTCAGATGGTTGCAAAAGCAACTTTGAGATGGTTGGGTTTGGCGCTGGCTGTTGCCATTGCGGCACCCGCATTGGCCGCAGACGTGACCTTCTTCATGCGCAACGATCATCCGAATGCCGTCGAGGTCGAGCTCTACAGCCAGGATCGCGACCATGTCTGGCCGGGTGACAACCAGGTCTTTTATCTCGATGACGGTGAGACCAAGGAGATCCCTCTGTCTTGCGAAGAAGGCGAGACGATCTGCTACGGCGCCTGGATTTCCGGCGACAAGCAGAGCTACTGGGGCGTCGGTCCTGACAATGCCGAGAATTGCGAGAACTGCTGCTATACCTGCACCGGTGGCGAGACCGAGCGGATTAACCTGACCGAGTAACATCGGATCGGCGGGGGCCGAGGGGCGGGGGCGATTTTTTTGGTCGATTGACCAGGAAAATCGCCCCCTTTGCACTTGTGGCTGAGGCCGTGACGAGGCTAGTTTTCTCTCCAAAACACCAGAGGGAAAACAACCGACATGCGCGTATTTTATTCCGAAAAGCACAAGCTGCGAGACGCCAAGACCGAGCTGCATGGCGGCCTGCTGGTCAAGCCTTTCGAGGGTCCGTTCCGCGCCGAATGGGTGCTCTCGGGCGTCCGGGATGCGGGCTTCACCGATGTCCGCGCGCCGGCCGAACACGGGCTTGAAACCGCGCTCAAGGTGCATGACGCAGGCTATCTCGAATTCCTGCGCACCTGCTGGGACCGCTGGCAGGCGCATGGCTTCGAAGGCGAGGCGATCGCCACCTCTTTCCCCTGCCGCCGCAGCCAGACGGGCCGCGTGCCGAAGAACATCGACGGCGCCGTCGGCTACTACACCAATTCGGCAGAGACTTCGATTTCCAAGGGCACCTATGAGGCGGCGATTGCCTCGATGGATGTGGCCCTGTCCGGTGCCGACTGGCTGAACGAAGGCAACCGCTTCGCCTTCTCGCTCTGCCGCCCGCCCGGCCACCATGCCGGCATCGATCTCTTCGGCGGCTATTGCTTCATCAACAACGCCGCCGTTGCCGCCCAGCGATTGATCGACCACGGCGCCAAGAAAGTCGCGATCCTCGACGTCGACTTCCACCATGGCAATGGTACGCAGGACATCACCTATCGCCGCGGCGACATCTTCTTTGCCTCGCTGCATGGCGAGCCGGAAGACGCCTTCCCCTTCTTCCTCGGTTATGCCGACGAAACCGGTGAGGGCGAAGGCGAAGGCCTGAACGCCAACTACCCGATGCCCTCGGGCACGCCTTTCGACATCTGGTCGGCAGCGCTGGAAGACAGCCTGAAGAAGATCAAGGCCTATGGCGCGGAAGCCATCGTGGTCTCGCTCGGCGTAGATACGTTCGAGAAGGACCCGATCAGCTTCTTCAAGCTGAAGAGCCCTGACTATATCCGGATGGGCGAAATGATCGCGGCCAGTGGCGTGCCGGTGCTGACGCTCATGGAAGGCGGCTACGGCGTGCCCGAAATCGGGCTCAACGTCGCCAATGTGCTCAAAGGGCTGGAAGGTTGAAGGCGCCTCAATAGGTCTCTGCGACTGCGGTGAAGTGGCGCTTCAGCCGCGCCACGTCGGCCGGGTCGATTTCAATCCCGGTCACGGCGATCCAGGGATCGATATGATGCTGCGGAGCATAGACATGCCCGTAACCGACCGGGCTGGTCGTCGCGATCATCATGTCGAACAGGAGTTGCAACATCGTGAGCACGGGATACCAGGTGAGTTCGGGAGAGACATCCGGACCCCGCGTGCCCGAGAGCCAGGCGGGAGACCGATAGGCCGAACGGGGGTCGAAAAATACCACGGCGTCGCTGGCATATTGCAGGTAGACGATCCGCAGTGCCCCCCATTCGGCATAGGGTGAATTGAGGTCGGCCCGCTGATTGGTGAAGCGCACGATCGAGCCGTCGCCGTAGCGGGGCAGCCAGGCAGGCGAGCCCGCCTCCCGACCGGCGGTGAGTTCGCTCCACATCCGGCTCTGGAACGGCGGTCCGACCCACAATGCGCCATAGAAGGGATCGGCGACGATTTCGAGAAGGTCGACTGAGCTCTGCGAGTTGAGCGCTCCAAGGCTCAGGCCATAGAGCACCAGCCGGGGGCGTTCATTGGGCGGCAACTGCTTCCAGTGACGATAGACGGCGCGAAACAACGCCTTTGCCGACTCCGAGCCATATTCCGGCTCGACCAGCAGCGAGAGCCAACTGGTCAGATAGGAGTATTGCAGGGCGACGCTTGCGACATCGCCGCGCAGCAGAAGGTCGAGCGTGTCTGCCGCCGCAGGGTCGATCCAGCCGGTTCCGGTCGGAGCCTTGATCACCAGCGTCGAGCGTTCGAAACCGCCCTGTCGGATAAGTTCCTCGAGCGCGAGTGCGACGCGCGTCTCGATGTTTTCTCCATTGTTGAGGCCCGCATAGACGCGGATCGGCGCCAGCGCCGGCTCTCCCCAGAAGCGCTCGATATCTTCGCGCGTCGGGCCGGACGCGATGTAATGACGACCCTGACGGCCCAGACCATGCCACTCGAGACGCGAATCCGGTCCTCCGGTTTTTGCCGAGGACGTCGGCGCGGCGAATTCGTCCTCCATCAGGTCGTCCAATTGCTGGAAGGAGGAATCGGCGAGCCGGATTGCGCCGCGCAAAACCACGTTTTCGCCGATCGACCAGAAGATGAAGGCGGCGATGACGAAGCCGATCGCGGTGGCGAAGCGTGCCGGGAAGATGGTGGCCATGCGTGCCGCCAGCCTCCTGAACAGCATCATGAACAGACGGGCGATCCATAGCAGGCTAAGGAACAGGGCTGCGGCCACCAGCACCGCCTCGAGATATGACACGTCGAGAGGAGCCATCTGCCAGAGCGCGCGCGCCGATTCCTGCCAGACCGCGGAGCGCCAGAGCGCCACGGCCATTGTGGACACACCAAACGCCGCTATCCAGAAAAGCGCCTTGTCCCGACGCAGCCGGGGTTCGGGCAACTCGAACAGCCGCCAGACGGAGCTCAGGAGAACGCCGAAGAAATAGCCGACAGCTGACGCGATGCCGGACAGGGAACCCTGCACCAGGGCTTCGCGCGGCATGAGACTGGGAGTGAGCGATGCGCAGAAGAAGGCGATCGCGAGAACGACGCCCGACAGGGAAAGCTTGCCGATCAAGACCCTGACGATGACCGACAGTGCACTGTCTCCCGCTTCATGCAGTTGGAGCGTTGCGGCTCCTGTTCCGTTCCACCGAGAGCTTAGTCGTTTTGTCCTGCCTTTTGAAGGGCATGAAGCGACCCTGCGGCAAAAGCAGACAAACCCGGCCTGGAAGCCGGGTTTGTCGTTGTCGGACGATGACGCCTTGATCAGAGCGTGCCCTGGCGCTGCTGGATCATCTGATAGGTATCGAAGCTGTATTCGGCGATCTGAGCCCAGAGATAGGCGTCCTGCTTGAACGCCTGCTGGCTGTCGAAGAGCTTCTTGAACCACTCGTTCTTGGCCGAGAGATCCGCATAGGTTTCCTTCGCCGCCTTGTGGCAGGTGTCGAGGATATCCGACGAGAAGGCGCGCAGCTGTGCGCCGCCGGCGACGAGTTCGCGAAGCGCCCCGGGGTTGGACGCATCATAGCGAGCGAGCATGCGGGCGTTGGCGGCAGCGCAGGCATCCGTCAGGATACGCTTGTAGCTTTCGGGCAGCGCGTTGAACTTTTCGAGGTTGAAGAAGGCGTGAACCGTCGGGCCGCCTTCCCACCAGGCCGGGTAATAGTAGTAGGGCGCGACCTTGTAGAAGCCGAGCTGCAGATCGTCATAGGGGCCGACGAATTCGGTGGCGTCGATGGCGCCCTTTTCGAGCGCCGGATAGACGTCGGAGCCGGCGATCTGCTGCGGCGTGACGCCAACCTTGGTCATGATTTCCCCGGCAAGACCGGCAATCCGCATCTTCAGACCCTTCAGGTCGTCGATCGTCTTGATCTCCTTGCGATACCAGCCGCCCATCTGCGCGCCGGTATTGCCGGCGGGAAGCGCATAGAGCTTGTAAGGGGCGAGAAACTCGTTGAGCAGCTCATTGCCGCCGCCAGCGGTGAACCAGGCATTGGTCATGCGGGCATTGAGGCCGAAGGGGATGGCGGTGCCGAGCGCGAAGGCCGGATCCTTGCCGATGTAATAATAGCAGCAGGTATGGGCCATCTCGACGGTATTGTCGGCGACGCCATCGGCGACCTCAAGCGGCGGCAGGATTTCGCCAGCTGCGTAGACCTGGATCTGGAACTGCCCGTCGGTCGCCTTCGAGACGCTTTCGGCAATGTCGGTGGCAGCGCCATAGATGATGTCGAGGCTCTTCGGGAAGGACGAGGCGAGGCGCCAGGTGATCTTCGGATTTTCCTGGGCAATCGCGGGGGCGGCAAGCGCGGCGGCACCGATGCCGGCGACACTGGCCTGCTTGAAAAATTGACGGCGGTTCATGATCTCTTGCCTCTGATAATACGCACTCCTCCAGCTCCCGCGGTGGGTCTAGTCGGGCATGACCGGGAGTGCAAGTTCAAAAGCTCAGGAAATTGTCCGGCAACCTTACCAAATTTGCCTATTCTTTCGCGCAAGCGGTGTTCCGCGCAAGGAACTGTCAGGACGGGCTACGCATGCGCGGGTCATCGAAGGCTGGATTGTAGAAGAGGGACAGCACCAGGCTCTTGGCGATCCGCTCGGCGCTGGCCATGAACCAGCCATGGGCTTCTTCCGAGGCGCCGATTTCGACGAGGGTGTCGGAGAAGAGCTGCAGCCATTGCAGGAAAAGGTGTTCCGCCATGCCGTCGACATTCTGGTGAGCCATCACTGGCTTGCCGCCATAGGCGCCTGTCTTGAAGGCGACGGAACTCCAGAAGGCCTTCATCTTGACCATATGGTCCGGCCAGCGTCCGGCGAGCCGCCCGTCGAACACCGGGCCGAGCTCGGGATGCTGGCGGATATGCCCGTAGAACGTCTCCACCAAGCGGTCGATAAATGCCCCATCGACACCCATGGCTGCCATGTCGGCCTGGGCACGAGCCGTGATTTCAGCGCGGTGGGCGGCGCGGCCCGTCAGTTCCATCGTCATCGGTTTCGTCTCGTTCATGGCTTTCGGGCACCTGATGCACCCTGCCGTGCAAATGGTCTATGCGGCATCTTGATACAAGGCCTCCCATGGCCTAAGTTTAGAATAATTCTAAGATAGGTGATAATCGTCATGTTCAGTCTTTTCCAGAAGGGCGGCAAGCGCCCCTTCGACACACTCTCCGAACAGGAGATCCTGGCGCTTGCCATTTCCTCCGAGGAGGACGATGCCCGCATCTACCTCGCCTATGCCGACCAGTTGCGGGCGGCCTATCCACAATCTGCCAAGGTTTTCGAGGATATGGCCGAGGTGGAGCATACCCATCGCAACATGCTGATCCAGATGCATCGGGACCGTTTCGGCGAGCGTATCCCGCTGATCCGGCGCGAACATGTGCGCGGCTTCTATGATCGCAAGCCGGACTGGCTCAGGAAGAACCTGACGCTGGACCAGATCCGCGAAGAGGCCTTGCAGATGGAAGAGGGGGCCTATCGCTTCTATCACGAGGCCGCCCAGCACACCTCCGACGCCGGCATCCGCAAGCTGCTCGGCGATCTCGCCATGGCCGAACAGGGCCATGAAGAGATCGCGACCATGCTCGGCGACCGGCATCTGCCGGAGGATGCACGCGAGACGGAAGACGAAACGAAGAAGCGTCAGTTCATTCTGACTTATGTGCAGCCCGGCCTCGCAGGCCTGATGGACGGTTCTGTTTCGACGCTGGCGCCGATCTTTGCGGCCGCCTTCGCGACAGGCGATACCTGGTCGACCTTTCTGATCGGCCTCTCGGCCTCGGTCGGTGCGGGCATTTCGATGGGCTTCACCGAGGCAGCCCATGACGACGGCAAGCTTTCTGGCCGCGGCTCGCCGCTGAAGCGCGGCCTTGCCTCCGGCATCATGACCACGGTCGGCGGTCTCGGCCACGCGCTGCCCTATCTCATCCCGCATTTCTGGACCGCGACGATCACCGCGATCATCGTCGTCTTCTTCGAGCTCTGGGCGATCGCCTTCATTCAGAACCGCTACATGGAGACGCCCTTCTGGCGCGCCGCCATGCAGGTGGTGCTCGGCGGCTCGCTGGTGCTGGCCGCCGGGGTGCTGATCGGGCAGGGGTGACGCAATGCGAGGAGCGACAGCTGGCGCCTTAGACTGCAGCCTTCTTCCGTCGCGGCATCTCCTCGCTCTGATACATGGACAGCGTATGTCCGTCTGGATCGGCAAATTCAGATGACCAGCCGCCGGGCGCATGGCTGACGGGTGTCACGATCGTGACACCCTGTTCGGCCAGTCCCGCAACCATGTCGTCGATGCCGCCGTCGTCGAGGTCGAAGACGATGATCGGTGAATTGCCGGGCCTGGTCTCCATTTGAAAGAACAGGAGATCGATGCCGTTGGCCGTCGAGGCAATGAGCCAGTCCGGTTCGCCCGGCTCGTTCGGCATGCGCTGAAGGTCGAGCCCCAGCGTCTCGCCGTAGAAACGGGCCGTCCGATCGATATCGGCGACGTAGTAGCAGATATTGGTGAGTTTTTTGGATTTCAGCATGGAGAACTCCCGTGTTGGAATGCGAACATGATCATGTTGCCGCTGGCCGTATTTTCGTGAGGTTGCGTCCAAAAGAAATCAGATGACCGTCCGGATCATGGGTCGCAAGCGTCGCGTGGACATGGCCGATCAGCGGACGCAGCGTCTGGCGGATCGAGCCGAAGGCGAGATTTCCGCACAGCCGTTCTGGTACTGCGCCAGTAAATTCAAAGGGACGCAGGCGTTTGCGGATGTCGCAGATCCTCTGGCGCAGTGCCGCCTCGTTGAGCTTCAGCAGATGACGGATCTCGGCATGCGTCTGGCCATTGAGAGCGAGCAGAAAGGTGGTTCTGAGGCCGGGCGGCAGGCGTTGCAGATGGTGGGCGAGGTCATTCGGCTCGGCCGGTTCACTGGTCTGCGGTTGCCGAAATACGAAGACGCTCTCCCGCTGCCGTCGCCTGACTGCCGATCTCGCCACGAAGCTACTGCGATGGCGCAACACGCCGCGCAGCCAACGCAGGTTCTCCGGCTTGGAAAAATCCTTCCGGCCTGCGGTGATCGCGGCGAGGAGCGCGTCCTGAAGTAGGTCTTCCGCCTCGTCCGCCCGCCGGCTGAGGCGTCGCGCCTCGTTGAGAAGCTGTCTGAACTGTCTGGCCTGCACGATGTCCCCCACTCACCCGTCATGGTGGCAGACCCCGGCTGACCCGACAAGCAACAGAGATTGAGTTTGGCTGAGGTGACCGATTGCGTCAGGATGAATGGTCACATGCCTGCAATAATCCGTGGATATGGCGCCTTCATGAAAGCATCTCCCGCGACCATCGGTCTGGGCGTCACCATGACCATTGGTTACGGCACGCTCTACTATTCCTTCTCCGTGCTGGCTCCCGAGATCGCTCGCGAATTCGGCTGGGGCCAGAGCTTCGTCTTCGGCGTCTTTTCTTTCGGGCTGCTGGCGGGCGCGGTGGCAGCCCCCGTGCTCGGGCGCTTGGTCGATCGATACGGTGCACGCCTCATCCTTTGTCTCGGTTCCGTCGCGGCAGCACTTTCGCTCGCGCTGTTTTCGGTGATGGAGAATGCCTGGCAATTCGCGGCGATCACGCTCGTCGCCGAATTCATTGCGCTTGCGGTACAATACGATGCGGGCTTTGCAGCACTCGCCCAGAGCCATGGCCGCGAGGCGCGCGCCCATATCACGCTGGTGACGCTGATCGCAGGCTTTGCCTCCACCGTCTTCTGGCCGCTCCTGCAATGGCTGCTCACCGTCATGACCTGGCGCGACATTTACCTGGTGATGGCCGCGATGCACCTCCTGATCGCGCTGCCGATCCATCTTGCCCTGCCAAGGACACGGATGATCGCGCCGGAGGAGACCGTCCGTGAAGAGCAATCGACCGGTGAGCCTGTTCTCGACGGGGAGCGCAAACGCCGGATGATCCTCATGGCAACGGCCTTTGCCGCCGGAGGTTTCGTCATGTCGGCGGTGGGGTCGACACTTCTCGTCCTGATGCACGACCTCGGCTACGCCACCGCAATGGCAACGCTTGCCGGCAGCCTCATCGGTCCAAGCCAGGTAGCTGCCAGGCTGATCGAATATGTCAGACGCAACCTTTTCTCGCCGCCGCTGACCGCAATCATCGCCGCATCGGCCATGGCGCTGAGCCTCGCCATTCTTGCCGGCGCACTGGTCCAGCCGATGGCGGCATTCGCCATCGCCTTTGCGATCTTCTACGGGGCAGGGCAGGGGCTGACCTCGATCGTGCGGGGCGTCCTGCCGCTCCACTACTTCGGCGCCGTGGGCTATGGCCGGACCATGGGCACGCTCGCGTCCGCCCGCATCATCGCCTCGGCGATTGCGCCTGTGTCCGTGATCTGGCTGAACGAGACGGTCGGGACCAATGCAGCTCTGGCTGCATTGGCAGGCATGGCCGGCCTCGCCGTGATCGCGACCCTCGCGCTGACGCGCGAGAGACAAAGCTGACCGATTTTACTGCAGCGCGCCGACGAGAACGTCGGAGGTGCCGTTCTCGATGGTGACCCAGCGGCCGGTGTCGGTCGAAGACTGGCGCTTGAGGAAGGCATAGCGCGTCTCGGTCCAGAGCTTGACGTCGTCGTTGAGGTTGTCGAGCACGAAGTCGCCGGACTGGGTGCGGACCGTCAGCACCGCATGGCCTTCGCCATCCGGCTTGCGCACGACGGTGATCAGGAGATCGGCCGCATTGAATCCGGCTTCCATCAGCTTCTTGCGCTTCAACAGCACGAAATCTTCGCAATCGCCGAGATCGACCGGATAGGCCCAGACTTCCTCGCGGCCGTAGATCTCCGCATCCGTCATGGGGACGATGGCGTGATTGACGCTGGCATTGATGTCGCGGATGACGCTCCAGCCGTGATCGGTGACCTTCGGTGGCACCGAAGGACGGGTCCGGATGCTGCATTCATCGGCGAGGGCCTTGCAGAATTCGTAATGGCCGATGGGCTGGGATGTCACGGCGCCGGTGATCATCGATCGCAATGTCTGCGGTGCCGAAAGACCCGCATGGGCAGGTGCGAGCACCGCAACTGCAATGATCAGCGCCTTGATGGCGCGCGAGCCGTTCGTCATGAACACGTCCCCTGTATCCTTAACAAAAGGTTAAGATTGCGACAGGACGTGAGTCAACGGCGCGGGAGGCTCTCTCCCGCGCAATTCATCCGGTATGGTTAAAATGCGACAGTTCGAACAGCCGAAATGAGAATCGGTTCCCAAGATCGAGGAGATATAGAGAGACCGAAATACTCAGATCATTGAAAGTATCGCCGATTTCATCTTGGCGATGTCTTCTGGACGGGAAAGCCGGTGGTCGCCATCGCGAATCAGCGTCAGCACCACGTCGTCGAGCGGCAGGAATTCCATCAGCTTCAGGGCGTGCTGATAGGGCACGTCCGGGTCCTTCATGCCCTGCAGGATATGGACCGGGCAACCGGTCTCGATGAGCCCGGTCAGCACTCGGTTCTCGGCCCCGTCTTCCATCAGGTCGCGGGTGAAGATGTTGGGCTCCGGGCTGTATTCGGACGGCTCTTCGAAATAGCCGCGCTCGGCCAGGGATTGCCGCTCTGCCGCAGTCAGGCTGGGCTCGATGAGCTCCGATGTGAAGTCGGGTGCCGGCGCGATCAGCACCAGGCCATCGACCGAGAAGGGCAGGCCGAGGCGCCTGGCCTCCTGGATGACGCGAAGTGCAATCCATCCGCCCATGGAGGAGCCGATCAGTACGGCCTTCTTCAGGCCCGACGAGGCAAGAACGGCAAGCGCTTCCTCGGTCCAGCGCGAGATGGTCCCCTTTCTGAAATCGCCGCCGGACACCCCGTGGCCGGAATAGTCGAAGCGAATGGCCGTGAGCCCCTCGTCAGCTGCCAACGCGTCCATCTCGATGGCCTTGGTACCGGCCATATCGGAGCGGTAGCCCCCGAGCCAGACAAGCGCCGGCCGGTCCGTCTCGGTTCCCATGCGGGTGATGACCGCGATGTCGCGGGCTGCATCGCCGGAACCGACGGTCAGTGTCGTCTCTCTGAGGATGTTGGCTGTGTCGGTCATCGAGTGCTCCTTTTGTCGAATGCTGTAAAACACATCCAGGAAGTGCGCGACAACAGGTGATTTTCTTTCGCAAGCATGCTATTGACACTGCCGTCGCAGATATCACATAGCCCTTTGACGCGGATGCGCGCGGGTTTACGCTGCGACATTCCGAAATGTTTTGAGGAGAATACGACCATTCGCAGACCGTTCAAGACCGATGCCCCCGTAAAGGACGGGCCGCGCTCCAACCGTGAAATCCGCATTCCGAAAGTCCAGCTGATCAACGAAGAGGGCGAGAACCTCGGTGTCGTGGCGACGGATCAGGCGTTGCGCATGGCCGAAGAGGCCGGACTGGATCTGGTCGAGATTTCGCCGAATGCCGAGCCTCCGGTCTGCAAGATCCTCGACCTGGGCAAGCTGAAATACGCCAACCAGAAGAAGGCGGCCGAAGCGCGCAAGAAGCAGAAGATCGTCGAGGTCAAAGAAATCAAGATGCGCCCGAACATCGACACCCATGACTATGAGGTGAAGATGAAGGCTATGAATCGCTTCTTCGAAGAGGGCGACAAGGTCAAGGTGACGCTGAAGTTCCGTGGCCGCGAAATGGCCCACCAGGAACTCGGCATGAAGCTCCTGCTTCAGGTCAAGGAAGACACCGCGACGATCGCCAAGGTGGAAGCCGAGCCGAAGCTCGAAGGCCGCCAGATGATGATGGTGCTCGCGCCGCGTTGATTGCTGCCGCACGGCAGGACCGGATGAAGCCGCCCTACGGGGCGGCTTTTTTCATGCGTGGTTTTTGCCGGTTCCTTGTCTGACAGAACGCTGATCGTCACAGCGGCCGCTCTGTCAGCGGCGTTGCTGCATGATCCCTCCATCGAAAGCGATTGCGAACCTGGAGGAATTCAAGATGACCCGATTTCTGCGCCGGACCTTGCTGGTCTCGACCACGGCATTGGCCGCACTCACCCTGATCCCCGCGATCGCCTCGCTCGCGCCCTCTACCCTTGCATCCTTCGTCGTCAGCCAGGCCGAAGCGCGTGGCGGTGATGATGATGGTGGCAGCGACGACAGCGGTGACAGTGGCGGCGGCGGTAGCGATGACAGTGGTAGCGACGACAGCGGCAGGGACGATAGTGGCCGCGACAGCTCCGACGATGACGATGACGACAGCTCGGGTCGGGACCGGGACCGCGACCGCGATCGCAACCGTAGCGGCGATGATGATGACGATGATGGCTATGACGACAGCGACGATCGTTTTGATGACAGCGCCGAGGACGGCAGCCGCCGGAGCGGCAACCGCGATCGCGACGAGATCCGCCTTATCGTCAATAACACCCAGCTGCAGGGCTTGCTCAGCGGCTCCATGATCCCCGTCGACCAGAATGGCAAGCGTTTACGCTTCGAGGTTGAGCAGGAGCATGGCAACACGGAAATCAAGCTTCGGGCCCCACGCGGCACGCTGTCCAGCGTGACCGTGGTCCCCGCCATCTGACCAGTTCGAAGCGGTGAAGCCCGAGCCGCCGCGGGCACCCTCTCACCGTTTCGCCCCGCCCGGCCCCCACCGGGCGGGGATAGCTTTTCTCCTGTTGGCGCAAGTCTCGGCCCGCGCTACTCTCCGACAAACCCGAACAGAGCCTGTATGGACCGTCGTCTTTTCATTCTTGCCCTTCTGAGCCTCGGTCTGGCCTCCGCCATACCGACGTCATCGGCATGGGCAAAGGACGGAGGGGATGATGGCGACAGCGATGACAGTGGCAAAGATGACGACAGCGGCGGCAGCGGATCTGACGACGATGATGATGATGATGACAGTGGCAAAGATGACGACAAGGACGACAAGGAGAACCGCAGCGGCTCGGGACGAGGCTCCGACGATGACGACAGGGACGATGACGACGACGACGACCGATCCGGCAGCTCCAGGCGTGAGCGCGACCAGAAGGAGGCGCGCGAAGCCGTCAGGCGCGGAGAGATCCTGCCACTGCGGGAAATTCTAAAACGGGTCGACGAGCAGGGCGGCGGACGTGTGATCGCCGTCGATCTCAACATGCAGGCGCGCAAGCCCTTCTATACGTTGAAGGTGCAGAGCGGTCCGAGTGTCAGAACACTCAAGTTCGAGGCGGCGACCGGCCGCAAACTCAATATCTTTGGATGGTGACACATGCGCATTCTGCTCGCGGAGGACGACCAGACCATTGCGGACCACACACGTTCGAAGCTGGAGGCGGAAGGCTTCATCATCGAACATTTCAACAATGGGCCGGATGTCTGGGCCGAGGGCGAAACGGGCGACTATCAGGCGATCATCCTCGATCTGGGCCTGCCTGGCATGGATGGCCTGTCCATCCTCAAACGCTGGCGCGGAGCCGGTGTCGAGGTTCCGATCTTGGTCCTGACCGCACGAGGATCCTGGATGGAACGGGTCGACGGCTTCGATGCCGGCGCTGACGACTATCTCCCAAAGCCATTCCGCAGCGAGGAACTCATCGCCCGTCTGAAGGCTCTGTTGAGAAGGGTTCATGGCCGCGCAAAGGCGACTGCATCAGCCGGAGGTTTCGTGCTCGACGATACCTCCCGTCGCGTGACCTTCGAGAGCCGGCCGATCGAGCTTACGCCGCTCGAGTATAGGCTGCTTTCCATGCTGATCGCCGAGCCGCACAAGGTCTTCGATCCGATCGAGATTGCTCGCCAGGTTCAGGGACGGGACGACGAGCAGGCCAAGAACGCGGTTGAGGCAATGATCGCGCGCATCCGCCGCAAGACCCATCCGTCTGCCATCGCGACCCGCCGGGGTTTCGGCTACACGCTCTCAGGCGAGGAGGCATGACCCAGTCGCTACGTCTGCGCCTGTTCATTGGCGCCGTTCTGGCGATTGCTTTTGTTCTGCTCCTCGTCGCCTCCGGCCTGAGCCGGATCTTCTCCAATTATGTCGCAGACCGCTATCATGCCGACATGTCGGCGATCATCGATCAGTTGGCCGCGGGCGTCGAATTCCCCGCCGGCGTTGCGCGCATGACGGACGAGCCAGGTGATCCGCGCTTCGAACTGCCGGGCAGTGGCCTTTACTGGGAGGTGATCGCCGGAACCGACCAGGTCTTCCGCTCCCGTTCGCTCTGGGATGTCGAGCTGCTGCCCGAGACCCTGAAACACGGCGCCTACGGATTTCGACAGGGCGAAGGGCCGGATGGTGAACCTCTGTTGCTTCAACTGCGCGAGGTTCAACTCGAAACGCCGGAAGGCAATCGGCCTCTGACGCTGCTTGCCGGTTTCGATCAAAAGATGATCGATGATGCCATCTCTAAGTTCCATGGCGCGATGACGATCATGCTCGTCCTCACGGCTGCCGTCCTGCTGGCGGCGGCTTTCCTGCAGATCGGCATCGGCCTTGCGCCGCTGTCGAGATTGCAGCAGGCGCTTTCTCTCGTCCGTTCCGGACGGACCGACCAATTGCCCGATGCCGGCCCTACCGAGCTCCGTCCTCTCGTCACGGAGCTCAACGGCCTCCTGAAGGAGAGGGAAACGGCCGTCGAGCGCGCCCGTGCCAGAGCAAGCGATCTAGCCCATGGCCTGAAGACGCCGCTCACCGTTCTGCTGCAGCTCGCAGACAATCTGCCCGATCGGGAGCGCGGCATGATCCGTCAGCAGGTTGATCTGATCCGCCAACGTTCCGACCGGCAGCTGCAGTCGGCAAGGCTCGGCGTCGAGCAGATGGCACAAACGGGCCTGGCTTCGCTCACCGGCAAGCTGATATCGGTTCTGACGCCGGTCACGGCCGTGCGTGACGTCGCCTGGAAGGTCGATGTCGATGATCAGCTGACCGTCGACATGGATCCAGCCGACCTCGCAGAGGCGCTCGGCAATGTGCTCGACAATGCCACGCACTTCGCCAAAACTCAGATCGCTGTCGTGGCGGAGCGCGACGGGAAACATATTCGGCTCGAAGTCGAGGATGATGGTCCAGGTGTTGCCGAGGCAGCGATCCCGGAAATTGCTGCTCGCGGTGTCCATCTGGTGGAGGACGAGGGTACGGGGCTGGGGTTAGCGATCACCTCCGATATTCTGAACGCCTATGGCGGTGCCATCGCCTTTTCGCGGGGGGCAACCGGTGGCCTCAGAGTGAGCTTGCTTTTGCCGGCTGGCCTATAAACGAAGATTCCGATCGCCACCCGTTGCGCTTTTTCAGGTCTACGGTTATAAGCGCGCGTCCGAACGGTCCGGCAGGGCATGCCGTGGCCGTTCTTTATGCTTGAAAACGGGCATTCGTCAGCCTGTTTCGATACAAGAACAATGGAGTAGCAAAATGCCCAAGATGAAGACGAAATCTGCCGCCAAAAAGCGGTTCAAGATCACGGCGACCGGCAAGGTTCTCGCCGCCGCTGCTGGCAAGCGCCACGGCATGATCAAGCGTTCCAACAAGTTCATTCGCGATGCCCGCGGCACGATGGTTCTGGCTGAACCTGACGGCAAGAAGGTCATCAAGAACTACCTGCCAAACGGTCTCTGAGACCCGCTCGCTGTTGGACAATTAAGGAGATCATGACATGGCACGCGTAAAACGTGGCGTAACTTCCCGCGCCAAGCACAACAAGGTATTCAAGCAGGCCAAGGGCTTCTACGGCCGCCGCAAGAACACGATCCGCGCAGCAAAGGCTGCCGTTGATCGTTCCAAGCAGTTTGCTTACCGCGACCGCAAGAACAACAAGCGCAACTTCCGCGCTCTGTGGATCCAGCGTATCAACGCTGCAGTCCGCGAATTCGGCCTGACCTACGGCCGCTTCATCGATGGCCTCAACAAGGCTGGCATCGAAGTCGACCGCAAGGTCCTTTCCGACCTCGCCATCCATGAGCCGGCAGCATTCGCGAAGCTCGTAGAAGCTTCCAAGAAGGCACTCGCCTACCTCAAGGACGCCGGCACGGCCAACGAGTTTGAAAGCGCGGTCAAGTAACCAGCGCTTCCCAGACTGAATTCAAGTATTGGGAAACCCGCGCTGGCAGGGCTGGCGCGGGTTTTTTCATGTGATCTTCATGCCGCCGGGAAATGGTGGCGAGACAATGGGGCAGGAAACGGAAACATGTCCGATCTCGACAGTTTGAAGACGACGCTTCTCGCTGACATCGCCGCTGCTGCGGACGAGGCTCAGATCGAGGCTGTGCGCGTGGCGGCCCTCGGCAAGAAGGGGTCCGTCTCGGAACTCTTGAAGACGCTGGGCACGATGACGCCGGAAGAGCGCCAGACGCGCGGTGCCGCGATTAACGCGCTGAAGAACGAGATCACCGAGGAAATCGGAACCCGCAAGACGGCGCTGAAGGACGCGGCGATCGACGCCCGCCTGAAGGCAGAGACGCTGGATGTCTCGCTGCCCGTGCGTTCCTCGCCGGCCGAACGTGGCCGCATCCACCCGATCAGCCAGATCGTCGACGAGATCACAGCGATCTTCGCCGATATGGGTTTCTCGATTGCCGAAGGTCCCGATATCGAGACCGACTATTACAATTTCACGGCGCTGAACTTCCCCGAGGGACATCCGGCCCGCGAGATGCACGACACCTTCTTCCTCCAGCCGGATGAGAATGGTGAGCGCAAGGTGCTGCGCACGCACACGTCGCCGGTGCAAATCCGCACCATGGAGGCCCAGAAGCCGCCGATCCGCATCGTCATTCCGGGCAAGACCTATCGCCAGGACTCGGATGCCACCCATTCGCCGATGTTCCATCAGGTCGAGGGCCTCGTCATCGACAAGACGGCGAATGTCGGCCACATGCGCTGGATCTTGGAAGAATTCTGCAAGGCATTCTTCGAAGTCGACAGCGTCACCATGCGCTTCCGCCCGTCCTTCTTCCCGTTCACCGAGCCGAGCTTCGAGGTCGACATCCAGTGCGATCGTTCCTCGGGCCCGATCGTCAAGTTCGGCGAAGGCAAGGACTGGATGGAAATCCTCGGCTGCGGCATGGTTCACCCGAACGTGCTGCGCGCCGGCGGCCTCGATCCCGACGAATACCAGGGCTTCGCCTGGGGCATGGGCCTCGACCGCATCGCCATGCTGAAATACGGCATGCCGGACCTGCGCGACTTCTTCAACGCCGATGTCCGCTGGATGAGCCATTACGGCTTCCGCCCGCTCGACGTACCGACGCTGTTCGGCGGTCTGAGCAGCTGATCTGCGAATGACGGCTGCTGTGGCAGCCAAATGGGCGGGGCAGGCGGAGGCTGCCCCATCCTTGTGAATGAAGGCAAATGCGACGTGATTGAACATCTCGACAACATGCGGCCGGTCGATCTGCTTTGCGATGACGACCTGCTGCATGTGGAACTGACGGACGGTCGTATCGTCAGCGTCCCGGTCTGGTGGTACCCGCCCCTTCAGGAGGCGATGCCGGTGGAGCGAAACAACGTGGAATTCATGCCGTCGAGCATCCACTGGCCCGACATCGATCTCGATGTGACGGTGGTCAGCATGCTCCTCGGAAGGCAGGCGTCAGGCGCGCGACCGCTGGACGTCTCGGGCAAGATACAGATGGGAACGAGACAGTAGGATTAGGCCCCTCAGCTTGAGGGATAGTGTGCAAGGGATGATCTGATGCCGACGGTCCTTCGCAAGTATGGGTTTCGCTTTCATTTCTACTCCGCCGACCGATATGAGCCGCCTCATATTCACGTCGATGGCAATGGAGGTGAAGCGAAGGTCTGGCTTGCGGATCTCAAGGTCGCGGAAGCCGGGGGCTTTAGCCAGAGAGACCTTGCACGTATACTGGAAGTGGTCGCGGAACACAGGCAGCAGATGCTGGAGGCATGGAATGACTATTTCGCATGATTCCTATCCAGAGGCGGAGCGCCCGACCGAGGCCTGGTGCGATCCGCATACGGTCCACGTTCGGCTCGCCGACGGACGGCAGGTATCGACGCCGCTGTGGTGGTATCCGCGCCTTCTGAACGCAACGCCTGCGCAGCGCAACAACGTGCATCTCATGCTCGCGGGGGTTCATTGGCCTGATGTCGATGAGGATTTGTCGATTCGAGGCATGCTGGCAGGCTGGAAGGCACCGGGCGCCAAAGCGCCTGACAAGGCGGCCTGATTGACTCGCCGGCCTATCGACGAGACCGCGACGGAATACTGAATTTGCGCGAGACGCGCATTGAGGAAGACGAGAAAGTTCAATGAAATTCACACTCTCCTGGCTGAAGGATCACCTGGAAACTGAGGCCTCGCTCGACGAGATCTGCGAGCGGCTGACCGCGATCGGGCTTGAGGTCGAGGATGTCGATGACAAGGCGGCCTACAAGCCCTTCGTCATCGCCAGGATCCTGACGGCGGAAAAGCATCCCGAGGCCGATCGTCTGAAGGTGCTCTCGGTCGATGCCGGTGACGGCAAGCCGGTGCAGATCGTCTGCGGCGCGCCGAATGCCCGCGCCGGCATGATCGGCGCACTGGCGCGTCCCGGCACCTATGTGCCCGGCATTGATGTGACGCTCGCCGTCGGCAAGATCCGTGGTGTCGAAAGCCATGGCATGATGTGCTCCGAAAAGGAGCTCAATATTTCCGAAGACCACAACGGCATCATCGACCTGCCCGAGGATGCGCCGGTTGGTGCGTCTTTCGCATCTTATGCCGGCCTCGACGATCCGGTCATCGAGATCAACCTGACGCCGAACCGTCCGGACTGCACCTCGGTCTTCGGCATCGCCCGCGATCTCGCAGCCTCTGGGCTCGGCACGCTCAAGGCCCCGAAGGCGCCCGCCTTCAAGGTGGAGGGAGAGACCCCGCATCAGGTCAAGCTGGAGCTCGAAGAGCATCTCTGCCCGGGCTTTGCCTATCGCCTCGTGCGCGGCGTGAAGAACGGCCCGAGCCCGAAATGGATGCAGCAGCGTCTGCTCGCGATCGGGCTTCGTCCGATCTCGGCGCTTGTTGACGTCACCAACTACATGACCTTCGACCAGGGTCGTCCGATGCATGTCTTCGACGCCGACAAGGTCAACGGCGCGCTGGTCGTCCGCCGCGCAAAGGAGGGCGAGGAAATCCTCGCGCTCGACACCCGCACCTACAAGCTCAACCCGAACAATGTCGTCATCGCTGACGACAACGGCCTGGAATCCATCGGCGGCATCATGGGCGGCGAGCATTCCGGCTGTGACGAGAACACCGTCAATGTGCTGATTGAGTCTGCCCTCTGGGATCCGATCAACATTGCCAAGACCGGCCGTGCGCATGGCATCATCACCGATGCGCGCTATCGCTTCGAGCGTGGCGTTGATCCGGAATATATGGTCCCGGGTCTGGAGCGCACCACCGAGCTGGTGCTCGAAATGTGCGGCGGTGTTGCGGCCGAAAAGAAGGTCGAGGGCTACAAGGGCCATCAGAAGAAGGTGGTTGATTTCCCCTATGTGGAAGTCAAGCGCCTGACGGGTCTGACCGTTTCCAACGACGAGTCGCGCCAGATCCTGACCGCCCTCGGCTTCGAAGTCCTCTCGGGCGATGAGACCTCGGCCAAGGTCTCCGTTCCCTCCTGGCGTCCTGATGTCGATGGCAAGGCCGATCTCGTCGAAGAAGTCATGCGGATGCACGGCGTCGACAAGATCAAGCCGGAGCCCCTGCCGCCGACCGGTTCGGTCAATGCCAAGATCCTGACCACGTTGCAGATCCGCACGCGTTCGGCCCGCCGGGCGCTTGCCTCGCGCGGCATGCTGGAAGCCGTCACTTGGTCCTTCATCTCGGCCGAGCATGCCAAGCTCTTCGGCGGCGGCAGCGAGAAGCTGAAGCTGGTCAACCCGATTGCATCAGACATGTCGGACATGCGGCCCTCGCTGCTGCCGGGCCTGCTGACCGCTGCCCAGCGCAATGCCGACCGCGGTTTTGGCGATGTGGCGATCTTCGAAGTTTCCGGCACCTATGAAGGCGACACACCCAACACCCAGCGTCGGGTTGCTGGTGGCGTTCGCCGTGGCACGGCCTCGATTGCCGGTTCCGGCCGCATGTGGTCGAACCAGGCCAAGGGCGGCGGCAAGCCGGTCGACGTTTTCGATGCCAAGGCCGATGCACTCGCCGTGCTCGAAGCCTGCGGCATACCCACGGGCAATGTCCAGATCGAGCAGGGCGGTCCCGAATGGTATCACCCGGGTCGCTCCGGCACGATCAAGGCCGGCCCCAAGGTCATCCTCGGCACCTTCGGTGAATTCCATCCGAAGACGCTGGAAGCGCTCGATGTCTCCGGCACGCTCTGCGGCTTCGAGATCTATGTCGATGCCCTGCCGGAACCGAAGAAGAAGGCGACCCGCACCAAGCCGGCGCTCGAGCTTTCGGCCTTCCAGATGGTGAAGCGCGACTTTGCCTTCGTCGTCGAAAAGGCGGTCGAGGCCGGCGCGATCATCAAGGCTGCGACAAGCGCCGATCGCAAGCTGATCTCCGGCGTCAATGTCTTCGATATCTTCGAGGGTGCATCCGTCGGCGAGGGCAAGAAGTCGGTGGCGATCGAGGTTCTGATCCAGCCGACCGACAAGACGCTGACCGACGAGGATTTCGATACACTGACGAAGAAGATCGTCGGCAATGTCGAGAAGTCCACGGGCGGCACGCTGCGCGCCTGATCCTGTGATGGCGGGCGGACCTGGGCCGCTGGCGATGAGACAAAGAAAAAGCCCTTTCCCTGCATGTCAGGGAAAGGGCTTTTTGATGTGTACCCGACGGTCATGACCGTCGGCAAGGTCGGGCTTCGTCATCACACCTCACAGGCTGACGCGACGGCCTTCCTTGTCGGCGGACTTGCGGTCGTCGCCGTGCTTGGCAAGGATCGCCTTGGCGTCTTCGACCGAGATGCGATGCTTCTTGGCAAAGGGAATTGGCTCATAGCCCTTGGTGTTGTCGTCTGCCATGCTGGTCTCCAATTCTGGAAATGCGCCGGCAGAATGCCGGAGCCTGGAATGTCGCGCTAAACGGGGAAGAAAAGCTCGTCGATGGCGAGCGGATGCGACGCGTGCGAAGGGCGTCGCCTATGAACCCTATGTAGGGATTGGCGACCGAAAGCTCAATACTTCTTCTTGCGCAGCGTCTTGTTGCCCTTCGGCCCGGAATAGACGGGTGTGCGGTCGCGGTTCTCCGCTTGCAATTGTCGCCACCGGTCGAGACGCGCCGGGTCGAGGCTACCGTCCTGGACCGCCGCCTGCACGGCGCAGCCCTTTTCGTGCGAATGGCTGCAATCTCGGAACTTGCAATGCGGCACAAGCTCGGTGATTTCGGCAAACAGCGTGTCGATCCCGTCGGTGATGTCGCTGACATAGAGCGTGCGGATGCCGGGCGTATCGATCACCCAGCCGCCGCTCGCAATGGCGTGCAGGGAACGTGCCGTCGTCGTATGCCGACCCTTGGCATCATGCTCGCGGATCGCGCCGGTCTTCTGCGCCGTTTCCGCGCCGTGGCCGGCGAGCGTATTCACGAGTGTCGACTTGCCCACACCAGAAGAGCCGACCAGAGCAACGGTCTGGCCCGGGCCGCACCAGGGCATTAAGGGGTCGACGGCTTCAGACGAGCGGGCGTTGACGATGACGACAGGCAGATCGCGCTGCAGGCCTTGGGCCTCATCCGCGTAGACAGAGGCATCATCGACCGTATCGGCCTTGGTGAGCACGAGGACGGGCCGCGTGCCCGCCTCATTGGCCATGACCAGATAGCGTTCTAGCCGCGCGGCGTTGAAATCCGCATTGCAGGAGGTAACGATGAACAGCGTATCGACATTGGCGGCGGCGAGCTGCTGGCCGAAGGCGCCTTCGGTGCGTCGCTGCAGCACGGTCTGGCGATCCAGGCGACGCGCGAGCAGTCCGGTGTAGGGCGCGGCAAGAACCCAGTCGCCCACGGCAAAATCGGCCGTGTTGCTGTTGGGCGGAAGCTCGATCTCCACCGGCCCCGTCGCATCGATCGCCTCCAGGCGGTCGCGATGCACCGAGGAGATGCGGCGCACAAGGAGCTCGGCCTCGTCAGCCGTCACTTGCTCAGCGAAAAAGGCGTTGAAGCCGAGCCGCGTGAGCGCGGCAGTATCGTTAAGGCCGGTCAAGGGCGGATCACGGAGTTGGAACGTGGGGCCATGGGCACTTTCAGCGTTGGGATCAGACGGTGACGCTTCTCATAGCGCAGAATGTCGTCGCTGACGCGGGAAATCGACCGCGCCATCCGTCACGGCGGAAGGATCTGTAGTCAGCCCTTCAGTTCCGCCGGCTCGACAGCGTTAAGGGGCTGTCGGCGCGGCAGGCGCGCAAACATCACTGCATTGCCGGCGAGCGTGAGTGCGAGACCCACCATCGCGAGCGGCGTGAAATGATAGTCCTCGTAGAGGCTTGATAGCGTCAGCGCGACGACCGGGAAAAGCACAGTGGCATAGGCGGCCTTCTGCGAGCCGATGCGCGAGACCAGCATCAGATAGGTGGTAAAGCCGATGACGGAGCCGATGACCGAGAGATAGACGAGGGCGGCGAGATAGGTCTGGTCCGGCGGCAGCACGATGGGCGTGCCGGTGATGCCGATCAGGGCGAGAAGCGCTGCCGAGCCATAGCTCATGCCCCAGGCATTGGCGGTGACAGGCGCGATGCCTTCAGCGCTGTTGCGGCGGGAGGCCATGTTGCCGAAGGAAAAGAACAGCGTGCCGAGCGCCGAAAGGCCGATGCCCTTCCAGCTGTCCGGATTGACGGCGATGAAGATCTCAGGGCCGAAAAGCAGCGCAAGTCCGGTGGCCCCAAGGGCTGCTGCGACCAGCGTGCGCGGCTTGACCTCATCACCGAAGAAGATCCGGGCATTGACGGCGTTGTAAACAGTGGCGAGCGAGAAGACGACGGAGATGAGCCCAGACGGCACATAGCTCGCCGCGTGATAGAAGCAGAGGAAGTTGCAGCAGAAGAGCGACAGCGCCTGGACGAGGATGAAGGGCTGCTGCTTGAGCGTCGGCACTTTCAGGCGACCTGTGAGGGCCAGCACGCCGACGAGCACGAGCGCCGCAAGCGCGAAGCGATAAAAGACCGAGACCAGCACGGGCACCGGCCCGATCTGCAGCGCGATCGCGATCCAGGTCGTGCCCCAGATCAGCACGGTGGACGAGAAGAGAAGAAGATTGGTCATGGGATGCGCCTCGCTTTCGAAAGGCAGGTAACGCCGCGGAGGCTGTCCATTCTTGCACGATCTTGCGGTGATCTTCGCCACGCAGGGAGCTTTCGCCGATTGCGCGATGGCGCGGCGCACAAAGCGCGCTAGAATGAGAGCCGATCTTTCAAGGGCAATCCATGCTGCACACCGCCACTGTCTTTGGCTCCCTCTCTGCCTCGTCCCGTGCCGAGCGCATGCAGACTCTCGACCTGGGCGAAGGCAGGGGAAGCGCCATCTGGCGCAACAGCCATGACCGCATGCGCTACGAGCGGACCGACGGGCACACCTTCAGCTGCTATCTCCGCGGTGGCGACGGCACGCGGCGCATTGATGCCGGCAGCATTGCCGGCTGGCCGGGTGCGCTCTGCATCATGCCGCAGGGTGCCTCGTCCGAATGGGAGATCACCGACAACTTCGAATTCGTGCATCTCTATGTCGCCGACGATGAACTGCGTCGCCTGTTCTCGGAGACCTTCGACCGCGATGCCCGGCTGATGCTTCTGCCAGAGGCGACCTTCGACGAGGCGCCGAAACTCGCGGAGGCGCTGGTGCATCTGGCCGCTGCCACGCAGGGCGGCAACCGGCTGCTGGCCGAACAGGCGATCGTGGCGGCCGTCGGGCAGCTCTTTGCCGACCCGCGTTATGGCGGTGAGCGGCGTCCGGTGCTGCGTGGCGGTCTGGCTCCCGTGCTGCGGAGACGGCTTGTGGAGCACATCGAGGCAAGCCTCGACCAGACAATCACGCTGAAGGATCTGGCGAAGCTGGCGGACTTGAGCGAATTCCATCTGCAGCGCATGTTCCGCCTGAGCTGCGGCGTCTCCCCGCATGATTTCATCCTCAACCGCCGTATCGATCGCGCAAGGCGTATGCTGGCCGGTAGCGAACCGATCGCTCAGATCGCCTCGGCCTGCGGTTTCAGCAGCCAGAGCCATCTGACGCGCATGTTCAAGGCCGTCACCGGCACGACGCCATCGGCCTATCGCCGGGCGGTCGGCGGCTGAGCGAGATGGTCGATTTCTCAGCCGCATCGGCGGCTCGTCCGGGTCAGGACTGCCCGGCAATCATGTCGACCTAGCGGACCGTCCGCGAGAATTGGATCAGCGGCCGGCCATGATGCGCCGAGGGCTCAACATGGGCATCGATCGAGAATACCTCGCGACAGAAGTGCGATCTGGTGCTGCACGTCGAGATGGTTGGTCGGCTCGTCGAGGATGATTTCCTTCGGGGCTTGAGCCAGGGCCCGGGCGATATGCGCCCGCTGCCGTTCGCCGCCGGACAGGCTCTGCCAGGTATGGTCGCGCTTTGCCACCATCCCCGCCCGCTCCAGCGCCTGCTCGACGGCTGCCTGGTCTTCCGCAGTCCAGGCGGAGAACATCGAGCGATGCGGGAAGCGGCCGAGCTTGACGACGTCGACAACCTTCAGATTGGCATTGGTCGTCGCATGTTGTTCGACGAAGGCGACGCGCTGCGCCATCGTCTTGCGGGCGATCGACTGGATATCGTGTCCCTTGAGGCTGATGCTGCCCGAATGGGGACGCTTCAATCCTGCGAGCAGCCGCAGCAGCGAGGTCTTGCCGGAGCCGTTCGGGCCGAGCAGGCCTAGCATCTCGCCCGGACGTGCGGCAAAGCTCACCTTGTCGAGAATGGTCTTCGACCCGATCTTCCAGGTGATGGTGTCGGCCGTGATGCTCATGTCGGGCGCTGGAAACGATAGAGGATGATCGAGAAGACCGGCACGCCGACGAGCGCCGTCACGACGCCGATCGGCAGCACCTGCTGCGGAACCAGGATCCGCGAGGCTATATCGGCAAGCACCATGAAGATCGCCCCGCCGATGGCGCAGGCCGGAAGCAAGCGGATATGCAGCGGTCCGACCAGGAAGCGGGCGGCATGCGGGATGACGAGGCCGATCGAGCCGACCATGCTGACGATCGTCGTCGTCAGCATGGCGGTGAGACAGAAGAGCGCGAGCCGGGCGCGACCGACATTGACGCCAAGTGCTGCGGCAGCCTCGTCGCCGAAGGGAAGGCGTCGAGGATGCGGGAATAGGCGAGGCAGGCGATCAGGCCAAACCCGACGACCACGGAGACCAGCATGAACTCCGGCCAGCGCACGCCGCCGAAGCTGCCGAGCAGCCAGAACATCACATCACGCGCCTGCTGGGCATTGCCGGCAGTCGTCACGATATAAGAGGTTGCGGCGTTGAAGAGCTGGGATGCAGCAACGCCAGCCAGAATGGTGCGGTCGGCCCCGCCGCGCGTGCCGTTGGACAACAGGACGACGAAGAGGAAGGCGGTGAAGGCCCCGGCGAAAGCGCCGGCCGAGAGGGAGACAGCACCGGAGCCGAAGCCGAGGATGACGATACCCACGGCCCCTGTGGAGGCGCCGGCCGAAATGCCGAGCACATAGGGTTCAGCCAGCGGGTTGCGCAGCAGCGACTGCATGATGGCGCCCGAGATCGCGAGCCCCGCACCGCAGAAGGCCGCGACAAGCGCCCGGCTCAGCCTGTAGTCCCAAGATCACGGCTTCATGGATGCGATTGAGCTCGGCTGTCGTCCAGCCGAGCTTGTTGGAGATCGCAAGGAAAGTGGTGGTGATCGAGATCGGCAGATCACCGATCCCGACACTCAAAGCCACCACGAAGACGGCGGCAGTCAGTGCCAGCGCGACGTCTTCAACGCCCGTTCCAGAACCCGAAACGGGCGCGCATCGCCCATGTGCGCGACGTTGAAGCGCATGAAACCGTCTGATGACAGCGATGGGCTGAAGACGTTGCCGGGCGCCAGCACCACCCCCTGCGGCAGGGCGGCCTGCGCAAGCGCGGTGGAACTGACACCTTCCGGCATCCGGCACCAGAGATAGGGCCCGCCGCGCGGCGCGAGCACGGGATGGATGCCAAGCTCCCCGAGCCGGGTCCCCACCGCGCGCCGCTCTGTGTCGAGCCGCCGATGCAATTGCTCGAGATGTTTGCGATAGCCGCCGCTTGCGAGCACGCCATGGATCGCTTCGGTCGCAACCTGGCTTGGGCCGCCGAACTGGATTGCAACCTGAAGGTCAGTGAGGAGCCGGATCCGCTCGGGGTCGGCGGCGATGAATCCTGTGCGCAGCGAAGCAGAGATGGTCTTGGAGAAGCTGCCGATGCGGATGACCCGGGAAAGCCCGTCGAGCGTCGCAAGTGTCATCGCAGGCTCCGGCTCGAAATCGGAAAAGATGTCGTCCTCGACGACTAGCATGTCCGAACGCGTGATGATGCCGAGCAGCTGGAAGGCGATCTGCGGCGAGAGCGTAGCACCGGTCGGATTGTGCAGACCGGAATTGGTGAGATAAAGCCGCGGCGCCTCGCGGGCGACGGCGGCCTGGAAGGCGGCGATGTCGGGGCCGTTTTCCGTATAGGGCACGGGGATGGCGATGGCCTGGTGGGCGCGGAGCAGCGTCTGGAAATTGAAGTAGCAGGGATCGTCGACGATCACGCGGTCGCCGGGGCGCAAAAGCAGCCGGCAGACCAGATCGAGCGCCTGGGTGGCAGAGCCTGCAAGCAGCACCTGATCTTCGGACAGCGGAATCGACTGCTGACGCAGTCGCATCTCGACGAAGCGCCGAAGGCCAGCACTGCCGCGCGAGGGTCCGTAATCCGTCATGAGGCTGGTCGCCTGGCGGAGCA
This sequence comes from Rhizobium sp. AAP116, assembly GCF_001295785.1. Lineage (NCBI taxonomy): Bacteria > Pseudomonadati > Pseudomonadota > Alphaproteobacteria > Hyphomicrobiales > Rhizobiaceae > Rhizobium > Rhizobium sp. AAP116. The sequence goes on from NZ_LJIB01000042.1 coordinate 40,010, forward strand.
CGTTTCGCATGCCGGCATGCAGGAGGGCGGTCGGCATCCAGTCCGGCGGCAGCCAGCCGCAACCGGGCTTGGATGTGCCTGGATCGGCGTCCAGCGCCTGACGCGCTACCCAGAAGGGATCGACTTCCGGGGGCCTTGGCGGCTCAAGCCGGACGAGTGGTGCGGGCGTGCGGCCGGCCTCGGTGACGAAGAAGCCGGAGCCGGGGCGGGCCCGGATCAAGCCCTCGGCGGAGAGCCGGTCATAGGCTTCGACCACAGTCGAGGGCGACACCGAAAGCTCCGCGGCGAGGCGCCGGATCGAGGGCAGCCGGTCGTTGGGCACGAGCTGGCCCGAACCGATGCGGCCGCGAATATCGGCCATGACATGGGCCGTCCTTGAGGCCGGCAGCTCCGGTGGCTGAACACGTTCGTTCATCTGTATGGCCTTTGTCATCAATACAGTTTGACTAGATTGTATCGATCCGTCTCTGTCTGCGCCAGCCCCTCCGCGCGATAGGGGAGGCCAGACGAATGGAGACGAAAATGACGACTTCGTGGAAGGCCTGGGCGAGTGGTTTCATCGGCGTGCTGATCTTCAGCGGCTCACTGCCGGCAACGCGGGTGGGGCTTGCCGATTTCGCCCCGCTGTTCCTGACTTCGGCGCGGGCCGTGATCGCCGCACTTCTGGGAGCGGCCCTGCTGATCGCGATGCGGGAGAAGCGCCCCCTGCGCGGCGATCTGTTGCCACTGGCCATCGTCTCGCTTGGCGTCGTGGTCGGCTTCCCGCTGCTGACGGCGCTGGCGCTGCAGAGCATCAATTCCGCCCAGTCGATCGTCTTCATCGGATTGCTACCGCTTTCTACCGCGCTGTTCGGCGTCTTGCGGGCGGGGGAGCGCCCATCAGCGGTCTTCTGGATGTTCTCCGTCACGGGAGCGGCGCTCGTGGCCGGCTTTGCGCTCTCGGGGACGGCGGACATGGCGGTGCGAGGCGCAGTGCTGATGATCGCGGCGGTAATCGTTTGCGGCCTGGGTTATGCCGAGGGTGCCCGCCTGTCGCGTGGGCTTGGCGGCTGGCAGGTGATCAGCTGGGCGCTGGTGCTGTCGCTGCCGGTGATGCTGCCACTCGCGCTTTGGACACTGCCGCAGGATCTTGGCGCCGTGTCGATGTCAGGCTGGTTGGCTTTGGCTTACGTCTCGCTGTTCAGCATGATGATCGGCTTCATCTTCTGGTATCGCGGTCTGGCGCTGGGCGGCATTGCCTCGGTCGGGCAGCTGCAGCTGCTGCAACCCTTTCTCGGTTTCGTGCTTGCCGCAGGGCTGTTGCATGAGAAGGTGAGCCTTCCCATGCTGGCGACAGCCCTGCTCGTGGTGCTCTGCGTGGCGGGTAGCCGGCGCTTTGCTTGAGGGAGGCTTTTAGCGCCCCGCCATCTTGGCCATGGCTTCGCCATACCGTGCGCCGGCCACCTTGTCTGGCGAGACGACGGAAGACAGCGTGGCGAGCTCTTCGGCCGAGAGCCTGATCCCGGTCGCATCGATGTTGCTGTCGAGATTGGCGATCTTGGTCGTACCGGGGATCGGCACGATGAAATCGCCCTGGGCTAGTACCCAGGCAAGCGCCAACTGGCCGGGCTTCACGCCCTTGTCCGCCGCCATGGTTTCGAGAGCGGTGACAAGTGCAAGGTTGGCGTCGAAATTCTCCTGGTCGAAGCGTGGCAACCCGCGGCGGAAGTCGTTTTCGCCGAGCTTGGACAAATCCTTCAGGGCGCCGGTCAGCATGCCGCGACCGAGCGGCGAAAACGGCACGAAGCCGATGCCGAGCTCGCGGCAGGTATCGAGCACGCCGTTGGTTTCGGGGTCGCGGGTCCAGAGCGAATATTCGCTCTGGATGGCCGAGATCGGATGCACGGCATGGGCGCGTCGCAGCGTTGCCGCACTCGCTTCGGACAAGCCCAGCGCCTTGACCTTGCCTTCCTTGACGAGGTCCGCCATCACGCCGACGGTCTCCTCGATCGCAACGTCGGGGTCGACGCGGTGCTGGTAGAAGAGGTCGATGACCTCGACGCCGAGCCGCTTCAGCGACGCCTCGGCGACGGCCCGCACATGCTCCGGCCGGCTGTCGAGGCCGGAAGGTCGAGCGGCCTTGGCTTCGTCGCCGATGGTGAAGCCGAATTTGGTGGCGATCACCACGTGATCGCGATGCCGCTTCAGGCCCTTTCCGACCAGTTCCTCGTTGGTGAAGGGTCCATAGACCTCCGCCGTATCGAAGAAGTTCACGCCACGTTCGATGGCGTGATCGAACAGCGTTTGCGCCGCCGCCTCGTCGATATTGGTGCCATAGCCATGGCTCATGCCCATGCAGCCGAGGCCGATGGTCGATGTGGTGAGGGTGCCGAGTCTGCGGGTCTTCATGATCATGCTCCGGCTTGGTTGAGTTGTTTCATCTGCGCGGTCGTCAGCTCCAGTTTTCCGGCCGCGATCAGGCTTTCAAGCTGGCGCAGGCTGGTGGCAGACGCAATCGGCGCGGTGACGCCGGGCTGTGCGGCGATCCAGGCGATCGCAACGGTCGCGTGGCTGGTGCCATTTTCGGCCGCGATCTGGTCGAGAGCGCCCAATATATCGAAGCCACGTGCGTTGAGATAGGGCTCCATATCCTCGCCGCGTGCCTTGCCCTCGGTATCGGCGGCACTGCGGTACTTGCCGGTGAGGAAACCGGAGGCCAGCGCATAGTATGTGATGACGCCGATCTCCTCGCGCTGGCAGAGCTCTGCGAGTTCACCCTCGAATTTCGAGCGTGTGTAGAGATTGTATTCCGGCTGGATCACGTCATAGCGACCAACGCCCGCGTTGCTTGCCGCATCGAAGGTCGCCTGAAGCTGTTCGGCATCGAGGTTGGAGCAGCCGATCGCGCGAACCTTGCCCTCGTCCTTCAGCTTGGCGAAGGCGGTCAGGCTTTCCTCATCGTCCGTTTCGGCATCCGGCCAATGGGCGAGATAGAGATCGATATAGTCGGTCTGCAGACGGCGGAGCGAGTCTTCAACGGCCTCTGCAATGCGGCGGGCGCTGAGGCCTCGCTTCTTGCCCCCGAGATCGGCCCCGACCTTGGTGACGATAACGGCATCTTCGCGCTTCACACCACCGCGCTTCAGCCAGTTGCCGATGATCGTCTCACTCTCGCCTCCGACATTGCCGTCGGCCCAGAGCGAATACATGTCGGCGGTATCGATCGTGTTGAAGCCGGCATCGAAGAAGCGGTCGAGAATGGCAAACGACGTCTTCTCGTCGGCCGTCCAGCCGAAGACATTGCCGCCGAGCACGACGGGAGCGATCGAAAGGCCGGTGCGGCCGAGAGCACGTTTCTGCATGGAAAGCCTCGGGAGGGGTCAAGGGAGCGACGGAAAGGGCAGGTTAGCAAGCGTCGGTCGAAGAGGCCATTCAGAAGCGTTGATCGAACCTGCAGAGCCGCTGTCCCGACGCCGGAAACCGCAACCGATATGGATCGAAACCGGCAGCCGTCCAGTCCCGCAGTCTCTCTTTTGCGGTCCAGGGCTCCTCATTCGGCCGCCCGGCGAAAGTGACTGGGCGGCACGCCGTGATGCTGGACGAAGATCCGCCGCATGTGGCGCGAAGAGGCAAATCCGGCACGCAAAGCGAGGTTCTCCATGTCGAGCCTCGATTGCTTGAGCAGCTCCTGGGCGAGCGTCACCCGCATCAGATTGACGTAATCGACGACCGACTGACCGACATATTCCCGGAAAAGACGGGACAGATGCCGTTCGCTCAAATGCGCGATCTCGGCGAGCCCGGGAAGCGACCAGTCGCGCGCCGGATCCGCCATGATCGCATCCTGGGCGCGGTGGATGGCCGGATGGATATGGTTGCGGCCGGAAAGCCAGGGCGAAAGCTGAGGGTCCTGGCCGCTGCGACGGAGATAGATGACCATCTTGCGGGCAGCGGCGAGTGCTGCCTGCGGCGAGGCGAAGCGGCTGACGAGATGCAGCATCAGGTCAATGCCGGTCGAGATACCGGCACTCGAAAAGCGGTTGCCATCTTCCACATAGAGCCGGTTCTCCAGAACACTCGCCGTCGGTGCAAGTGCCCGGAGTTCGTCTAGGCATTCTGCATGCGTGGTGCACTGATAGCCCTCCATCAGCCCGGCTGCCGCAGCAAGCAGCGCGCCGGAGCAGATGGTGACGAGCCGCGTGTCCGGCCTGGCCGTGCGGGCGAGCCAGCGCGTCAGCGTCTTCAGTTCGGCCTCGCGGGCGATCTCTTCGGTGCCGACAGTGAGGCTGCCGGAAATCATCAGGATCGCATTGTCAGGCAGCGTCTCGGGCAGGGGTTCGAGACCGTCGAGCATGAGCCCGATCGAGGTCTGCTGCCGCGATTGGGCCGAGATGTAGCGATAGTCGAAACGGACCCGGTCCTGCTCCTGGTTCGCATACCGCAACACCTCCAGCGGACCGGCAATGTCGATCAGCAGGGTGTCAGGCGGAACGAGGATGAAGACTGGGATCACGTCCATGATGGGCAATCTCAGGCGGCGGCGGAGGGCGGCGCAAGCGCCTGCTCGACGGTCACGATCCGGGCAAAGCGGTCGGCAAGCACCAGCTCCGTCCGCATGCGGATGTCGTCTGCGGTAAAGACCCGGCCGGAGGCATGCGTCATCGGGAAGGTGAGCGTCGCCTCGGTGACGAAGTCGACCGCGAAGCCGAGATCGGATGCATGGCGCGTGGTGGTCTCGCAGCACTGCTCGGTACGGATGCCCGAGACGATGACGCGTGAGATGCCCTTTTCGCGCAGCCAGGCTTCGAGACCAGTGTCGACCAGGGCCGAATGCACGCCTTTGTGGAAGGTCACGTCCGGCGTAATTGTGATCTCGTCGAGCGTGCGGACAAGTCCGCTTTCCAGCCGGAAGGCTTCGTCGGTGTCGACGTGGAAGATCTGCACGATCGGCATGCCTGCAGCCTTCGCGCCGTCGATCAGTGCCTGCTGCCTCGAAAGGTAAGCGGGGAGTTCCGATGCGTCCCAATAGGGCGCATGGCGAAAGCTCTCCTGAACGTCGACCACGATGAGGGCAGTGTCTTGAGCGGACATATTCGTCTCCTGTCGTTGTGATGACAGCTAACATAAGTCCAGGCGTCATGGGTACTATGCGCGGCCCGGACGAAGATCGGACATTTTCGGCCAAGCGGCTCCTTGTCGGCGCAAGCTGATTGTCTGACAACCCGTTGCGCCCTGCCGGAGCTTCGCCTAATGTCCGCCCCGACATTTTGAGGAGGAATAAAGATGCTGCGTTTTGGAATTCTGTCGACGGCCAAGATCGGTCGCGAGCTTGTCGTACCGGCGATCCAGGATGCCGAAAATGCCGTGGTGACAGCGATCGCCAGCCGCGATCTGCCGAGAGCCCGCGAGATGGCCGATCGCTTCTCGGTGCCGCATGCCTTCGGCTCCTACGAGGAGATGCTGGCCTCCGACGTCATCGACGCGGTCTATATTCCTTTGCCGACCTCGCAGCATGTCGAATGGGCGATCAAGGCCGCCGACGCCGGCAAGCATGTGCTTTGTGAAAAGCCGATCGCGCTCAAAGCGTCGGAAATCGACGAGATCATCGCGGCGCGCGAACGCAACAAGGTACTGATCACGGAAGCCTATATGGTGACTTACGCACCGGTCTGGCTGAAGGTGCGTGAACTGCTGGCCGAAGGCGCGATCGGCACGTTGAAGATGGTCCAGGGCTCCTTCACCTATTTCAACCGCGACCCCAGCAACATGCGCAACATCCCGGAGCTCGGCGGCGGTGCATTGCCCGATATCGGCGTCTACCCGACGATCACCACCCGCTTCGTCACGGATAAGGAGCCGGTCCGCGTCCAGTCGACCATCGAGCGCGATCCGGACTTCGGCACGGATATCTATGCGAGCGTGAAGGCTGACTTTGCCGATTTCGAACTGAACTTCTATGTCTCGACCCAGATGGCCAACCGCCAGCTGATGGTCTTCCATGGCACTGACGGGTTCATCGAGGTGAAGTCACCCTTCAACGCCGATCGCTGGGGTGCCGAGGAAGTCGAACTCACCAATCGCAGCCACAACGTCTCGCAGATCTTCCGCTTCCCCGACAGCCGCCAATACAAGCTGGAGGCGGAAGCCTTTGCCCGCGCTGTTGCCGGCACCAAGGGGGAGGTCGTCACCCTGGAAAGCTCCAAGGCAAACCAGAAGCTGATCGATGCGATCTACCGGGCCGCAGACAAGGATGGCTGGGAAGCGGTGTAAGCGAACCGACCTCGACTGTCCGCAGCGGTGGCCGAAGATCAGCGCAGGCGTTTTATCCGTGAAGATCCGAAACTGAGGAACAGCAGAGATCCGGCCCAGGCCAGCAACAGATGCAGGATGGGTCGGATGTCCGGCGCACGGGCGTTGAGGATAACGAAAAGGCCGAAATTGATCAGGACCGTGACCGCAAGAAGCGGCCACAAGCCCGGCACCTGAAGAAGGGCCCGGGGGGATATGCCGCGCCCGATGCCGAGCCGCAGGATCTGCGAGAGAGCATAGGCAACGACCAGGGATACCGCACGTGACATGAGCGGTGCGTCGAGGACGGCAAAAATTATCGGAAACAGCAGGAGGTCGGCGGCCAGCGTGACGCCGAGCGTCACAGACGAATCAAACCGATTGCTGCGATCAGACATGTATGGTCACAAGCCCGGCCAGGATGAGCAGCGTCCCGATCAGATAGCGCATGTGCAAGGGTTCGCCGAAGAAGAGTTGCGCCAGCAGGGGGACGAAGCAGAAGGTCAGCCCCATGAAGGAATAGGCGAGCGTCAGAGGTACGGAGCGCAGCACATAGATCCAGACGACGGTTCCAAAACCGTAAAGCGCTAGCGCCGCAATGAACACCGGATTGACCGCGAGCATCATCAGGCTCGCCAGAGAAAATGTCCCTGTGCTCTGGCTCGTCAGCTTGAACAGAACCTGCCCCATCGCAATCAACAGCGGCGTGGCGAGCAATCCTATCCAGGTCGCAAGTGTCAGGCTGGAAAACTCCATCGCCCTCAGCCCTCCAGCGTTTCCATGTAGAAGATGTCCCGTCCGATATCCGCGCAGGCATATTGTGGTGGGATCGGATGCATGGCGCGCAGGAACGAGTGCGTATAGGGAAAGAAATTGAAGTGCGGATTGAAACTGTAGCGCGCCTCACGTTCCCGCGGAACGACGATGATCAGGCGCTTTCGGGCAATGCGCCGCAACTCCGCGATGGCGCGCTGGTATTCGAGAACATGTTCGATGACATGGGTGCAGATGACCGTATCGAACTCTTTGTCCGCAAAGGGCAGGTTTTCGATCTTCGCTGCAACATATTCGACACCCGGCAGGGAAGCCGCGTCGTCGATGACAAAATCCACGCCCGTGATCCGGGCAAGATGCGGGTGTCGCGCTCGGATGCGCGTGAGCAGCGCGCCCGTCCCGCAGCCGATGTCGCAGACGCTGTCGCCCTCGACACCCTGCACGACCTGCTCAATGCAGGCCTCCGAATTGTCCGTCCCGGCATGCACCCGCGGGTGTTTGCGGTAGAGCGCGGCATAGGCCTCTTCGGTCAGAAACGGCGCGCGCGCCCGAAACTCGGCCAGATCCCGGATGTGTTTGCCCCAGACCCGCTCGGCCAGCCAAAGGAACAGCCTGGAATCGCGCAGGATCGGCGGGAGGATGTCTTCTATGACGAAGCGGATCCTGTTGGTGGTCTCGCGCCTCATGCGGCATTTCTTTCCTGTGCATTCCCTTCGGTCGCTTCGGACCGGCTCCGCGAATGGATCGAGGGCAAGGCAAGATAATGAAGCCGAAGCAGTTCGTTGCGTCCCTGCGCAACCGAATCCAGGATGACCCCACCGGCAAAGGAAACGAAGCTGAGGCCGACGAGGCAGAGGGACAGGACCCAGGTCGGCATTCGCGGGACAAGGCCCGTCTGGAGATACTCCACGATGACCGGAGCGGCAAAGAGTATGCCGCTCGCCAGGAACGCGCAGGCGATGAGGGCGAAGAACGTGAAAGGGCGGGTCTCCTTCATCAGGAGAGCGAACATCTTGAGGATCTTGAAGCCGTCTCGAAATGTCGAGAGCTTCGATTGTGATCCCGTTGGGCGACGCCCATAGTCGAGCTCCAGCTCGACGACCGGCAGCCTCAGCCGCGAGGCATGCACGGACATTTCCGTCTCTATCTCAAACCCACCGGAAATCGCTGGGAAGCTCTTTACATAACGGCGCGAAAAGGCGCGGTAGCCGGACAAGATGTCTGTGAAGTCGTTGCCGAACAGCACGCGGTAAAGCAGGTTGAACAGCCGGTTGCCGAAGGCATGGCCCTGGCGTCCGGCATCGTCATGGACCCCCCGTCTGGTGCCGACCACCATGTCGGCCCGCTCGGTGATCAGCGTGCGGATCAGTTCCTCGGAGTCGGCAGGACCATATGTCCCGTCGCCATCGGCCATGATGTAGATGTCGGCATCGATGTCGCAGAACATGCGGCGCACCACATGGCCCTTGCCCTGGCGACGTTCGCGCACGACGGTGGCCCCGGCCAGCATCGCCTTCAGCGCTGTGCCATCGGTCGAGTTGTTGTCATAGACGTAGATCTTCGCCTCGGGCAGGGCCGCACGGAAATCGCTCACAACCTGGCCGATCGTTGCCGCCTCATTGTAGCAGGGCAGGAGAACGGCGATGTCGAGGGAGGGGTTGGCCGGGTGGCTCATCGGGACCTGCTCAAAGCGCTGGGGTTCGGGCAGCCTTCGGCCACCATTGGTTTTACTATTTCTTGAGAAGGTTAAGGCTAGGTTTCGGAGAAGAGCAGTCTTTGAAATACGGTCTGCCGGTCGTTTCTTTGCAAGGAAACGATCGAGGCGGACTTGGAGGTTTGACGAAGCATGGCCGACATCACCCTGCCTGGCGCGTCGAGAGCCCGGGCGCCGCGCCCGCTCCTTCTCTGGACGCTGGTTTACGGTATCGTGACCATGGCGGTGCTGGCTGCGCTCAACCTGCCGGCCGCGAGCGACTATGTCGGAGCCGACAACGACGATGTCCTGCGGCTCGTGCAGGTGCGTGATCTGCTTGCCGGTCAGTCCTGGTTCGACGTCACACAGTATCGGCTGGGGCTTGATGGCGGCACGCTGATGCACTGGTCCCGCCTGATCGATCTGCCGATCGCGCTGCTGATCCGCCTATTCGCCCAGTTTGTGCCGATGCAACAGGCCGAGGCGCTGGCGCTGATCGTCTGGCCTTTCCTTCTGATCTTGCCGCTGATGGCAGCGGTCGCCGTCGCCGCCCGCCGCATGGGCGATGATGTCACCATGCATCTGGCACTGATGCTGACGGCGGTCTTCGTCGTCACCGGAAACCGCTTCCTGCCGGGCTCGATCGATCACCACAATGTCCAGCTTGTCCTGGTCGCGACCATGGCTGCGGGGCTGGTCGATCCGGCGCGTGGGCTCGTTGGCCATGCGCTTGCGGGCCTCGCTGCTGCACTCGCGATCGCCATCGGCGCCGAGACCACGCCCCTGGTGGCGACCGTCTGTGCCACCGTCGGCATCCTATGGGCGCTCGAGGGTGAGATTTATGCGAGGGCCGCGCGCGCCTTCTCCCTGACGCTTCTGGTCAGCCTGTCTGCCATGTTCTTCGCCACCGTGCCATCGGTCCAGTATGCGGTGGTGACCTGCGACAGCCTTTCGGTCGGCTTCTATGCCGTGGTCGGCATCGGAGCCGCGTCCCTCTTCGTTGCCACGCAGCTTCCGGGCATGGGCGATCGTCGGTTGCGGATTGCGGCGATCGGCGTGACCGGCGCCCTGGTGCTGGCCGGCACCGTGACGATCGCGCCGCAATGCCTGCAGAACCCGCTGAACGAACTCGATCCATTGCTGCACACGCTTTGGCTTTCCGGCGTCATCGAGGCCCAGTCCTTCGTCGATCAACTCGCGAAGGACCCCGCAGCCTTTGGAGGCTTCTACGCCGTCGGTTTCTTCGCCATTGGCGTCTGCCTGTTGCGCATCGTCAATGGTGACCGGATCCGCAGCCACGCAATCATGCTCGGTCTGATCGCGGTTTCTTTCGTCATTGCGCTGGTTCAGGTGCGCGGGGCGATTTTCGCCAATTTGCTCGCCATCCCGCCGCTGGCGCTTTTGATCGGCGAACTGAGGCGCAAGGCGCGCGAGGAGCCGCAGCAGCTTGGCACGGGCCTGCTTTTTGCGCTCGCTGCCTTCTTGTCCGTGCCGAGCGCCTGGGCGCTTTTCGGCGTGCTCTTCGTCGAGGGAACGGCAGGTGTAACCAACCGGATGAAGGGGCTTGCCCAGACACCGGCCACCATGGCTGGGGCCAAGCCGGCCTGTGACGCGCCGGCAGGATTTGCGACCCTGAACAGCCTGCCGGACGGCGTGGTAGTCGCGGCTGTGGATCTGGGCCCGGAAATTCTGCGTTTCACCCGCCACCGCGTCCTGTCCGGCCCCTACCACCGCAATCAGGGTGGCATGCTGACGGAACTGCATGTGGGGCTGGCCGAGCCGGAAGAGGCCGCCGCGTTCCTGCGCGGCGCCGGGGCGACAATCCTCGTCTTCTGCCCGGATCTCACGCCTACACAAAACATCGCGTCGACGAAAGTCGACGGGCTCTATGCCGGCATGATGAAGGGGGAGGTGCCTGCTTATCTCAGGCCCGTGCCCATCGAAGGCGCCTCCGGAATGCAGATTTACCGGGTGGAGCTGCCGTGAGCGGAAAGCGCTTGATGACGGGTGCTTTGGGCTGATCTTGGCCCCGTTTTCCGCTAGGGAAGGGGCATGAGCAATTTCTTCGACAACGATTCGCCGACGAACCTCACCGAATTTTCCGTTTCGGAGCTTTCGGGCTCGATCAAGCGCACCATCGAAACATCCTTCGACCATGTGCGGGTGCGCGGTGAAATCTCCGGTTATCGCGGACCGCATTCCTCGGGCCATGCCTATTTCAGCCTGAAGGACGACAAGGCGCGCATTGATGCGGTGATCTGGAAGGGCTCCTTTTCCAAGCTGAAATATCGCCCGGAAGAGGGCATGGAGGTGATCGCCACCGGCAAGGTCACGACCTTCCCAGGTTCGTCGAAATACCAGATCGTCATCGAGCAGATGGAGCCGGCCGGTGCAGGCGCGCTGATGGCCCTGATTGAGGAGCGTAAGCGTCGCTTTACGGCGGAGGGCCTGTTCGACCCGGCCCGCAAGCAGCTCCTGCCCTTCCTACCGAAGGTGATCGGCGTCGTCACCTCGCCGACCGGTGCTGTCATCCGCGATATCCTGCACCGCATCTCCGACCGCTTCCCGGTGCATGTGCTGGTCTGGCCGGTCAAGGTTCAGGGCGAAGGCTCCGGCGACGAGGTGGCGAATGCCATCCACGGCTTCAATGCGCTGGAGCCCGGCGGGCCGATGCCGCGACCGGACGTGCTGATCGTGGCGCGCGGCGGCGGCAGCCTCGAGGACCTCTGGAGTTTCAACGACGAGGCCGTGGTCCGTGCGGCGGCTGCGAGCAGCATTCCACTGATCTCGGCGGTCGGCCACGAAACCGACTGGACCCTGATCGACTACGCCGCAGACGTCCGCGCACCGACCCCGACGGGGGCGGCCGAAATGGCCGTGCCCGTGAAGGCCGATCTTGAGGCGCAGGTGGCCACACTGTCTGCCCGGTTGTCCGGCGCCATGAACCGGCAGATGGACAATCGCCGCCAGAACCTGCGCAGCCTCGTGCGGGCGCTGCCTTCGCTGGACCAGTTGCTGGCCTTGCCGCGTCGTCGCTTTGACGAGGCGGCCGCAGGTCTCGGGCGCAGCCTCGAACTCAACACCATGAACAAGCGCCGCAGCTTCGAGCGCGCGGCGGCGAAACTGTCGCCCGACATGCTGGCGCGCCGACTGGTGGAGCGTAAGCAGAAACTCACGGAAAATGCCGTGCGCGCCGAACGGGTCATCGAGCGGCTGATCGAGCGCAACAAGGCCCGCCTTGGACGCTTCGATGCAACGTTGACGGCAGTCCCGGCGCGGCTGAAGGCGATGACGGAGCGCTCGAAGGACAGGCTGGAAAGTCTGGGTCGCCGTGCCGACAGCGCCGTGATGAACGACCTGCGCCGTGCCCGACAGTCACTGGTGTCGCAGGACCGCGTGCTGCAGTCACTCTCCTACAAGAACGTACTGGCGCGCGGTTATGCCGTGATCCGCGACGAGAATGATCGCCCGGTTTCGCGCGCCGACGGGCTGTCGCATGGCCAGGCGATCGCGATCGAATTCGCCGATGGGCGAGTGGATGCCGTTGCTGGCGAGGGTGTATCCCCGCCGGAACCGTCGGCCCCGCAGCCGGCCCGCGCAGCCGCCGTGTTCAGGCCGGCGCGCAAGAGCGAGCCTCCGGCCGGGCAGGGGAGCCTGTTCTGATGTCACGCCGCTTTCTGGTCGTGCTCGCCCATCCGCTGCCGCAGAGCTTTGCCGCTTCTGCCGCACGGGCTGTGGTGGAGACGCTGGAAGCGAAGGGCCATCAGGTCGATCTGCTCGACCTCTACGCCGAGGATTTCGACCCGCGCCTCTCGGCTGCCGAGCGTGCCGCCTACATGGAGCCGGGCTATCAACCGCCGGAAGACGTCTCAGGCATTGTCGAGCGACTGAAGGTAGCAGATGGTCTCGTGCTCGTCTTTCCGCAATGGTGGTTCAATCTGCCGGCCATCATGAAGGGCTTCATCGACCGCATCTTCGTGCCGGGCGTTGCCTTCGAGCATGACAAGGCCGGCGGACGCATCGTGCCGCTGATGACCCATATCCGTAGCTTCTGGGTCGTGACCTCGACCGGTTCTCCGTGGTGGGTCGTGCATCTCTACATGGGCAACCCGGTCAGGCGGATCATGAAGCGCGGCGTGGCCGCCTTCTGCGCCAAGTCCGTCGATTTTCGCATGCTGGCGCTGCACGACATGGACCGCGCGACGGATGAAAAGCGCAAGCGTTTCCTGGCGAAACTCAGGGCCGCTTTCGCGAGCATTTGATGCAGAAAACGGGATGCGGTTGCATTCGCGCAAATTACACTTTTGATTGAGATTTGAGGCGGAATGGAAACCGATGGTTGACATTCATTAGAAACGCGTCTATCTAATGGTCATCGATATTTGCTTGCTGAGCTTTGGTTACCGCGCATCATTTGCGCCCTGTCGAACCTTCCTTTCAAAAATCGTTACCTCCACAGCGCATCCGCGCTGGGGCACTCTCTACGCTATGAAAGGGTTCATCATGACCACTGGCACAGTAAAATGGTTCAATTCCACCAAGGGCTTCGGCTTC
>NZ_LJIB01000043.1:0-354494 GCF_001295785.1 Rhizobium sp. AAP116
GGCGAGGGTCCCGGTCGGAATGGTGCACCATCCGGCGGGAACCTCCCGGGCCACCGGCCAGGCTATGGCAGACATTCCCTTGGGAAGACTCTGCCAAAGCCGGACCCGCGCCCGGTCATTCCTCGGGACGCAAGTTCCAAGGACCGTCGCCGCCTTGCCAGAGAGACGCATGCAGCGGGAATAGACGCCGAACGAGGCGCCGGAAGGAGCCACATAAACTACTTAGACAGGTTGCTTCTGGCGCCTCGTCCGAGACAAGCATGACCGACCCGGAGGGAGTTGATCCCGACCGGTGGCCGAGCATGCGTATTTTGACAGTTCAGTTCCTGGAGGGGGGAGAGCGGGCCGCAAGCGCGGAGGCCATCTCCCCCTTGGTGGGGGAGAAAGCGATTTCGATGAATTAGGCGAGCGCAAGCCGCCTAAACATCTGAAATCGCAAGTGAGGGGGTCCGTTCGTCGTGCCACCATCACCGATCCCCTCACCAACAAAATCTGAGGTTTAGCCCTGATCGGGCTAAGCCCTCGATTTTATATCCTCTCCCACAAAGGGGAGAGGAGAATTCAAAAATCATTTGTTCTCCCTTGAACAAAGGAGCGTAAACTGCCCATCTTGAGAGAGAAGAAAAACGAGAGGAAACCGCCATGGACGGACAGGTATCGCCGAAAGCAGAGATCGCGGATCCCGCCGCGCGTATCGCGTCCCTGCTCGCGGCGCAGAAGGCGGCCTGGGCCGCCGACGTTACCCCCAGCCATGCCATTCGCGACGATCGCCTGGCGCGGCTCGACCGGATGATCGAAGCCTGGCAGGATCGTTTTGCCGCGGCGATTTCTGAGGATTTCGGCAATCGGCCCGCCGTCGTTACCACGCTCACCGATGTCGTGCCGGTGCGGGCCGCGATCCGCCATGGGCGCAAACATCTGAAACGCTGGATGCGGCCGCGTCGCGTGTCGCTGGCCTGGACCGGCAAGCCGGCCTCGGCGGTCATTCTGCGCCAGCCGCTCGGCGTCGTCGGGATCGTTGCCCCGTGGAACTATCCGCTCAATCTGATGCTGTCGCCCTTGGTCGGCGCCCTTGCGGCCGGCAATCGGGCGATCCTGAAACCGTCGGAACTGACGCCTGCCTTTTCCGAGGTGCTGGCAAAAGCCATCTCCGAGACGTTCTCCGAGGACGAGGTGGCTGTCGTGACAGGCGGGCCCGAGGTGGCGACGGCCTTTACGTCGGCCCCCTTCGACCACCTGATCTTTACCGGCTCGACGGCGATAGGCCGCAAGGTGGCAGAAGCGGCGGCGAAGAACCTGACGCCTGTCACCCTCGAGCTCGGCGGCAAGTCGCCGGCCATTCTCGACGCTTCCGTGCAGTTCGACAAGGCCGTGCCGCGCCTCGTCTGGGGCAAGCTTTTGAATTCCGGCCAGACCTGCGTGGCGCCCGATTATGCGCTGGTGCCGCGCGAGCGGGTTGCCGATTTCCTCGCCGCCGTGAAGGCGGAGGTTAACAGGCAATATCCCGGCCTGCCTGCCAATGCTGACTACACCTCGATCATCAGTCCCCGGCATTACGCCCGGCTCACCCGGCTCGTCGAGGAAGCCCGCGAGAAGGGCGCGGAGGTGGCCGAGCTTGCCGGGCCGCATGATCCTGACGCCCGCGTGTTTTCGCCGGTCGCGGTAATCGGTGCGCCGGACGATACCGCCGTGATGCAGGAAGAGATCTTCGGGCCGATCCTGCCGATCGTTGCCTATGACACGCTGGACGAGGCGATCGCCTATATCAACCACCGCGACCGGCCGCTGGCGCTCTACTGGTTCGGCGAGGACAAGGCGGCGCAGGAGCGCGTGCTTTCCGGCACGATTGCCGGCGGCGTGACGGTCAACGACACGATCCTGCATCTCGCCCAGGACGATCTGCCCTTCGGCGGCGTGGGTGCCTCCGGCTACGGCGCCTATCACGGCGAAGCGGGGTTCCTGGCGCTCAGCAAGGAGAAGCCGGTGCTGAAGCAGTCGGCGATCTCTGGCGTGAAGTTCCTCTATCCGCCTTATGGGCGGATGGCGCAATGGATGCTGAAACTGCTCGGGCGCTTCGGCTGACTGATCAGGCTTGTCGGTCAGCCGGCAGCAAGGCGGGGGGACGGCCGTTCGGGGGCAAGCGCCGGCTTCGGCTTCGGGGCCCGCACCGCAAGCTCGAAATCGGCGAGCGGCATAGGCCGCCCGAAGAGATAACCCTGGAAGAACCGGCAGCCGGTCGTCTCGAGAAAGGCGAGCTGGGCCGGGGTTTCCACCCCTTCGGCCACGGTTTCGAGGCCGAGATCGGTGGCGATCGCCCTGATCGAGCGGACGAGGGCGGCATCGCGGTCGTTTTCGGCGACGGCTGCGACAAAGCTGCGGTCGATCTTGAGCTCGCTCACTGGCAGGCGGCGCAGATAGGCCAGCGAGGAAAAGCCGGTGCCGAAATCGTCGAGCGAGAAAGTGAGGCCGAGCCTCTTCAGGGACACCATTTTCTCCGCGACGGGTTCGAGCCCGGCGATCAAGACGCTTTCGGTGAGTTCAAGCCTCAGACGTGTGGGATCGATGCGGTGGCGGGCGAGCAAGTCCCGCAGCGTGGTTTCGAAATCGCCCTCGTTGAACTGGCTGGCACTGACATTGACCGAAAGGGTGAGGCGCCCGAGCCTCGGATCGGCCTGCCAGCGACCAAGTGTCGCCAAGGCCTCTTCGAGCACGAAATTGCCGACGAGCGGCATCAGTCCGACTTCTTCGGCGGCTGGGATGAAGGTGGAAGGCGGTATCGGGCCCTTGGCTGGGTGGTGCCAGCGCAGCAGGGCTTCAGCACCCATGATCTCGCCCTTCGCATCGACCTGCGGCTGGTAGGCGAGGCTGAGCTCGCCATGCCGGAGGGCTGCCACCAGATCTCGGGCGATGCCGCCTGGCGCCGAGAGCCGTTGCTGCAGGGCGTAAATGGCAGTGCAGAAGATGAGGGCGGCCATGGTCGGATTGAGCCAGACGCCGATGCGGTGCAGGTCCGGGGGAACCGGCTGGGCAAAGGGGAGCCTCAGATCGGCCGCATGCAGGACGACGAAGGAGACGAGGCTTGCGGCGATCACCGAAAGCTGGAGACGGGACGGTCGGCGCAGATAATTGATGTAGGCGAGCATGCCGAGCACAGGCAAGAAAAGATGCGTCACGCGCGGCGCGCCATTCTGCGGTACGTCGAACATCAGGCAAAAGCCGATGACAAAAATGAGAAAGCTGATCTGCGCGACAAGGAGGAAGAGATCGAGCCGGCGGCGGGTGACGAGCGCGAAGCAGACAAGGGCGGCGATAACCGGAAAGAACTCGGCCAGCGCCAGCAAGGTGTAGCCCTTGACCAGAAATATCAGCGACCAGAACAGCGCGACGCCACCCACGGCAAGCGTCACGGTCTGATAGACCCGGATGACACGATCCGCCTTGTCCTCCTGATTGGCCTTGCCGAACATCATTCGCCAAATCGTCCCTTCGGGGCCCCGGTTAGGCCTCTCTGGCACGGTGATCCAAGTGCGTCCGGAGGCTGAAATTCAGAATACCCTAACTTAGCCCACTAAAGAAACCATGTATCTCGATCATCAAGTCTTTCTGTTCGTTGCGAAGCCTGTCGGGCCGGACAAGGTGCGGGGCGGCCCATCTGCCGACGAACCGCCCCTTTGGACCTTAACGGTCCAACCTCCCCCCGGAGACTATTCAGCCCGATTGTTCAGCCCGCCTTGGCGACCTTCATGACGTCGGGATCGTAGACGCGGCCAAAGCGGTTGGCGAGGAAGGCGGGAAGGTCGATCTCTTCCTGGCGGACGAAGCCGGCCTGCGGCAGGGTGCCGTCGGCGAGCAGGTCAAGCACGGTGCAGATGCCGGCAGCCGTGGTGATCTGGATGGCGCTCATCTTCTTGGCAGCCACCACGCCGGCATAGACCTTGTTGGCATAGGTTTCCTGCAGGTAGCGGCCATCCTTCCAACCGCAGACGGTGACGAAGACGACAACCACGTCCTGCATGGTGGCAGGCAGGGCGTTTTCGAAGAGATCCTTCAAAACGTCGCGGCGGTTCTTCAGGTTGAAGTCGTTCAAAAGCGCCTTGATGATCGCCTGGTGGCCGGGATAGCGGATGGTGCGGTAGTTCATCGTGCGAACCCGGCCTTCGAGCGTCTTGGCCAGCGTGCCGAGACCGCCCGAGGTGTTGAAGGCCTCGTAGGTGACGCCGTCGAGCGAGAATTCCTCGCGCTCTTCTATGGCCGGCACGACAGTCAGCTTGCCTTCTACGATCGCCTCGCAGGGCTCGATGTACTCGTTGATCAAGCCGTCGGTCGACCAGGTGAGATTGTAGTTCAGCGCGTTGGACGGATATTGCGGCAGGGCGCCGACGCGCATGCGCACCGTGTCCAGCGTGTCGAAATGCTTGGTCAGGTCGTTGGCGACGATCGAGATGAAGCCGGGTGCGAGGCCACACTGGGGAATGAAGGCTGAGCGTGCGCCGCGGGCGAGTTCTTCCACCTTGCGCGTCGTCGCCACGTCTTCGGTGAGGTCTAGGTAATGCGTCGCGGTGCGTGCGGCACTTTCGGCGATCGCGCCGGTCAGGTGGAAGGGAGCGGCGGAGAGCACGGCGAACTGGCCGGAAAGGGCTGCGTCGAGAGCGTTCGCGTCTGATATGTCGAGTTCGAGCTTCTTTACGGCGGGATGTGCGTCGAGCTTTGTCAGCTGTTCGGCGCTGCGGTCCGCGACGGTCACCGCGTAGTCGCCGGTTTCGGCGAGCATCCGGGCAATTGCGCCGCCGATCTTGCCCGCGCCGATGATGGTGATGGTCTTCATGGTTGCCCCTCGCATGCCTGATGTCCGCAAATCGGACGAGATGTCATTTGTCAAAGCAGTGTGCGCGCGGAGGCTGTCGATTCCAAGTGACGATCTGATCGGATTGCGGTATCAATCCGGGCGTATCGACGAATGAAGTGGGCGAAATGCAGATCACAGATAAGGATCGGGAGTTGCTCTCGCTGCTCTCGGAGAATGCGCGGATGCCGGTGGCGGAACTCGCGCGGCGGCTCAATCTGTCACGCACCACCGTCCAGGCCCGGCTGGAGCGGCTGGAAGCGCAAGGGGTGATTGCCGGCTATCAGGTGCGGCTCTCCGATGCCTATCAAAGCGGGCTGATCCGGGCGCATGTGATGATCACCATCGCGCCGAAGGCGCTGACGGCGGTGACCGGAGAGCTGAACGCGATCCGCGAGGTGACCGCACTCTATTCGGTGAACGGTCCCTACGACCTGATCGCCATTGTCGCCGCCCCGTCGATTTCCGAGCTCGACCGGTTGATCGACCGGATCGGCGAATTGTCCGGCGTCGAGCGGACGCTGTCGTCGATCATCCTGTCGACACGGATTTCGCGGTAGGTTTCAAGCCGCCTTGAGTTCCGCCCTTGCAAGTGCCCGTTCGAGTGCTGCGATGCAGGTTTCGTCGTGGTGGCGGCCGGCGCCTTCCCAGAGGATGGTGAGTGCCTTTTCGACCGGCATGGCGGCGCGATAGGGGCGGTCGGCGGTCAGTGCATCGAAGACGTCGGCGGTGGCGACGATGCGGGTCTCGAAAGATATCTCGTCGCCCTTCAGGCCGCGCGGATAGCCGGAGCCATCGAGTTTTTCGTGATGGGTGCCGCCAATCAAGGCGAGATCGGCGAAAGCGGCGATGCGCGAGAGGATGGTCTCGGAGAATTCCGCGTGGCGCTTCATCTGCTCCCATTCCTCGCCTTCAAGGCGGCCGGGTTTGTCGAGCACGCTGTTGGAGACGCCCAGCTTGCCGATGTCATGCAGCAGAGCTGCACGCTTCAGGCGGCGTCGTTCCGGCAATGCCATGCCCATTTCCTCGGCGATCAGGTCGGTGAAGAGGGCGACGCGATCGCTGTGGCCGGAGGTGTAGGGGCTCTTGGCATCGATGACGCGGGCAAAGCCGGCAGCAATATCATCGAGATAGCACTCGTCAGCCATCACCGCCTGGCGGCCCGGTTCAAGCGCCAGCACATAGGCTTCCAAATTATCCGAGCCGAGTTCGGCAAAGAAGACTGGCGTGGCCAATGCTTCGAAGATTGTGACGAGTTCCGGATCGAACCAGCCGCCGGCGCGCTTCTTCACCTCGACGAGGGCGGCTTCTGGGCCCTGGTGGACGAAGAAGACGTCGATCACCTGCGCCATCAGCGCGATGCGGGCAAAGAGGTGGATTTCCTCGCCCTTCAAACCTTGAGGCAGGCCGCCGCCATCGACATGTTCGTCGAGATCGAGAATGCCCTTTGCCACTTCCTCGGAAAAGCGCATCTGCCGGGCAATCTCGGCCCCGCGCTGGCATCGCGTCTGGATCAGGCTGGTCGAGATCTCGCCGCCATTCTTGAAGATGTTGAGAATGCCGCGGAAGCGCTCGGCAAGCCCGGCTTCCATGCCGGTGTGGGAGAGCACGAATTTCAGAATCTGCGGGAAGGAGCCGTCGACCAGCTTGAAGTCGTGTTTGAACTTCAGGTCATCGGCCAGATAGAGTTCGCAGATGCGGGCGGCATTGGACGAGCAGCCGAGATCCTTCAAGAGCAGGGTGTAATAGAGATCGCGCAGCGCCTCTTCGCAAAGCCCAAGCGCCTGGCCGATGCGCGTGCCGATGAAGCAGCAGCGCACGCAATGGCCGGCGGGCTGACCTTCCGTCATGTCGAGCGCGTGACTGAGTGCCTCGATCAGTTCTGCAAGCCTGATGGTCTGGGTCATGGCGCCTTCTCCTCCCGTTAGACCATTTCCAGCAAAAACGGAGTAGCATCCATGCTCTATCCTTTTGTTTTCATGCAATTCCGGTGGCAAAGCGCGCTTCGCGCTTTTGCCTTGACTGCTCCAGTCTGAAGGAATGGGATTAAGAACGGGTATCGCTGCGGCGGTCGCGCGATCACGCAGCCGCGAGGGCGTTGTCCCGGGCGACGGCGTGTTCGAGGGCATCGACGCAGAGCGGGTCGTGATGCACACCTGCGGTCTTGCGGATGACGGCGAGCGCTTCTGCCGGGGTGATCGGAGCCCGGTAGGGTCTTTCGGCCGTCAGAGCATCGAAGACATCGGCAGTGGCGACGATCCGGGTTGCGAGCGAGAGCTGGTCGCCAGTGAGCCCACGCGGATAACCCCTGCCGTCGAGCCGCTCGTGATGGGCGCCGCCGACCTCCGCGAGTTCCGCGAAGGCGGGGATTTGCGAGAGGATTCGCTCCGAATGCGCCGCATGGGCCTGCATCTCTGTCCATTCCTCGGGATCGAGACCGGAGGGCTTGTTCAACACCCGGGCCGAGACGCCGAGCTTGCCGATGTCGTGCAGCAGGGCCGCCCGACGCAGGCTCCGGCATTCGGATGCAGAAATGCCGAGTTCTTCGGCGATCTTCACGGTGATTTCCGCGACCCGGTCGCTATGGCCGGCGGTGTATGGGCTTTTTGCGTCGATGACGCGGGCGAAGCCCTCCACGATATCGTCGAGATAGTCGTCGTCTGCCAGGATGACCGTCTGACCCGGCTCTGCTGCCAGCACCTTCAGCTGGAGATCCGGCGCCTTCAAATCGTCCCAGACGCCAGGTTGTGCCAGCACGACGAGGCATGCATCGACGACTGCGGGATCGAGCCAGGTGCCCCGACGGGCGCTGAGCTGACGCAATGCCTGTTCCGGGCTGCCATGGCTGGAATGAACATCGACCACCTGGGCGGCCAGTGCGATGCGGGCGAAGATATGGATCTCTTCGCCCTTCAGGCCGTCTGGTCGGCCGGTGCCGTCATGATGCTCGTCGAGCTCGCGGATTCCTGCCGCGACATCCTCGGAGAACCGCATCTGGCGTGCGATTTCCGCACCCCTGTGGCAGCGGATGTCGACCAGTTCTCCCGCATGTTTGCCTGAACGCAGCGCCTTAATGACAGCCTTGACCTTGCCCGTAACGCCGCGACGGGCGCCGGCGTGGCGGAGGACCTGTCGCAGCAAGCTGGGCAGCGTGCCATCGACGCGGCGGAAGTCGCCCTTGAAACGGGTATCGTCCGTATCGAAGATCTCACACATGCGCACCGCATTGGCTGAGCAGCCGAGATCCTTCAGCATCAGGGTGTAATAGAGGTCGTGCATCTGCTCTTCCGGCAGGCCCAGGCGGCGGCCTATGGCCGTACCGATATGGGCGGTGCGAATGCAGTGTCCGGCAATCTGCCCACCGGTCAGGTCGAGTGCGTGGCTGAGGGCACCAATCAGTTCAGCGAGGCGTATCTGTGCGAGCATGTGTATCTCCGTCGCTGCCAGATTTAACCCTTAAGAGTTAAGGGGTCGTAGATAATTCGGATATCCTCACATACGAAACGCCTGTGATGGCAACCTCCTGTTCACTCCTTCCATGCTTGTCTTTTTCCCGCATTGTCTTAAGCCATGAGACGCACTATGTGCGGATAAGCCAAACCAACGAGGACTGTCCCCTGTGATGAACGAAGACGAAGACGACAAGAGCAAGGAACTGCCGATCGGCAAGGAAACGGAAGCGAACCTCTTCAAGTCGCGTTCGATCTTCATCTATGGCGGTATCACCATGGAGCTGGCGCAGAAGGTCTGCACGCAGCTCGTCGCGCTTGCTGCCGCCTCGGATGAAGACATCCGCGTGTTCGTCTGCTCGCCGGGCGGCCATGTGGAAGCCGGTGACGCGATCCATGACATGATCCGCTTCATCAAGCCGAAGGTCTTCATCATCGCGACTGGCTGGGCCGCCTCTGCCGGCTCGCTGATTTTCGTCGCGGTTCCCAAGGAGCGCCGTCTGGCCCTGCCGAACACCCGCTTCCTGATGCACCAGCCGTCTGGCGGCACCCGCGGCATGGCCTCCGACATCGAGATCCAGGCCCGCGAAATCATCAAGATGAACGAGCGCCTGATCAAGATCTATGCGAAGGCCACCGGCCAGAGCCAGGAGAAGATCGCCAAGGACATCGACCGCGACTACTGGCTCTCGGCCGAAGACGCCGTTACCTATGGCCTGGTCGGCCGGATCATCGAGAGCCACGCCGACATCGGCTGAGGCTTTCGCCTGAGATTGACGTGAAAAAGCCGCCGGAGCGATCCGGCGGCTTTTGTCGTTTGAGGCTTTTCGATCAGATCAGCGGGCAACCGCGGCGATTGGCAAAGCGCAGCTGTTCAGGCCCGCGACGGGTAAAGCCACGCACGGTGATGCTGCGATCGGTGACGCGCACTACTTCGGCGCGGCGCAGACCCTCTTGCGCCGCGGCACGCTGGGCTTCACGCGGGCTGCAGCCGCGATTACGGTCGCGGCGGTCACGCTCGGGTTCGCGCTCGCGAATGATCGGGCGCACACCATCCGGACCGATGCGCAGTTCAATCCCTTGCGCGGAAGCCGGGGCGGCAAAGGGGGCGGCGAGCGGAAGGCCGGCGAGGGCGAGCGTGGTGACGAGCGCTGCGTGCAGGAACTTGGCGGACATGATGGGGCTCCTTTGATGTCTTGGCGAGGAAAGTCGCACGGAGCCCGAAAGTTCCCTCGTCTCAGGCGGATGAGCCGGCTGTCAGCGCCATTCGTGCAGCCGTTCAGCCATCAGCGGCCTGGATGTGACCAGCGGCAGGGCGGGGAAACGCTCGGCATAATCAAGCGCATCGGCCTCGTCGTTGAAGCCGATGAAGATCATCGACAGCGATTTGGCCTTCGGCGCGCCCTTCTTGCGATAGGCAAGCTTTACCGCGCAATGGGGAAAGGCCTCGTCCAGCACGGCCCCTTCGGGCAGGGCATCCGACAGAGCGAGATGGGCGCCGAGGCCGAGGAAGCGCTCGATGGCGGCAAAGGCGGTCGGCTCGGGCAATTGCTTGTTCTCGGAGGATCCCGGCGCGCGGCCCCAGAACAGGCTGTCGACCAGCCCCTTCGCCCGCTTCGACTTCACCACCACGAGCCCGCCGGCCGCGACAAGCTCCAGATGGGCGTCCCAGGTCTGGAAGAGGTCGGGGGATTGGTGGAGTTCGGTGAGGAGGAGGCGGAGGGTTGTGGTGAGGTCGGCGTAGAGGGCAGGGGGCATCGCGGTCTCGGGCTGTGTGGTTGGTTGGTGGCGGCCTCGTAGCATGGTGGGGGCGGGGTGGATATGCTCAGTTCGGCTCTGGCGTCAGATCGACACGGCTTTCCTTGCCATCCGGCGTCTTGAGCACGAGTTCGACGCCGCCGCCGATGGAGCGCATGTAGCGGACCACGGAGGAGAGGAGCACGTCGTCGGAGCGTTCGATTTTCGACACGGTGTTCTGCGTCATACCGGCCCGGGCTGCGACATCCTGTTGGGTGGCCTGCATGGCCTTGCGGACCTCGGCCAGTGCCTTGCCCAGCCGCCGCTCGTTGCGCTTGGCGTCGAGGCGTGCGCGGACGTCGTCCGGCAGTTCGGCGCGAAGGGTTTTCCAGTCAGTGTCCATTGTGCTTCTCCTTCAGCCAGGCTGAAAAGCGGGTATCGGCCTTGCGGATCAGGGTCTTGTAAAACAGCGTCTGGCTCATGCCCTGCTTGTCGCTGCCGCAGAGGATGATGGCGCTCTGGGCCGGATCAAAGGCGAAGGCGGCCGCTCCCGCCAATCCCATCAAAAATTTAGAGATGCACTTTATGAAACGCCCCTATCTTAACGGCCTCATCATGTATTGAGATAGCATTCATGCAAAGCTAAAATGAAGTGCAACGAAGCTGACCTTGCCCCACTCCGTCATCCTCGGCCTTGTGTCGAGCATCTGCAGTGGCGTCACCACCTTCGACCTCGCCGTTTGCCGCCGACGTCGGCAGATCCTCGGGACTTCGCCCGAGGCTGACGGCGGTGGGCCTTTTAGCCAACGAAAAACCCCGCCAGTTCACCACGGCGTGGCCCGCATTTTCTCAATCCTCAAGAGGCTAACGCACCCTCTCAAAACCCCGCGACCTCATCGCAGTCCATGTCCTAAATGTGCTTAGGGCGTCGGTCTTGCCGGACCATCTCCACCACATCCTCGACCCCCACAACCTGCCCGATCTTCCCATCCAGATAGCGTAGCGTGACCCGAGCGTGTTCGTCATCATAAGAGCCGATGCACTCCCTTGGCAGCAGAACGCGGTAGTCTCGCTGATAGGCATCGATGGCGGCGGTTCGGATGCAGGCATGGGTGTTGATGCCGCAGAGGACGAGATGATCGACCTTCTGCTCCTGCAGGGACTGATCGAGCGTGGTGCCGAAGAAGGCGCTATAGCGCTTCTTGATGATGGTCACGTCGTTTTCAGAGACTTCGAGGTCTGGATGGAGCTGCGCCCCCTCGGTTCCCTCGATCACACTGGCGATATTCTTATCCCGCATTTCCAGAAAGGCATCGCTCAGGTCGGCGCGGAATTCCTGACTGATCCAGACAATGGGTAGAGTCTCTGCGCGAAAGGTGCGGACGAGGTGGTTCGTGTTGGCGACCAGGGATGTGACGACGCTGGTTTCAAGCGACGCGAGGAAGTCGTTCTGCAGGTCGATGATCAGAAGGCAGGGTTTCATGTCGCTGATCGTTATGGGCTTGGCACGACAGACATGTGACGGAGTGGGGTGCCAAGGGTGCGGTCGTCATGCTCGGCCTTGTGCCGAGCATCTGCCGTGGCATCCGCACTCTCGACCGTGCCGCCTGCCGCTGGCAGCAGTAGATCCTCGGGACTGCGCCCTGACATGACGGCGGTGGGCCTTGTGGGCACGAAAAACCCCGCCGAATTTCTCCGGCGGGGTCCGCATTCCCTCAATCCTCAAACGCTATCCGCGCTCTTAGAACTCGACAGCCCGATCGCCGTCTTCGTCCTGAATGCGGGTCGGCAAACCAATCTTGTTCAGCAGATTGATGAACGGCTTGGGCGGCAGTTCTTCGACGTTGGCCATCTTCTTCACGTCCCATTCGCCTGTCGCGACGAGCATGGCCGCAGCGACCGGAGGGACGCCGGCGGTGTAGGAGATGCCCTGGCTGCCCACTTCGTTATAGGCTTCCTTGTGATCGGCGACGTTGTAGATGAAGACGGTCTTTTCCTTGCCGTCCTTCAAACCCTTCACGTAGTCGCCGATGCAGGTCTTGCCTTCGTATTCCGGGGCAAGCGAGGAGGGGTCGGGCAGGCAGGCCTTGACGACCTTGAGCGGCACGACTTCGGAACCATCGGCGAGCTTGACCGGCTGTTCGGAGAGGAGGCCGATCGACTTCAAGACGGTGAAGACGTTGATGTAGTGATCGCCAAAGCCCATCCAGAAGCGCACGTCGGCGCCGTCCATGTTCTTGGCCAATGAGTGCACTTCGTCATGGCCGCAGAGATAGGCGCGGCGGGTGCCGACGACCGGCAGGTCGTAGTCCTTGCCGATCTCGAACATCTTGTTGACCTGCCATTCGCCACCCTGCCAGGAATAGACGACGCCGGTGAATTCGCGGAAGTTGATTTCCGGGTCGAAGTTCGTGGCGAAGTACTTGCCGTGGCTGCCGGCATTGATGTCGACGATGTCGACGTCGGTCACCTTGTCGAGATACTCGTCCTTGGCGAGACGCGCATAGGCGTTGACGACGCCCGGATCGAAGCCGGCGCCGAGGATGGCGGTGATGCCCTTTTCAGCGCATTCTTCCGCACGCTTCCACTCGTAGTTTCCGTACCACGGCGGTGTCTCGCAGATCTTGTTCGGCTCTTCATGGATCGCGGTGTCGATATAGGCGACGCCGGTGTCCATGCAGGCGCGCAGCACCGACATGTTCAGGAAGGCGGTGCCGACATTGATGACGATCTCGGTGCCCAGCTTCTTGATCAGGGCCTTGGTGGCTTCGATGTCGAGGGCGTCGAGCGCATGGGCTTCGAGAACGCCCTCCTGCTTCATCGCCTTCTTTTCATGAACCGAAGCGATGATCGCGTCGCACTTCGCCTTGGTGCGCGAGGCGATATGGATGTCGCCGAGCACGTCGTTGTTTTGCGCACATTTGTGGGCAACCACCTGCGCGACGCCGCCGGCGCCGATGATGAGCACGTTCTTCTTCATAATGGGACCAACTCCTATGTCCAATCGTCAGAACCTGGGCTTGAAGGATTTCAAGACAGGCTTTGTTCGTAGTCCGTGTAGTCGAACTCACGGACCGTCCTGAGGCTGCCATCCAGTTCGCGGATGGCGATTGCCGGCATTTGCACGCCGTTAAACCAGTTTTTCTTGACCATCGTGTAGCCGGCGGTGTCCTGCAGCGAGATGCGGTCGCCGATGTTCAATTCCTGTTCGAAATTGAACTCGCCGAAGATATCGCCAGCAAGGCAGGACTTGCCGCAGACCTGGTACCGGTGCGGTCCCTGGTTAGGGTGGACCTTTGCGCTTTCCCGGTAGATCAGGAGATCGAGGAGATGCGCTTCGATGGATGAATCCACTACGACAAGGTCCTTGCCGTTATAGAGCTTGTCGAGCACGGTGACTTCGAGCGTGGTCGACTTGGTGATCGAGGCTTCGCCGGGCTCCAGATAGACCTGGACGCCGAATTCGCCGGAGAAGCGCTTGAGGCGCTCGGCGAACTTCTCCAGCGGATAGTTCTCGCCGGTGAAATGGATGCCGCCGCCGAGCGAGACCCATTCGGCCTTCTTCAGGAGGGGACCGAACTTCTGTTCGATATCGCCGAGCATCTGATCGAAAAGGTCGAAATCGCCGTTTTCGCAGTTGTTGTGGATCATGAACCCGGAGATCAGGTCCATGACCGGCTCGACCTTTTTCAAGTCCCATTCGCCAAGCCGCGAGAAGGGGCGGGCAGGGTCTGCAAGGTCGAAGCTCGAGGAGGAGACGCCGGGGTTCAGCCGCAGGCCGCGGATGATGCCGGAGGACTGGCTCTCGAAGCGGGTCAGCTGGCCGATCGAGTTGAAGATGATCTTGTCGGCATGGCTGACGACTTCGTCGATCTCGTAATCGGCGTAAGCGACCGAATAGGCGTGGGTTTCCTTGCCGAAGCGCTCATGGCCGAGACGGACTTCGTTGAGCGACGAGGAGGTCGT
Organism: Rhizobium sp. AAP116; assembly: GCF_001295785.1. NCBI lineage: Bacteria > Pseudomonadati > Pseudomonadota > Alphaproteobacteria > Hyphomicrobiales > Rhizobiaceae > Rhizobium > Rhizobium sp. AAP116. The sequence continues at coordinate 13,996 of NZ_LJIB01000043.1, forward strand.
GCCGTCCATATAGTCGCGCATGAAATCGAAGACGGACCAGGTGGCGAAGCATTTCAGCGCCAGAAGCGCCTTGGCGCCGGAGAGTTCGCGCAAGGTCGCGATCTTTTCCATGTTCTGGAGCAGCTTGGACTTGTCGATCAGGTAATAAGGAGTTTGGATCAAGGCTCTATCCTTCGTGAACCCAGCCATATCTGGCGGAAGTGAACGGGACGCCCCGAATGCGTCGGAGGGGTCCCATAGGCAAAAGGGGGTCAAAAGGCAAGCATATGCTCAAGGGAATCTCCCCCGTTCCTCCTGTTTGCCTTGACATGGTGAAACGGCGATGACGATCAACCCGGCCGTTTCACAAGGCCGTCTTGCGTGGACGGGAATGCAGCCATGCGTGAGGCGGCGGGCTTCGTTCAGCAATCGGCAAGCTTTGCGTTGCTAAGCCAGGTTGTATCGGTTCTGCCTGGACGCCTCATGCATCTCGACCTCGCCACCATCCTGATCCTGCATCCGCTGTCGCTGACGGTCGGCGCGCTGTGTTTCCTTTATCTGCGCTTTGGCTCGCGGCGCGGCCATGGGCTCGGCAAGATGGCCGTCGCGTCCCTCGTGCTTGCTGTCGCCTCGGTACTGGCGGGCGCCTCCGAGCAGGGCTTCGTCGCTTACGAGACCTGGACCTATCTCACGACGATCGTCACCCCCGTTGCCTATGTTCTGATGCTTGTGGGGCTGAGCGACGTGATCACGGAAGACCGTGCGGGCAGGCTCTGGTGGGTGCTGCTCGTGCCTGCTGGCATCGCGGTCGCTGCCCTCGTGACCGCGTTTCCGCTGGAAAGGTTCTACCGCGGCGCAGTTTTCCTCACCTGCATGGGCGGCTTTTCGGCCGCCTCCGCTGCACTGGTGATGTGGGATCCGAAAAGGCAGAGGCTGACGAGCCGTTTCGGGCTTGCGGCAGCCTTCGGCGCCAAGGCCGTCACCGCTGCCGTAACCTTCGTGGCGCTCGTCGTGCCTGATAGCGTCCAGATGACGCCGGCGGCGGCATTTCTCGTGCTGATCCTCGCCCAGTTTGCCATCGCCATGTTTGTGCTGATTCTGGTGCAGGAGCGTGCAGAACAGAGACTGATCGCCCTCACCGAAACCGACAGCCTGACGGGCATCCGCAATCGCCACTGGATGATGGACCGTCTGCCGCGCGAGGCGCCGGTCGCCAGTGCCTATGTGATCATCGACATTGACCACTTCAAACAGGTGAATGATCGTCTTGGTCATCTGGCGGGTGACGAGGTGCTGACATCGGTGGCGCAGGCGATGACACGACAGCTGGGGCGCAATGCCATCCTGGCGCGTATGGGGGGCGAGGAGTTCGGCTTCTATCTGCCGGCTGCCAACGAGGCTGATGCCATGCAGACGGCGGAGCAGTTGCGCGCCTCGATCGCCGCGCTGACCATTTTCCACGAGGGGACGAAGATTGCGGTGACCTTGAGTGCCGGCGTGGCTGTGGCGCCAACGGCAATGTCGATCATGCAGCTCATCGGCCGCGCCGACGAGGCGCTTTACGCCGCCAAACGCGGCGGCCGCAATCGGGTCGTTCTGGCGCGATTCGAGACCGCGGCACATGATATGCGCCTCACGGAGGTCGATGTGCCACTGGTGGCAAAACCCGTCTGAACCGCGGGAGGGCGAACGCTTTTGCCGTAGCGGCGGCTTGCCACAGCGACCGTAATTTGATTGGCCTTGGATCCATCCAGGTTCGTTTTTTGGCGAGTCCATCATGCTCAAAGACTTTTCTCCCCAGGCGGCCTTCATGGGCGTGCTCGTCGCCTTTGTCGGTTTTGCCAGTTCGTTTGCCGTCGTGCTCCAGGGGCTGAAAGGCGTCGGCGCGACGGATTACGAAGCGGCCTCCGGGCTGATGGCGCTGTCGGTCGCCATGGGGCTCTGCGGGATCGTCTTGAGTGTGTGGACGAAGCTGCCGGTCTCTGTCGCCTGGTCGACGCCGGGTGCTGCGCTGATGGTGACGGCGGGGATTCCGGTCGGCGGGTTTCCGGCGGCGGTCGGGGCGTTTCTGGTCTGTGCGGCGCTGATCGTGCTCGCCGGCCTCATCCGGCCCTTCGGGCGGGCGGTTGCCGCCATTCCGGCGCCGATTGCCAATGCCATGCTGGCGGGTGTCATTCTGAATTTGTGCTTCGCGCCGTTCAAGGCGGTCGCCTTCGATCCTTTGCTCGGTCTGCCGATCCTCGTGGTCTGGGCGGTAGTCGCGGCCTTCAAGCGGCTTTACGCGGTGCCGGCTGCGCTTTTGACCTTTGTTGTTGTCATCGTCTTCGGCGTAGACTTGCCGGAGGGGGCAATGGCCAGCTGGGCGGCATCGCTTGCGCCCCCGGTGGAGTTCGTGTCGCCGGTCTTCACGCTGCCGGCGCTGGTGTCGATCGCACTGCCGCTGTTCATCGTCACCATGGCCTCGCAGAACATTCCTGGTATCGCGATCCTCAAGGTCAACAAATATGACCCGCAACCGGGGCCCATGTTTGCCGTGACCGGTCTTTTTTCTGCACTCGCGGCACCTCTCGGCGGCCATGCGGTGAACCTTGCGGCAATTACAGCGGCAATGTGCGCGGGCGAGGACGCGCACCAGGACCCGAAGCGGCGCTACTGGGCGGCGATCATTGCTGGGATCGGCTATGTGCTGCTCGGGCTGGCAGCCGGTGCCGTCACCGGCTTCGTGTCGCTGGCGCCCCCGATCCTCATCCAGTCGGTGGCGGGACTGGCGCTGATCGGGGCCTTTTCGGGGTCATCGGTTGCGGCGTTTCAGGTGCCGGAGACGCGGGAGGCGGCGGCGGTGACGTTTCTTGTCACGGCGTCGGGGATTTCCATCCTCGGGATTTCGGGGGCATTCTGGGGGCTGATTGCCGGGGTGGCGATGCTGGGGCTGGTCAAGCTGGCGAGAAACCGCACGTGAGACGGCTGCGCATCAAAGCCATCATCTTTGTGCTCTTTGCCGGTTTCTTCGGCTATGTCTTCTACACGCGCTACTGGATCTGGCGGGACTGCATAGCGGCTTCGCAATCGAGTTGTGTCACGCCCGATGGCAGCAATGTTACCGATGGCGGGATGGTCTGGGGCGTGATCGCGCTCGCCTTCCTGGCTGCCGCCGTCATTGCCCAATTCGGGCGGCGGTGATCTGGGTGTGCCGGATCTGGTGCAGTCGTAAGGGTTGCGCTAGGTTTTGCGCATGGAGTTCGAATTCGATCCGGTCAAAAGCGAGGCGAACAAGGCGAAGCGCGGAATCGATTTCGTGGCGGCGCAGGAGTTCGGTATGATCCTTAGATTTGAATGCTGGGTATGCTGCCGAACCAAGGCGGATCCGAATAGGCCTGATCTTTGGTCTCTTGTGGGCAGGTATCTACGTTCTGCGTGACGAGCGCATTCGGATCATTTCCGTTCGCCGGGCAAGAATTCAGGAAAGGCGTTTCTATGAAGACAATCAGCGCTGAAGAGCTGGATCGCCTGTTCGATGAGGGCGAAGAAGGTGTGCTGCAGTACTTCAACCTGACCACGGCCAGACGTCCCAATCTCGAACCGGTTGAGCTGACCGTGACGGTCATGTTGGGAACGAAGCTTAGGCTGGAGCGTCAAGCAAAGGAACTCGGCGTATCCGTTGACTCCTTGCTTGAAGACTGGCTGCGCGAAAAGCTGGACGAGGCAAGTCCATCCGCCGCCGAATAACACCCTTGCGCGATTCAATTCATCGCGTTATTCCTGACCCCATGAAGATCAACGGCACGACCATTGCTGCGACTGAAATGACGGCCCGCACTGCGGCCCGCTTCGTCGCGTCGGTGCCAAACTCGCTTCTTCTTCTCGGCCTTATCCGCGGTTGCCGGGTCCATTGAGGAGCGCCCGGCGGCCGGGTCAGCCGTTTGGCGATTGCTCCTCGAAATCCCCTTTTGTAATGCAATCCATCCCTTGAATAGGGCCTGTTCGGACGTGCCAAAGCTGCGCTGATTTGTTATCAGCCATGGCAGCCGCCAGGGACGAGAAGAGACCAAGACGATGATTTTGAAGACCCATACCGTGAAGCAGGGCATGCCGGACGCTTCGCAGAAGTACCGCGCCTATCCGCAAATCGCCATTCCGGACCGCACCTGGCCGTCGAAGGTGATCGACAAGGCACCGATCTGGTGCTCGGTCGACCTGCGCGACGGCAATCAGTCGCTGGTCAATCCGATGGGCCATGACCGCAAGGCGCGCATGTTCCAGCTGTTGCTCGACATGGGCTTCAAGGAAATCGAGATCGGTTTCCCGTCTGCGTCCCAGACCGACTTCGACTTTGCCCGCTGGTGCGTGGAAGAGGGCGGCGTGACCGCCGATGTGTCGCTGCAGGTGCTGGTGCAGTGCCGGCCGGAGTTGATCACGCGGACGTTTGAGGCGCTGGAAGGTGCCAAGAACCCGATCATCCACTTCTACAACTCCACCTCCGAGCTGCAGCGCCGCGTGGTGTTCGGCAAGGACGTCGCTGGCATCAAGCAGATCGCGGTCGATGCGGCGAAGATGATCATGGACATGGCGGCGAAGGCTGGTGGCGGTTATCGCTTCGAATATTCGCCTGAGAGTTTCACCGGCACCGAGCTGGAAGTGGCTTTGGAGATCTGCAACGCCGTTATCGCCGAAGTGAAGCCGACGGCTGACAACAAGCTGATCCTGAACCTGCCTTCGACCGTCGAGATGGCGACGCCGAACATTTATGCCGACCAGATCGAATGGATGTGCCGCAACATCGACAACCGCGAAAACGTGCTGATCTCCTTGCATCCGCATAATGACCGCGGCACGGGCATCGCTGCGACCGAGCTGGGCCTGATGGCCGGTGCCGACCGCGTCGAAGGCACGCTGTTCGGCAATGGCGAGCGGACCGGCAATGTCGATATCGTGACGCTGGCGCTCAACATGTTTACGCAAGGCGTCGACCCGCAGCTGGATTGTTCCGACATCGAGCGGATCAAGGCGGTCTATGAATATTCCAACGAGATGGTCATTCCCGAGCGCCATCCGTATGTCGGTGAACTGGTCTATACGGCCTTTTCCGGCTCGCATCAGGATGCGATCAACAAGGGCATGAAGGCGATCAAGACCGCCAATCATCCGGTCTGGGAAGTGCCTTATCTGCCGATCGATCCGCAGGATGTCGGCCGCACCTATGAGGCGATCATCCGCATCAACTCGCAGTCGGGCAAGGGCGGTATCGCCTACATCCTGCAGGAGGATTACGGCATCAACCTGCCGCGCAACCTGCAGATCGAGTTCCGCGAGGACATTCAGCGGATCACCGACGAAGAAGGCAAGGAACTGCCGTCGAAGAAGATCTACGACCGCTTCATCGAACGGTACGTCGATCAGACCGGCGCGCGCATCAAGTTCGTCGATCACCACACCTATCCGGCCGGGACTGACCAGAAGGGTATTCGGGTGGTTGCCGCCGAGATTACCGACAATGGCGAGACAAAGCGGATCGAAGGCAAGGGAACGGGCCCGATCGACGGCTTCGTCAACGCGCTCTCGACCTATCTCGGCATCGACCTCTCGGTGCAGGATTATTCCGAGCACTCTTTGCAGCATGGCTCGAATGCAGCTGCCATCGCCTATGTCGAGATGGCCCATGCCGGCGGCAAGTTGTTTGGGGCTGGCATCAACACCAACATCGTGACGGCCTCGCTGGAGGCGATCGTCTCGGCCGCCAACCGTGTGTTGGACGAGCAGAAGAAAGCCTGATGAGATGACGCTCTTCGCCGAGGTTCGACATCCGTCCTCGGCGAAGGCCCCACTTGCGTTGCTGCATGGTTTTGGCGGGATCGGCGCCTCCTGGGCGCCGGTCATCGAGCGGCTCGAGCCACACCAGCCGCTTGTCGTCTATGACCTGCCGGGGCATGGGCGCTCGCTTGATGCCGAGGGTGTCGGGCATGCCGGCGTGATGGCCAAGGCCATTCTGGCGGATCTCGACCGGCGCGGCATTTCGAGCTTTCATCTTTGCGGTCATTCCATGGGTGGGGCGATTGCCAGCCTGATTGCGCTCAGGGCGCGGGATCGGGTGGCATCCCTGACACTTGTGGCGCCAGGTGGCTTTGGTCCCGAGATCGATCATCAGGCCTTGCGGCGTTATGGTTTGGCCGTCGAACCAGACGAGCTGGCTGTCGGGTTGGCCGCAATGGCTGCCCAGGGTGTTGCGTTTGAGGCAGCGGCTCTCGATCGGCTCGCGGCTGCTCGACGGATTGCCGGGGCGACGGATCGACTGATGGAGATCCTCCAATCCTTCCTCGTGGAAACCGACGAACGGATCGGGCAGGGGACGTTGCCGCTCTCTTCATTCTCCGATCTCGGCATTCCAACGCGATTGCTCTGGGGAACGGCCGACCCGATCCTGCCGGTCGCGCAGGCAAAAAACATCTGGGAGGGCGCGGAGGTCGCGCTGATCGAGACTGCAGGCCACATGCTGATCGACGAGGCGCCGGATAGGGTGGCTGTGGCGATCCGGGCGGCGATGGCTGAAGGATAGAACATTTCCGGCGGAATTAGAATCGCCTGAAATGCTCTATCTCTTTGCTTTGACGCAATTCCGAACGCAAAACCGGTTCACACTTTTGCTGGAATTGCTCTAGCGGCTCAACCGAGCAGCCGTTCGCTGTGATCGAGCTTGAGCGGGGCATCTTCGCTTTCGATCTTGTAGCGCTGCCAGTCGAGTTGCCAGTTTCCGGCTTCGCCATCGATCGAGAAGAGATTGTAGCCGGCAGCGGGTTTCTTGGCGCCTGGTCCCTGGCTTGCCGAGGCGATGCCGACGACGGGGACGTTCTTTTCGCGGTCCGTCAGCCAGTAGAGCGTGTTGAGATGGGTGTGGCCGTGCAGCACGAGTTCGGCGCCGCCGGTGCGGATCGCGGCGGCGAAACGGCGGATGCCGATCATCCGCTTGTGCTGGGGAGCCGCTCCCCGGATTGGCGGGTGGTGGATCATCACCACGCGGAAAAGACCTTCCTCGCCGGCGGCCTTTAGAAGTGCTGCGGTCTCGCGGGCCTGGCGACCGCTGAAATAGCCCTGGGCGGAGAAGGGTGGGGTGGCGATGGAGGTCGAGCAGCCGATCAGCGCGACCGGGCCACGGCGGCGGATATAGGGGAAGAGCTTGTGATCGTCCTGGAAGATCAGCGGGTCGTCGTCGCCGCGCATGTAGTCGTACCAGGTCTGCACGACGCGCTCGTGGGCGCCAGGCACATAGGCGTCGTGATTTCCCGGCACAACGGATGTATCGAGCGGTGCACCGGCTTCCTTCAGCCATTCGGAAACGAGCTTGACCTCAAGCTTTGAGGCGAGGTTCACGAGGTCGCCCGTTATGGCAAGGTGATCCGGGTTTTCGGTACGAAGCGACTCCAGGACCATTTCCAGCGCATTGGGGAAAAGGTGCTTGCGGCGGTTGCGATGCCAGTTCACATAGCCCGTAATCCGCTTAGAGGCCAGTTCCCGGATCGTCAGGTTCGGCAGCGGGCCGAGATGCACGTCGGAGATGTGGGCGAGCTTGAACATGGCGCTTCTCTTAACGACGCTGAAACCGAGGGGCAAGGAAAATGACGCCAGCGGGTGGTGCCGGGACGGGTGCCGATAGCGAAAGGCTCGGATGGCCGAAGAGGTTCCTTGTTCGCCTTCTGCATGTCTATTTCGCCATCAATCGTGGCATGACGCTTGGTGTTCGTGCCGCCTGTTTCGACGAGGCGGGGCGGATCTTCCTGGTCCGCCACACCTATGTGCCCGGTTGGCATATGCCAGGCGGCGGGGTGGAGCGCGGCGAGACGGCGATCGAAGCGCTTTTGAAGGAAATGCGGGAGGAGGGTAATCTCGAACCCGTCGATGCTCCCGCACTCTTCCATGTCTACTTCAATGCCCGGATCAGCCGGCGTGACCATGTCTTGCTTTACCGTGTCAACGTGCGGCAGACGATGGTCCGCCCCGCAGACCGGGAGATTGCCGAGGCTGGCTTCTTCCACTTCGACGCTCTGCCGGAGGGCGTGACCCAGGCGACACGGCGCCGGATCGCGGAACTGCGCGGGGAAATCTCCCCGGCGCATCACTGGTGAGTGTCAGGCGCCGAGCTGTTCTCGACCGTGCGGCGCCATCAGGTCCTCATCAGGGCCAACCGGCACGACCCCGGTCGGATTGATCATGGTGTGGCTGCGGTAATAGTGATGCTTGATGTGGCGCATCTCGACCGTCTCGGCCACGCCCGGCGTCTGGTAGAGGTCGCGCAGATAGGCCGACAGGGCAGGATAATCGGCGATGCGGCGGATGTTGCACTTGAAGTGGCCGACATAGACGGGGTCGAAGCGCACCAGCGTGGTGAACAGACGCCAGTCGGCTTCCGTCATGCCGCTACCGAAGAGGTAGCGCTGATCGGTCAGTCGCTTCTCCAGCCAGTCGAGTGTCTCGAAGAGCGGATAGACGGCGCTTTCATAGGCTTCCTGGGTTGTGGCGAAACCGGCCTTGTAGACGCCGTTATTGACCGTGTCGTAAATGCGGGCGTTCACCTCGTCGATCTCGGAATGGAGATCTACGGGGTGCATGTCGAGGCCCGAGCCGGTCAGGCCGTCGAAGGCCGAATTCAACATGCGGATGATCTCGGAGCTCTCGTTCGAGACGATAGTGTTCTGATGCTTGTCCCAGAGGACCGGTACGGTCACGCGGCCCGAGAAGGTCGGGTCGGCTTTGACATAAACCTGCCAGAGGAAATTCGAGCCGAAGAGATGATCCGGCGTGGCGCCGTCGCGGTCGTGGAATTCCCAGCCGTTCGACAGCATCAGCGGATCGACCACGGAAACCGAGATCAGGTCTTCGAGGCCCTTCAGGGCGCGGAAGATCAGGGTGCGATGCGCCCAGGGGCAGGCATAGGAGACGTAGAGGTGGTAGCGACCTGCCTCTGCCTTGAAACCGCCCTTGCCGGAAGGGCCGGCGGAGCCGTCTGCGGTCACCCAGTTGCGGAAGCTCGAGTCAGCCCTCTTGAAGTGCCCCGAGGTCGATTTCGTGTCGTACCAGACGTCCTGCCAGACGCCATCCACCAGTCTACCCATGGTCGCTTCCTTCTCGTTTGAACTTGACCCGGAAGATACGGCTGTCGGCTGCAATTGCGAGGGGCGATGGGTTGAACAGTGCGTTTTCCGTTGGACGGACAGAAATTTTGCTGCTATCGGAACAACACTCAAGATTTAAAGGCCCCGATGACCCTCGCACGGAACCCACGACGACGCTGAAGCTCTCGAACGCACGATATTCGTGCGCGTGAACCCTATCGCTGTCTGTCTATTGGTTTCGGTCATCCATGTTTCACTCCGGCCTTGTCTACCTCACCGAGGATGCGTCGCACGACGCTGTCATTGAACTCATCAACGAAGAAGCTTTTGGTCCCGGCCGGCACACCCGTGCGGCAGCGCGCATCCGCGAGCAGGGGCCGCATGACCGGTCGCTTTCCTTCATCTGCGCGGATAATGGCGAGACGATTGCCTCCGTGCGCATGACGCCGGTTCTGGCCGGGGATGTGAAGGGGCATCTGCTGGGGCCGCTTGCGGTTCGTCCTTCCCACAAGAACCGGGGCATTGGCCGCGAACTCGTGCGGATCGCCATCGAGGCGGCGCGGCGCAAGGGGTCGGAAGGCGTCATCCTGATTGGTGATCCGCCCTATTACATGCCGCTCGGCTTCGAGAAGGTCGCCTACCAGGCGCTCGACTTTCCCGGTCCAGTCGATCCGAACCGGGTGCTCATCGTGCCTTTGGTGGGCGACGTGCATGACCGTTTGAAGGGTGTGATCGCCTGGCGGGACGCAAGTCCCGTCGAGGCCGCGGATGCGGCCGACGGTTCGAAACGCTACGCCTCCGCCTGACGCGGCGACTGCTCCCAGGGAAGGCACGGCCGTTCGCGCATCGGGTGGACGCTTTCAACCTCACGTTCGAGACAGGCACGAATGTAGACCCGGTTCACCAGTTGCATCAGCAAGGCAGTGAGCGGTGTTGCCATGGCGAGCCCAATCAGGCCGAAGAGCGTTCCGAAGACAAGTTGCGACGAGATCACCAGGACGGGAGGAAGAGACACTTTCTGCTTCTGCACGATCGGCGTGACGACGTAACTCTCCAGTGTCTGGACGAACATATAGACGGCAAGCACCATCAGCACCGCATTTGTCCCATCGGGTACGGCGAGCAGCAAGCCTGGGATCGCGGCGAGGATGGGGCCGACATTCGGGATGAAGGCGAGCAAGCCGGCGATGAGGCCAAGCGCCAAGGCGAGCGGTATGCCGATCAGCCAGAGACCGAGACCGGTCAGAATGCCGACGACGGACATCGATATCAACTGTGCCGACAACCAGCTCTGCAGCGTCGCGATGCTCTCGTCGATCACGTTGCCGGCCTCAGGACGGAGCGACGGCGCAAACAGGCGCAGAAAGCCTCTTCTGTAGGTGCCGGGATCGAACGCGCCATAGAGCGCGATAAAGAGCAGCAGGACACTGTTGCCGAGATAGCCGAATGCGGAACCAAGCGCCTGCGTGGCGGCGCCGCCGAACGCGCCGGACCAGAGATCGGTCTGCTCCATGCGATCGAGGAGTTCGCGGCCCCAGGCATATTGCTCGATGCGCTCGGCAAGGCTCTGTGCCGCTTCGGGGAGCTGTCGCCACAGCTCGTCGATCTGCGTCGATACGGCGGGCGCCGCGACCGTGCCGCCAATTGCAAAGCCGCCGACGATCAGCAGGAGGAAGATCGCCACACCCCATGCCGGGCGCAGCGACAGATGCCGGGCAATCCAGAGCCCTCCAGCCCGAAAGAATACGGCGAGCAGGAGCCCGGCAAAGATCATCAGCAGCGTTGCGGGCAAAAGAACCAGGAAAAGGATGAGCGCCGCTGCGAGGACGCCGAGTGACAGGACGCGCATCGAGACGCCTCTATCCCGCGCTTGATTGCGGCCTGGTGCTCTGTCCGTTCGGTTCATGTGAATTGCCCCTTGTTCGCCAAAAGTCGCTGGGGCCATGCCGGCACCCTAGACTGGGAACAGTGGGGAGGGCTCGATGTTCCGATCCATTCTTGGCCCGCATGTGCTGGCGGTGATCCGAACAATGGGCGATCGGGCGAAGCAGAAGCTCAGAAGCGCTTGATCAGCCAGCAGATATCATAGCCCTTGGCAAAATCCTCGATGCGGCCGAAGACGTGGTAGCCGGCACGTTCATAGGCACGGCAGGCAGCCGGGTTGATCGTGTCGATATAAGCGCCGATGCAACCGCGCGCCTTCGCCTCTTCTTCGGCGAGTGTCAACAATCTGCCGGCCATGCCCTGACCGCGCAGGCGCTCAGGGACCGAGAGCAATTCCACATAAAGCCAACCGCGACCGGTATAGCCGACGAGGCCACCGTCGACGGAGCCGTCGTCTGCCTGAATCGGAATGAAGAGATCGCGCCTATCGGATGGGCCGAGCAGGGTCTCGTTGTGGGCCTTGATGCTGGCGAGGATCGCGTCGCGGGCGGTTTCGGGGACGGTGTCGGCGGGAGGGAGTGATGGAGGCATGGGCGAAGGTTAGGCTGCGTTGGCTTCATTGTCCACGTGCTGGTCGGCTGGCCCACATCGGTCATGGGGGGATTCCGAGTGACCACAGCCGCAAAGTGCCTGTTTCCTCAGGGGGCTTGGTCGACGATGCATCGTTGGTCCGCCGTCGAATATGCTAGATCTGGTCCGCCCAGCTACCGATTTTGCAGTGAGAATTCCGATGCATCCGATACCGACATTCACAACAGGTCGCCTCGTTCTACGCGCCATGCGCAAGGAGGACTGGCCTTCGTACAAGCAGCTGATGGCGTCGGAACGGGCGCAATTCATGGGTGGCCCTTTCCTGGATGCTGCAGCCTGGGGCATGTTCTGCAGCGACCATGCGCAATGGGATCTGTTTGGTTGCGGGGCGCTGATGATCGATGAAACAACGACCGGTGCCTGTGTGGGACAGGTGGGGATCAATGCGGGGCCGCTGTTCCCGGAGTTCGAGTTGGGATGGTTCGTTTATCCTCAATTTGAAGGCAGGGGCTATGCCCATGAGGCGGCTGAAGCGCTGCTCCATTGGGCGAGAGAAGTGCGGCAGTTGCCGAGCCTCGTCAGCTATGTCGATCCTGACAATGTCAGATCTGCCGGCCTCGCCACACGGCTTGGTGCCGAGCTGGACCAGCGAGCGGCACGGCCGTCGCCGGGCGATCTGGTATACCGTCACTATCCAAAGCAACCGGAATAGGCGTGTCGGCTGGATGCGGCGTCACGGAAGGTCGCGGCATTACCGCCCCTCGCGCCACCACATGGCCGATACCGCCAGCAACAAGATCCCGAGCCCTGCAAAGCCCGCGAAAAGCGGCAGCGTGTTCACGCCCTTCAGCACGGTTTCGTCCGTCAGCTTGATCAGCATGCGGCGGTCGTCGGCAACACGGACTTCGCCACGCACGGGCAGGATGTCGGGGATGCGGACAGAGGCGTCTCCATCGTCCAGGCGGGCTGTGAGGCCGCGCGATTCCTCGCTCGTCGGGGCGAGTGTATCGGTGGTTGAGATCATCGCGCGGAATTCGGGGGCGTCGACGGCGCCGACATGGACGAGGCTCGAGAAGTCTCCATTGGTGATGGTGAACAGGCCGGTCTCGGTCATGCGGCGTTCGCCGCGATAGAGGCCGGGCTGGATCTCGTTTAGGTTCAACGCAATCGTTTCGCCTGAGGGCGTGGTGATCGTCGCGGGGCCGGGGGCGTCGCCGATGGTCTGGCGGGTCACTTCCAGCGTGCGGCCGGTGGCGCGCGCCTTCAGTGCCTCTTCCTCGAGCTCCGGCTCCTTCATCAGCCAGTGGGCGATGCGGCGATAGAGCGACACATGCGGGCCGCCGCCTTCAAAGCCGCGGGCCCAGAGCCAGCCCTGATCGGAGAGCAGCATGGCGACGCGGCCCTCATTGGCGCGGTTGAGCACGAGCAGGGGACGGTCGCCGTCGCCCGTCATGACGGTTTCGCCATCTGTACGGCCGACATCGACGCTGCGGAACCAGCGGCCCCATTGTGGCGGCTCCACGGCGGAGCCATCGAGGCCACGGGTGACGGGGTGGCGTTTGCCCTGCTCCGAGATGCGGGGATAGAAGCCGGCCTGATGGACATCGCCGGTCGGGGTGGCCGGAAGAACTGACTCGAGCGGTGTGAGGGCGATCGAGTCCTGTCCGGCATGTTCCGGGCCGGCGGCGATCAGCAGCGCGCCGCCATTCCTGACATATTCGGCGATGTAATCGTAATAGAGGATCGGCAGCACGCCGCGATGCTGGTAGCGGTCGAAGATGATCAGGTCGAAATCATTGATCTTTTCGACGAAAAGTTCGCGGGTCGGGAAGGCGATCAGCGAGAGTTCGTTGATCGGCGTGCCATCCTGCTTTTCCGGCGGGCGCAGAATGGTGAAGTGGACGAGGTCGACCGAGGCGTCCGATTTCAAGAGGTTGCGCCAGGCGCGTTCGCCGGCATGCGGTTCGCCCGACACGAGCAGCACGCGCAGGTTCTGGCGGATGCCCTCGATCAGGTGGATGGCGCGGTTGTTGACGTCGGTGACTTCGCCCGGTGTTGCGGCGACCGAGAATTCCAGCACATTGTTGCCGCCGCGTGGGACGCGGAAGGCAAAGGAGGTCTCGGCGCCGGGAACGGCCGGGATGGTGCCGAGGTCTTCGCCATTCATTCTGACCGAGACGTCGGCCGGCTGGTTGGAGGCCTCTCCGTCGTCGAAGACACGGAAGGTCAGTTCCTGTTCCTCGTCGACGATGCCGAAGCGCGGAGCGCGGAGGACTTCGATGCGGCGATCGAATTCGTCGGCCTTGCCGGTGATCAGCGAATGCAACGGGGCGTCGAAGGGAAGCGCCTGGTTTTCGGCCGGGATGTCATGCACCTGGCCGTCGGTGACGAAGATTGCACCACCGACACGGGCCGGCGGAACGTCCGTCGTTGCCGCAGCCAGCGCTTCGAAGAGCTTGGTGGAGGGTGCGTCGCTGTCGCCGGGGTCGGTGACTTCGATGATGCGCGGCTCGATATTCGGGAAGCGGCCGAGGCGGTCGCGGATGCCCTGCAATGCCTCATCGGTCTGCTCGGCGCGGCCGGCGATCTGCTGGCTCTGGCTGCGGTCAACGATCACGGGCACGACTGTCGTCAGCGGATCGCGCTCTTCCTGGAGGAGGAGCGGGTTGGCAAGGGCTGCAAGTACGGCGATCGAAGCGGCCAGGCGGATGGCGGTGCCGCGTACGCCGCGCAGGAAACCGAGGACGGACAGCACCACGGCCAGCACGGCAAGGGTGGCGATGGCGATCCAGGGGATGAAGGGGGCGAATTCGAGCGTCATGGTCTCACTGCCCCAGTCGTTCGAGCAGCGCAGGCACGTGGACCTGGTCTGCCTTGTAGTTGCCGGTCAGCATATACATCATGATGTTGACGCCGGAGCGGAAGGACATTTCGCGCTGCATCTCATCGGCGGGGACGACAGGGAGCACGCTTGCGCCATTGGCATCGATTGCCCAGGCGCCCATGAGATCGTTGCCGGTGATCATGATCGGGCTCACGCCATCGCCGGAGGAGGCGACGCCGCTGTTGCTGGAGAGCGCTTCCTGGCGGGCCTCGACCCAGAGCGGGCTGCCGCTGTAGCGGCCGGGAAAGCCCTGCAGCAGATAGAAGGCGCGCGTCAGCACGTGGTCTGATGGAACCGGCTCCAGCGGCGGGATGTCGATATTGGCAAGGATCGCCTGCAGGCGTTCGCCGTTTGGAGAGGCCCCGACCTCGTTGCCGAGCGTCGAGCCCTGGTCACGCGTGTCGAAGAGCACGGTGCCGCCGGCGCGCATATAGGCGTCGATGCGGCTGATCGCGGCTGCTGACGGCATGGGCGCGGAAGCCGAGATCGGCCAGAAGATGATCGGGTAGAAGGAGAGTTCGTCCTTCGAAATGTCGACACCTATGGGCGGGGCGGGCTCTAGCGTCGTGCGGTAGGTCAGGAAGTCGGTGAGGCCGGCGAGACCCTGCTCGGAAAGGCGATCAACCTCGGCTTCGCCGGTGATGACATAGGCGAGGTGGGTGTTGTCGAGCCGCTCAAGGATCTGTTCGTCGCCGGGCTTGGCATCAGTCGACTGGGCAAGCGCCTGACCGGGCATTGTTGCCGCAGCGAGTGCGACGGCAAGCGCCAGGATTGAGGCGGCAGCAGCCGGTGCGCGTTTCGGCATGCGGGAGAAGGCGCCGCCCATGAAGAGCACGATCAGGCTGTCGATCACCAGCAGCAGGAAGGCGATGGTCAGAAGGCTCGGCTTCAGCGGGGTTGCCGCCGTGCCGGCCATCGGGTCGCGGGCGACGGTGAGGCCTGCCGGCGAGGGAAGCGGGCGCAGTGTGGCATCCGATGGCAGGAGGTTGAGTGCCGTGAAGCCGTCTTCCGTGCCGTAGAGGCCCGGCGGATTGTCGAAGGTCGCGGCTTCTGGACGGTCCGGGCCGAGCGACAGGGGCTTTGCGGTGCCCGCCTCGGCGGTGAGCGCGCCGCGTTCGGTCAGAAGACGGAAGGGCGGAAGCGACGGGGCGGTCGCCTGGCCGGCCTGAGCCTCAGCTGCGCCGACACGAGTGAGCTGGACGATACGGCGGAGCATGTCGACAAAGGTGCCGGAAATCGGCAGATCCGACCAGGTGGCCTCGGCGCTGACGTGGAAGAGCACGATGCGGCCGGCGCCGTTGTCCTCGACGGTGACGAGCGGCGTGCCGTCGGCAAGGCTTGCCCAGGTGCGGGCGGCGAGATCCGGTGTCGGTTCGGCGAGCACCTGTCGCTTGACGAGGATGCCCTCGGGGCGCGGCATGCCGGCAAAGGGGCCAAAGGTCGGGAAGTCGGCAAGCGGCTGCGGCTCGGCCCAGGAGAGTGCGCCGCCGAGCGCGCGTTCGCCCTGGCGCAGGATGACCGGCACGAGCGGGTCGTCTGCGGGGGCGGCGGCAAGGCGGGGGCCGGCAAAGCGGATCAGCGTGCCACCACGGTTGATCCATGCTTGCAGCGGATCATAGACATCGGCCGGCAGGCGTCCGACATCGGCCAGCACGAGGGCAGACGGGTTCTGGTTGAGGATTTCAGGTATGGCGACGGCAAGGTCGGTCTGGCCGGGCTTGACCACGTCGGCATAGGGGCCAAGCGCGCGCTCGATGTAATAGAGCGGCGAGAGGAGTGGCTGGAAGCCGTCACCGCTGTCGCCGGAAACAAGCGCGACCTTGCGGCGGCGGAAGCCGTCGTCGAGCAGGTGGATGGCGCCGGCCGAGGCGACGCCTGCGATCGAGAGGCGGGCGAAATCATTGCGCAGTTCGAAGGGCGCTGCGATCTCGCCGGACGCTTCCGTCGTGCCGGGGGCGAAATCGACCTGACCGGAGGCGATTATGCGACCCTGGCGGTCCTGAGCATCAACGATCAGGCTGCGAGGTTCCGAGGCGTTGAGGCGCGAGAGCGTGACGGTGAGCGCATCCGAGCCGTTGTTTGCGCCGGTGATTGCGACGCTTGCTGCACCATCGCCCTCGACGATGCGGAATTCGGCGGGCGAGAGGCTGGCGAGATCCGACAGGAACGGATCTTCCGCGTCGCGGGCGATGCCGTCGGAGACATAGGCGAGCGTGCCGGGGCGTTCCGACGAGAAGGTGGTGCGGAGCGCTTCGATGGTCCTGATACGATCGGGGCGCTGCGGATGGGGTGTGGCGGCGGCAAGTTTTTCGAGCGCCACGGCGGCGGTGCCGGGTATCGCGTCATGGTTTGCCTCTGCCGTGAAGACGATCGAGACGGGCAGGCTGCGGTCAGCGGCATCGCCGATCAGGGCGGTCGCGGTCTCGACGCGGCGATCCCAGTCGCCGACGGTTGCCCAGCCGTTGTCGACAACGAGCAGTAGAGGACCGTCGCCGGAGAGGGTGGCGTTGCGCGGATTGAGCACGGGGTCGGCCAGCGCAAAGATGACGATGGCGGCCATCAGCATGCGCAGAAGGGTCAGCCACCAGGGGCTTTTCGAGGGCGTTTCCTCGCGCTTCAAGACGCCAGCCAGGATCTTCAGCGGCGGGAAGACTTCCGTCTTCGGGCGCGGCGGGGTGAGCTTCAGGAGCCACCAGATCAGGGGCAGTGCAAGCAAAGCACCAAGAATGGCGGGAGCGCCGAAGGCGAGTGGCATACCTAACATCAGCCCGCACTCCTGTTGACGGCGGGCGGCATGCCCGACAGGTGCATGTGGACAGCGACGAGGGCCTCCGAGGCGAGACGATCAGTGCGGTTGTGGGTGAAGCTCCAGCCCATGCGGCGGAGCTGATCCGACATCGATCCTCGGCGAGCGAGATAGGCCTGCTGGTAGTCTTCGCGCAGGGTCTCTGCGCGGCCGGAGGTGAGCTTTTCGCCGGTTTCGGGATCGGTGAACTCGGTGCGGCCGGTATAGGGGAAGGTCTCTTCCGCCGGATCGGCGACCTCGAGCACGTGGCCGCGAAGACCGCGGCGGGCGAGCGGCGTGATGCGCTCCATCACCCGGTCCGCATCGTCGAGAAAGTCGCCGATCAGCACGATGTCGCTTGCGCCGCGGATCATGCGGGTGTCGGGCAGGCCTTCGGTCAGCGGCGCATGCATGATGGCGGTCGCAAGACGCTCGGCGGCGTTGCGGGCGGAGATCGGCTCCATGATGCCAGGGCAACCGATGCGTTCGCCGGAGCGCGCGAGGATTTCGGCGAGTGCCAGCATCAGCACAAGCGCGCGGCTTTCCTTGGAAACAGAGGCAAGCGTCGACTTGTACATCATTGAGGGCGACATGTCGGCCCAGAGCCAGACCGTGTGGGCCGCTTCCCATTCGCGGTCACGGATATACATGTGGTCGTCGCGGGCAGAGCGGCGCCAATCGATGCGCGAGAAGCTCTCGCCATCTGCATAGGGGCGGAACTGCCAGAAGTTTTCGCCGATGCCGCGCTTGCGGCGGCCATGCCAGCCGGCAATCACGGTATTGGCGATGCGCTTTGCCTCGACCATGCAGTCAGGCACGAGCACGGCGCGCTGGCGGGCGCGCTTCAGCACTTCGCTGCCGGCTGTCTGCTCGACGATCTGGCCGATCGATGCCACGCGGTTAAGGCCTCCCTTACTTGCGCAGGTCGGAAACGAGACCCGCGATGACGTCGCGGACGGTCATGCCTTCGGCACGCGCCGCAAAGGTCAGTGCCATGCGGTGTTCGAGCACGGGTTCGGCGAGTGCGTATACGTCGTCGATGGAGGGGGCGAGGCGGCCTTCATAGAGGGCGCGGGCACGGGCGCAGAGCATCAGGGCCTGTCCGGCGCGGGGACCCGGACCCCAGGCGATGTTCTTGTCGGTCGTGTCGTTGCCGTGGCCCGGACGTGCCGAGCGGACGAGCGTCAGAATGGCGTCGACCACGGTGTCGGAGACCGGCATCTGGCGGATCAGCTTCTGGATCTCCAGCAGGCGGGCGCTGTTGATCACTGCACTGGCGCGGCGGTCACCGACGCCAGTTGTCTCCAGCAGGATCTGCCGTTCGGCGGCGAGTTCCGGATAGAGAACATCCACCTGCAGCAGGAAGCGGTCGAGCTGCGCTTCAGGAAGCGGGTAGGTGCCTTCCTGCTCCAGCGGGTTCTGGGTTGCAAGCACGTGGAAGGGGGCGGGCAGCTGATAAGGCTGGCCGGCGATGGTGACGTGGTGCTCCTGCATCGACTGCAGAAGAGCGGACTGAGTGCGCGGGCTTGCGCGGTTGATCTCATCGGCCATCAGCAGCTGGGCAAAGACCGGACCCTTGACGAAGCGGAAGGAGCGACGCCCCGTCTCGTCCTGGTCCATGACTTCCGTGCCGATGATGTCAGAGGGCATCAGGTCGGGCGTAAACTGGATGCGGTTGGCATCGAGGCCAAGGGCCGAGCCGAGCGTCGTCACGAGCTTGGTCTTGGCGAGACCGGGAACGCCGACCAGAAGAGCATGGCCACCTGAGAGAATGGCGAGGAGGGTGTTTTCGACGACCTTTTCCTGACCGAAGATCACCTTGGCCACTTCCTGGCGGATCGCCGCGATATCTGCGAGCGCCTTCTCGGCCTCGGCGACGATCGCTTTCTCGTCCATTGCAACATCGGGATTTGGCATCATGCCCATGGTCTGCTCCAATTGGTTTTGGCCGAGTCCGGCGAATCGAACGGACGCGTAGGGTGCATGTTACTGAAACTAACTTATTGGCGAGAGGACGGCTGACAAGGACGTTTCGAATGACTATCTCGTGACTGTTATAAGCTAAAGACAAAACCGGGACGCAAAGATGGCAGGCGATACGCTGAAGGCGACTACAGATGCGGCGGGGCTCGCCGCGCTGATTTCGCGCGCGTCAGCGCAAACATCGGGCGGAAAGGCATCACTACCGCCGGTGGAACGCTGGGAACCGCCGTTCTGTGGGGATCTCGACATGGAAATCAGGGCTGACGGGACCTGGTTCTACATGGGCACGCCGATCGGTAGGGCGCCACTCGTCAGGCTGTTTTCGACGGTTCTGCGCAAGGATGAGGACGGCAAGACCTATCTCGTCACGCCTGTGGAAAAGGTCGGTATTCGTGTTCAGGACGCCCATTTCGTCGCGGTCGAGATGAGCGTGACGGAAGAGGCGGGTGAGTCGGTGCTGACATTCCGCACCAATGTCGGCGATGTGGTCGAGGCGGGGCCTGAGCATCCGCTGCGCTTCGAGATCGTTGGCGACAATCACGAGCTCAAGCCTTACCTGGCCGTCCGTGGTCGTCTGGAGGCGCTTGTCTCGCGAGCGGTCATGTATGATCTCGTCGAGCGGGGAGAGGTGGTGGAGATCGAGGGCAAGGCGATGTTTGCCGTGCGCTCTCGCGGCGCGGTATTTCCGATCATGCCCGCCGAAGAACTCGATCGCCTGTCCCGATGACATCAATGACGTTTACCGCAGAGGATTTCCGCCGCCGGGCGCTGGAACAGGTGGGTGCACCGCTCGAGCATGCTTGGCGCGACCATGGCGACCATGCGTTGAACCCGGACACCATCCTGCAATACGAGCAGCTGAAGCTGAAGGACGCGGCGGTGCTGATCGGTGTGATCGACGATCCGGACGAGGCGCGCATCATCCTGACGCAGCGGACCAGCAAGCTCCGGCAACATGCCGGGCAGATCGCCTTTCCGGGCGGCGGTAT
The DNA here is from genome assembly GCF_001295785.1 of Rhizobium sp. AAP116. Lineage (NCBI taxonomy): Bacteria > Pseudomonadati > Pseudomonadota > Alphaproteobacteria > Hyphomicrobiales > Rhizobiaceae > Rhizobium > Rhizobium sp. AAP116. Next base: position 34,192 of record NZ_LJIB01000043.1, read on the forward strand.
CGATGCGACGGACAGGTCGCCGGAAGAAGCGGCGCTGCGCGAGGCGGAGGAAGAGATCGGCCTCGACCGTCGTTTCGTCGAGACGGTCGGGCGGCTGCCGCAATATCTCTCGGGAACCGGTTTCCGCATCCAGCCGGTGCTTTCCGTCGTGCAACCCGGCTTCGAATTGACGCTCAATCCCGACGAGGTGGACAGCGTCTTCGAGGTGCCGCTTTCCTTCCTGATGAACCCATCCAATCACCGGCAGGACAGCCGGATGTGGCAGGGCTCCGTCAGACATTTCTACGTGATGCCCTATCGGGAGCGGCATATCTGGGGCATTACGGCCGGCATCATCCGGACGCTTTATGAAAGGCTCTATGCATGACCAATCTGTCCGATCGCGACTGGTTCCAGGAGCCTGCCCTCAAGAAACTGATGACGCTGCTCAACAGCGGTGGCGCGGTGACACGGGTGGTCGGCGGCGCGGTGCGCAACAGCCTGATGGGACTTGATGTCGGGGATATCGACCTCGCCACGACGTTGATGCCGGAAGAGGTGAGCGGCCGGGCGGCGGCGAAAGGCATCAAGGCGGTACCGACCGGGATCGAGCACGGCACTGTGACGCTGGTCGTTGACGGCAAGGGTTATGAGGTGACGACGCTCCGGCGTGACGTCGAGACCAATGGTCGCCATGCCCAGGTCGCCTTTGGCGCAAGCTGGCAGGAGGATGCCGACCGGCGCGATCTCACGATCAACGCGCTTTATGTCGGTCTCGATGGTGAGGTGATCGATCTCGTCGGCGGCCTGAAGGACATCGAAACGAAGACAGTGCGCTTCATCGGCGATGCCGAGCAGCGGATTGCCGAAGACTACCTGCGCGTCCTGCGCTTCTTCCGCTTCTTCGCCCATTACGGCAGCGGCCGTCCCGATGCGGACGGGTTGAAGGCCTGTGCAAGGGCGCGGAGCCAGCTGAAATCGCTCTCCGCCGAGCGCGTCTGGAGCGAGATCAAGAAGCTCTTGTCCGCGCGGGATCCGGGGCGGGCGCTCCTCTGGATGCGCCAATCGGGCGTGCTGACCGAAATCCTGCCTGAAACGGAGAAATGGGGCATCGATGCGATCCCCGGTCTGATCGCAGCCGAACAGGCATTGGGCTGGGATCCGGATCCGTTGCTTCGTCTCTGCTCTATCGTGCCGAAGGATGCGGCGCGGCTTGTGACGCTGTCCGAGCGATTGCGGCTGTCGAATGCCGAGGCGCTGACGCTCGACCGGTTCGCACGGGCGCCGAAGCCGCAGGAGACGGTGACCGACGTCGCCTTCGACCGCGATCTCTACCGCTTCGGCAAGGACGGCATGATCTCGATGCTGAAGCTCGAGCTTGCCTCCGCCCGGGCCCGTGCCGAGGGGGACCAGAAGGCGATGGCGCGGAGTGCGCGGCTGTTTTCGCTGTTGAAGCGTGCCGAGGGCTTTGTGCGGCCGGTGCTGCCGATCAAGGGCTCCGACGTGCTTGCCGCCGGTATCCCTGCCGGGCCGAAGGTTGGGGAAATTCTCGGCAAGCTCGAGGAAGGCTGGATCGCATCGCAGTTCAATCTCAGCCGCGAAGATCTGCTGGCCCGGCTGGAGACACTGGCGAAAGCTTGAGAGTTCGGCGCATCGAGGTAGGATGATACGCCCGAGAGCGGGTTCGGTTCATCAGGCCCCGCTCAACAAAGAGTGTCCATTTGTCCGCGATCCAGCGGCGATCCCTGGAGCGTATCTCTCCCGGCTTCAGTTGATCGACATGATGTCGGTCTGGCCTTTCAGAGGAGGGATTTCCATGACACGCTTCGCAGTCGCATTTCTTGCCGCAGGCATGACCTTTGCCGCTTCTTCGGCGAATTCCGCCAACATTGTCGAGACCGCCCAGCAGGCGGGCAGCTTCAAAACTCTTTTGGCCGCCGCTCAGGCTGCCGGTCTCGTTGACGCGCTTTCGGGCGGCGGTCCGCTCACGGTCTTTGCCCCGACGGACGAGGCTTTCGCAGCGCTTCCGGCCGGTACGGTCGAAAACCTGCTCAAGCCGGAAAACAAGGATCAGCTGGCCGCGATCCTGAGCTACCACGTCGTCGGTCGTGAACTGACCTCGACGATGCTGCCGGGCCGCACCATCCATGTCCGCACGATCAAGAGCGGCGGTGACAGGACGCTCGCCGTGTCGAAGTCTGGCGCCGGCGTGACCGTCGATGGCGCAAACGTCGTATCCGCCGACATACGCACTGATAACGGCGTCATTCACGTGATCGACAAGGTCATGCTGCCGAGCAGCTAAGACACGCAGGTTCGTCCTGGACACGGAGCCCGCCTGTCGGGCTCCGTTGCCGTTCATGCCGTGTCGCCTGAGGTTTCAGGCCGTCTGGGACTGATCGTTGCGGATCCGTTCCTTGATGTGGTCCACCATGGACGGACGGATGATCTCCTCGCCATGGGTGACCTTCAGGTGTTCCACGGCCCGTCTTACGACTTCTGCCTCCTCGTCGGCCCGCGTGTGCCAATCGCAGCCGGGGACAAGAGTTCCGCATTCGAAGCGTTTCATGATCGTCTCCTCCTTCGTCGTCTCAACTCTCCCGTAACCGCAGAATGCCATGATTGTTCGGCGGATGGCAAAAAAATGGCCCGCACGAGGCGGGCCAAGGGTATCGACGCGGTGGATTCGGACTGATCAATCGGGCATGGCCCAGGCATGGAATACGGAGCGCGCGGGTTGGCGCTTGCCCCGATGGCTGCCAGTCTCGATGTCGTTTGCGGCAAGCCGGTCGGCGAGATCCTTGCCGGCCAGACCGAGGCGCACCTGCTCAACGAAATAAGAATGGGGCAAGTCGACATCACTCGACTGACGCATTTGCTCCGCCAGCCGATCGATCAATTCGGGTGCCTTGAGCGCACGATCGGTGGGGTCACTGACGCGGGATACGGATACTGAGCTGGATGGGGTCATCGCAATCTCCTCCTCGATACTGCGTGAGGCCGCAGAATGCCTCCCGTCCGGCGCGAGCGCAATGCAAACTGTCAAGTTCGCGACACACTTTGTCGTAAGCGGCGGGAATCACCGCTCATTCTTTTTCGTGAGTTGACGTGTGGATAACCGTGACAGCGGTAACCCGTGCGATCAGGGATATCGCACGAGCGGCGGGAGCGAGGAGAGGATTGATTCGACGTTACCGCCGGTCTTCAGGCCGAAGATCGTGCCGCGGTCGTAGAGCAGATTGAACTCCACATAGCGGCCGCGACGGACAAGCTGTTCCTCGCGGTCCTCGTCCGTCCAAGGGTTGTTGAAATTGCCCCGGACGATCTTCGGATAGACGAGATTGAAGGCGCGGCCGACATCCTGGACGAAAGCAAAGTTGGCGGCCCAGCCGCCCTTGTCCTCGTCTGCCGTCAGCCAGTCGAAGAAGATGCCGCCGATGCCGCGCGCCTCGTTGCGGTGGGGCAGGAAGAAGTATTCATCGCACCACTTCTTGTAGGCGGGATAGTCGGCGACGGGGGGATGGCGTTCGCAGGTGACTTCCATCGCGCGGTGAAACAAACGAGTGTCCGGATCGTCTTGGCTGCGACGGCGGTCGAGCACCGGCGTCAGGTCGGCGCCGCCGCCGAACCACTGGCTCGATGTGACCACCATGCGGGTGTTCATGTGCACCGTCGGCACATGCGGGTTCACGGGATGGGCGATCAGCGAAATGCCGGAAGCCCAGAAGCGCGGGTCTTCCTCGGCGCCGGGCATCTGCTTGCGGAACTCGGGTGAGAACTCGCCATGTACCGTCGAGGTGTGCACGCCGACCTTCTCGAAGACGCGGCCATACATCATCGACATGCGGCCGCCGCCGCCCTTGCCCTCTTCGCGCTGCCAGTCCTTGGCCTGGAAACGACCCGGCTCGCGATCGGCCATCGGGCCGGTGAGCTCGTTTTCCAGCGTCTCGAAAGAAGCGCAGATCGTGTCGCGCAGGCTTTCGAACCAGGCGCGGGCGGCGTCCTTCTTCTCCTCGATATCCTCTGGCAAGCCTTTCGGCAGAACCGGTCGCTCCATGTCGTCCCCCTCAACTTCTTCAGGCAAACGAATATCAGGTGAAATCGCGGGCGGCCATATGGGGGCGGGGGTGTCCCCGTAAAATCGACTCGCCTTCCGGTTTTGCGTGGATTAATCTCTCGTCCATGCGAGGGATTTCATGACGAAGATACCTGGCCCGCCGCCATTTACAGGTCTCAGGAAGCGTATTGCCGATCACCGCGCCGGAACGGCCGGGCGTCTGGGCGGGCAGTTCGTGCGCGAGACCTATTGTCTGACCCGCGAAGAGGCCCGAGCCAAGGCGCGCGAGTGGTTCGACGCCTTTCCGAAGGCGGCTTACTGGACCGAGGTAGAAAGCTGGCGGCAGCTCGACGAAGACCAGATCGAGTTCACCATGCGCCGGCTGCCTTCGGCCGACTGACTGCGCCCTGCTCAGGTGCGATCCGAAGGCGAAACCTCAATTCGCTAAAATTCTAACAATCTTCGAAAGCCAATCACAAAGCCTCGTCGCTAGGGTGATCCCTATACAGCCGGAATGATGCCGGCTTCGGATCGACATGACATGCGACACAAGGTTTTCCCATGACTGTAGCCTCGTTCAACCCATCCATTGCCAGTCAGGCTTCGATGGCTAGCGCTGCCGCGTCCGCCCTTGACCGGGTAGCACCGCGCGCGGTGGCAGCGCCTGTCGCCGAGGTAGATGCGGCTGCATCGAGCTATTGGTCGATTTCCACCACCATGCGGCCCGGCAGCCTGTCGGCTGGCAGCGTGCAGGAAGCGAACGAGATTGCGGCCGCGGTCTCCGATACGGCTGCACTCGGCCTGGAGCAGGCGACGGATATCGTCGCACGCATCCAGCAGAAGCTCGTGCTTGCCAAGGCTATCGGCGCCGATCGCAATGCGATCAATGCCGATATCTCGCAGATGAAGGTCGATCTCGGTGCCGTCGTTGAGGACAGCACGTTCAACGGCGACAACTGGCTGATGGTTGAGGCCGGCGGGCGGCCCAAGGTCGCCTCGCTGCTCGCCTCGGTCACCACCGGCGATGACGGTGGCCTGTCCATCAATATGGTCGATTTCGACACTGCCAAGTCGACGCTCGTCTCGCGCCAGGAGGCGCGCGACGGGGTGCTGACGCGGGCCTATGCCGGCACCAGCCTCGGCGGCGTGCCTTACAATTACTACCTGATGGATGCGCAATCGCGCGAACCGGTAGAGGCCGGGGCTCGCGAGATCAGGCTCGATAGCGGCACGACCAGCGACGAGATCGACGGGATGATCTCGACCCTCAATCGGGTCCTGATCGATATGGTGAGCGCCCGCGCCGAGGTGAGCAAGACGCGCAGCCAGGTGACGGGCGGCGGCGTGCTTCTGCAAGGCTTGCAGGGGATGTCCGAACTCGGTGTCAGCCGACTGGTCGATACGGAACTCAACGAGCAGCGGGTTCGGCTTACAGCAGAGAAGGTGCAGGACCAATTGCAGTCCTCCGCGCTCAACATGGCGAATGTTTCGATGACGTCGTGGTTGAAGCTCTGAGCTCAAGCTGCTGTTTGTGAATCGAAAAGGCCCGCTTTGAGCGGGCCTTTTGCTGTTCTCGGCAGCTGACCTGCTCTCGTTCAGCTCTTGGCGCGGGGACGCCTTGCCTTGCCGCGCGGCAGCGGGACCATGATGGGGGTCGCGGCTTTTCCGGCCTTCTTCGGCAAGTCGGTGTCCTTTTCCGGGGCGGCCGCTGTCGCAACAGGCTCGACGGTCGGATCTGCCGCCTCCTGTGATGCCGAAGCCTCCGGCAAGGGCTCGTCCGGTACTGGTGGTTCAAGGTCGATCACGGCTGGAAGCGGCGCCTCCACGGCGAGCACGGGAAGAGCTTGCGGCTCGACCGGTTCTGTTTCGATGGTGACCGGTTCTGCGACGGTGTCTTCGACGAGGTTGGCTGCGACCGTCTCGGGTGTTGCGGTTGTCGCCTCAACGGGTGCTTCTGCAGCGGGCGCTTCACCGCGCAGGATGTCGTTGATGATTTTGGTGACCTTCAAGGCCGTCGGCAGGTCGGTGTTGGTCGAATGGCCGCAGAAGGAGACCTTGATATCGGTCGCAATCTTCGGACGCGAATTCAGTTCGCCGAACCAGTCGAGTTCGCCGACGACGTCGATGACCTCGGTGAAGGCTTCCGGCATCTTGATCCGGCCACCGAAGGTGACGATCCGCGCGGTGTTGGCGAGCGTCTCTAACCGACCCGGGTCACTGGCCTTCAAGGCGTAGAGGGCGTCGGCAATGACGCGGTTGCCGCGGGAATGGCCAGCGATCAGGGTGAAGGACAGCGTGGGATCGGCAAGCAGGGTCGATACCGTATCGGCATCGAGGCCGGTGCGGCGACTGGTGTCGGTATCCTCGCTGCGCTTGCCATAAGCACCGAGCTTCGGCCGACCGACGACGTCGTCGATCACCTCGAGATTGCTTCTGATGTGGCCGAGCCAGCCGAAGAGGAAGGCGCCGCCGATGGCCTCGTTGACGATGTCGCCAAGGCCGTATCCCGACACAACGGCTGCCACGGGGGCGTCGATCGCGTCGGCCACGTTGCGCGCGAAGGCGGCGGCACCGATCGCCGAGCCGCCGATGCCGGCGACTGCCATGGCGTGCACCTCGCGCCCACCGCGCAGGCGGAATTCCTCGACGCTGTCGCAGAGCGTCAGCATCCCGGCGCCTGTGGGCGGAACGATCATGATCAGGCCTTCAGAGGCCAGGCTGTCACTGATGTAGAAGGTCTCGTCGGCTGTGAGGGCCTTAACATCATAATAGAGCGCGTCCATGCCCGTATTGCGGAGACGCCAGGGCTCCAGGGCGGCGTTGCGGACCGGGCGCTGGCTCAAGCGCTCGGGGAAGCTCAAGGATCGGGCGAACTGGGTGAGACCCAGGGCGAATGCTGTCTCGAACATGACTCCATCTCCCTATTTTGCTGCAGCGCAGCATAGCGCGACACGGTTGAATTAGCAATTGCCGTTGAAGCGGCGCATCGCTACCGTCTCGCTATCCTAGGCGAGGGCGACTGTGGGCGCCTTGATCTATGTCTGGTTCCTGCCGATCCGGAGTCAGAAGCTGGTCTGGCGCAGCGCTTCCCCGGTGATCATGGCCGCCGATATCGCGACATTGATCGAACGCTGGCCCTCGACCATGGGGATGATCACGCGGTGATCGGCCCGGTCATGCACCTGATCGGGAACACCGGCACTTTCGCGCCCGAAGAGAAGGATGTCATTTCCGGCGTAATCGAATTCGGTGTAGGGCAGGGCGGCTTTGGTCGAGGCGAGCACGAGGCGGCGTCCTTCCGAAAGCCGCCAGGTGTCGAAGCGCTCCCAGTTGACGTGGCGGGTCATGGCGACGCTCGCGAGATAATCCATGCCTGCGCGCTTCAGGTTCTTGTCGGAGAGCACGAAGCCGGCCGGCTCGATGATATCGACCTTCATGCCGAGACAGGCGGCGAGCCGGAGGATGGTTCCGGTGTTGCCGGGAATGTCTGGCTGGTAAAGGGCGATGCGCAAGTCGGTCATGGGGCGGTCTTATGCGATCGGGGCACGTCGCTCAAGGCGGTCGCTGTCTTGCTCCCCCCCTGTCTGTGATCGGTGTGCAACAGTTGCGGCAGAATGTCTCGATCGCCGGGAAAGCCGGCTGGAAAATTCCCCTGTCCGCCGATAGAAGGAAGCTCTACTTCAACACTAAAGCGGGAGGGCCATCGATGGATCTATTCGGTATTTCGCGCCAGCCCCGATTTATGGCTGTTGCCGCCTGAGGGCGTCACCTCCGCCTCTTTTCCCAAACTGATTCATCCTGCGGCCATAAGTGGCCCCAATCATTGAATATTCGCGTCCTTGCGCCACCTTCGTCCGGTGTCGCGCGCGCCATTTCTGGAGACGTTTCATGTTCTCGTGGTTCGAAAGCCGCCTGAATCCGTACCCGGCCGATGACCCGGTCCTGCCGCCCAAGGGCCTTGTCGCCTTCTGCTGGCACTACACCAAGCCCGCCGGCTGGTGGCTGGCGTTGCTCGGCCTGTGCTCCGGCCTGATCGCGGTTGCCGAAGTGTTCCTGTACCAGTTCCTCGGCAATATCGTTGACTGGCTGTCGACGGCCGAACGTTCGACCTTCCTGCAGACGGAAGGCGGCACGCTTGCCTGGATGGCGGGCCTGCTGCTGATCGGCCTGCCGGTGCTCGGTGTGATGCACACGATCACCATGCATCAGGTGCTGGCCGGCAATTTCCCGATGATCGCGCGCTGGCAGATGCACCGCTTTCTGCTCCGGCACTCGATGACCTTCTTTGCCAACGAGTTCGCCGGTCGCGTCTCGACCAAGGTGATGCAGACGGCGCTGTCTGTCCGCGAAAGCGTGATGAAGATCATCGACGTCTTCATCTATGCGACGACCTTCTTCGTCTCGATGCTGGCGCTGGTTGCGTCCGTCGACTGGCGCCTCGGCGTGCCGCTCGTCCTCTGGCTGGCGATCTACGCGCTGATCCTGCGCAACTTCATTCCGAAGCTGCGCAAGCTCTCCAGCGAACAGGCCGATGCCCGCTCGATGATGACGGGCCGTATCGTCGACAGCTATACCAATATCGCGACGGTGAAGCTGTTCTCGCATGCCGGCCGGGAAGAGACCTACGCCAAGGAGGGCATGGATGCCTTTCTCAGCACGGTGCACCGGCAGATGCGGCAGATTTCGCTGCTCAATATCTGCGTCGATATCAACAATGCCATCGTCCAGTTCTTCGTGGCGGCACTCGGCATCTGGTTCTGGCTGAACGGCACGGTGACCGTCGGTGCGATTGCGGTTGCCATCGGGCTTTCCATGCGCATCAACGGTATGTCGCAGTGGATCATGTGGGAGGTTGCCGCCCTCTTCGAAAACATCGGCACCGTCTATGACGGCATGGGCATGATGACCAAGGCCCACGACATCGTCGACAAGCCGGCTGCCAAGGCGCTCGCCGCACCGAAGGGCGAGATCGTCTATGACGGCGTGCGCTTCCACTATGGCAAGCAGAAGGGCGTGATCGAGGACTTCTCGCTGACCATCAAGGCGGGCGAGAAGGTTGGCCTCGTCGGGCGCTCCGGTGCTGGCAAGACGACGCTGATGAACCTGCTTCTGCGTTTCTACGACCTGGAGAAGGGCAGGATCCTTGTCGATGGCCAGGATATCTCTGATGTCAGCCAGGACAGTCTGCGGGCACTCGTCGGCGTTGTGACCCAGGATACGTCGCTTCTGCACCGCTCGATCCGCGACAACATCGCCTATGGTCGTCCCGACGCCACCGATGCCGAAGTCATCGAAGCGGCGAAACGGGCCAATGCCTGGGAGTTCATCCAGGGGCTATCCGACATGCAGGAGCGGACGGGGCTCGACGCGCATGTCGGTGAGCGCGGCGTGAAACTCTCGGGCGGCCAGCGGCAGCGCATCGCGATCGCCCGTGTCTTCCTCAAGGATGCGCCGATCCTCGTACTCGACGAGGCGACCTCGGCGCTCGATTCAGAAGTGGAGGCGGCGATCCAGGAAAGCCTGTTCAAACTGATCGAGGACAAGACGGTGATCGCGATTGCGCACCGGCTGTCGACGCTGACGCAGATGGACCGGCTGATCGTGCTCGACAAGGGCCGGATCGTCGAAGAGGGAACGCATCAGCAACTGGTGGCGAATGGCGGCATCTATGCCGATCTGTGGAACCGCCAGTCCGGTGGTTTCCTCGCCGATCAGGCCGATGGGGCGAACGAGGTCCAGGAAACGGCAGCCGAGTAACACGCCGCAGGCGCGGTCAAGACGATTGCTGGAACACTGGCGGCGGCGGAGCAATCTGCCGCCGACCTTTTTTTTGGCTGCAGCTATTCGGAAGCTCCCCATTTTTAGCGCTATCAAAGGTTGTCTGCAATCTAAGTAAAATATTCATTTGTTGCATTCTAGAACGATTTCATCCCGACCTATCCGGACGATGTCTTGTCCTTACACCTGGCGACCTCCCACGCCCGGTTGGGAATGTGTTTTTCCTCCCCCCGGAGACATTCATGTCCAATCTCAAGATCAAAGTCGCGTTGCCGTTACTGTTTGCCGTGGTGCTGACCTTCGGCATTGGCCAGGGCATTCTGGCCATCAATTTCATCGGAAACGTCAAGGAGCAGGTCGATGTCATCGGCCGTGAGCGCCTGCCGCGCACGCTGGCCGTCGCGCGCATGAACGCCTCCTTCGCCGAGGTACGCCGAGACTACGCCATGCTGTTGAATGCGGAACCGGCAGAGCTGGATTCGGTCGTGTCTGCCACTCAGACAGCGGTTGCGGAACGCGATGCGGCATTCGCCGCCTATGAGCCGATGATCACCATGCCTGCAACCCGGGCACGTTTCGACAGCATGAAGGCAGCGCTCGCAGAATATGATCGCCTTGCCTTGCAGATGGTCGAATTGAAGCGCACGGGCAGTGAGGCTGCGGCCAAGGCCGTGTTCAACGGTGCCATGGCAACGAATGCGCGCTCGCTTGTTCAGCTCATGGACGAGACGATCAAGGCGAATATCGAACTCAGCGATGCGGCGATTGCCGAAGCAGACGATGTCTCCACTGCCGCCATCAACACGACGATCGCCGCCGTTCTGATCAGTGCGCTGATTGCCGCCGGTGCCGCCTTCTTCAGCTTTGCGCGGATCGTTCGTCCGATCTCGGCCATTACCGGTTCGATGCGCGCGCTTGCTTCCGGCGACACACAGTCCGAGATCCCGTTTGCCGGTCGTCAGGATGAAATCGGCGAGATGGCGGCTGCTGTCAGCGTGTTCCGCGACAATGCCATCGAGCGTGCCGCGCTCGAGCGTCAGGCGGAAGAAAACCGTTCGCTCAGCGAAACCGAACGACAGGCCCGCGAAGCCCAGAAGGCTCGCGAAGCGGCCGAAGTGCAGTTTGCCGTCGACCAGCTTGCCTCCGGTCTGAAGCGTCTGTCGGATGGTGATCTCGTCGCGCAGATCAACGAGCGCTTTGCCGATCATCTCGATCCGCTGCGTTTGAATTTCAACCAGTCCGTCTCCCGCCTGAAGGACGCCATGCGCGCCGTCAGCGAAAATGCCCGGACGATCGATGCCGGCGCCAACGAGATGCTGGCTGCCGCCGATGATCTGTCGAAGCGGACCGAGCAGCAGGCAGCCTCCGTCGAAGAGACGGCGGCAGCACTCGAGCAGGTGACGACCGCCGTCAAGGACAGCGCTGTGCGTGCCGACGAGGCCGGCCAGCTGGTCAGCCGCACGCGGGAAGGGGCCGAGCATTCGGGCGAGGTCGTGCGCCGTGCGGTTGCTGCGATGCAGGCGATCGAGAAATCCTCTTCGGAAATCTCGAACATCATCGGCGTGATCGACGACATCGCGTTCCAGACCAACCTTCTGGCGCTGAATGCCGGCGTCGAAGCGGCTCGCGCCGGTGAAGCCGGCAAGGGCTTTGCGGTCGTTGCCCAGGAAGTGCGTGAGCTTGCGCAGCGTTCGGCCAATGCGGCGAAGGAGATCAAGGCCCTGATCACCACGTCTGGCGAACAGGTCCGCAATGGTGTCAGCCTCGTGGATGAAACCGGCAGGGCGCTGGAGACCATCGTGCGCGAGGTGCAGGAGATCAACCAGAATGTTCTGGCGATTGTCACCTCCACCCGCGAGCAGTCGACCGGCCTCCAGGAAATCAACATGGCCGTCAATCAGATGGACCAGGGCACGCAGAAGAACGCGGCTATGGTGGAGCAGTCCACGGCTGCAAGCCATGGTCTGGCTCAGCAGGCCGGTCAGTTGATACAGCTGATGGCGCAGTTCAAGACGGGCGAGAGCGGCTATCAGGCATCGCCGCGGGTCGCCCCGGCAACGCCGGCCGCCCAGCCGCAGCCTTCGCCCGCACGGGCACTGGGCCGCAAGATCGCCAATGCCTTCAAGGGCAACACGGCGGTGGCGGCAGAGTGGTCCGAGTTCTAAGCACTGCATTCCAGAGGATGCGAAGAAGAGGGGCAGACATGCCCCTCTTTTTTTGTCGGTGCTTGCGCACTGGATTGTGGATGAGGCGAGAACTGCCCTTCGGCGCGTAAGGCTTTGTTAGAATTCGGATTGGCATGGAAGTCTGCCGGCATTTTTTCCCGGTCGTCTCATTCCGTTTCAATCCAGGATTTCAGTCGTGAAAAATCTCAAGATCAAACTTCTGCTGCCGCTTCTCTTCGGTCTGATGGTGATCGTGTCGCTCGGGCAGGGTGCAATTGCCATCCGCTCCGTGACCGACATGAGTGGTCAGATGGAAGCGCTGGGCGGGCGCCTCGATCGGTCCATGATGATTGCCGAGATCGATTCCGTCCTCGGCGACGTTCGCCGTCTCAACCTGATGATCCTGACGGCTGCCACCTCGGCCGACAAGAAGACGCTGGTCGAGGATCTCGCAGCCGCGCGCACGCGGCTGGATGCCGCGATCGCCGAGTTTGACGCCGCGATCGTTCTCCCCGATGCCCGGCAGCGTTTTGACAGTTTCAAGGCGACCGTCGTCGAGTTCAATGGCCTGGGCCAGAGCTTCGTCGAACAGGCCATGGCCTCGAAGCTCTATCAGGCGAAGGACACGCTGGCCCAGATGGTGCCGCTCGGCAGCGCCGCGGAACAGAGCCTGGAGGAAATCAAGGACATCAACCGGGCTGCCGGCGTGCAGGTTCGTCAGGATGCCGATGCGTCTGCGACGCTTGCCATGCGCCTGTCGCTGGCGGCCTTCGTGCTGGCCGCGCTGATGGCGCTCGGTGCAGCGGTCGTGTCGATCCTGCGGGTTGCGCGCCCCATCTCCGCGATTACCGGTTCGATGCGGACGCTTGCCGGCGGCGACACCGAAACGGAGGTTCCTTTCGCGAACCGTCGGGACGAGATCGGTGAGATGGCGGCAGCCGTTTCCGTCTTCCGCGACAATGCGATCGAGCGTGCGGCCCTGGAGCGCCAGGCCGAGGAGAACCGTTCGATGAGCGAAACGGAGCGCCAGACGCGCGAAGCACAGAAGGCGCGCGAAGCGGCCGAGGTGCAGTTTGCCGTCGATCGTCTGGCCGGTGGACTGCAAAAGCTTTCCGATGGTGACCTCGCGGTCGAAATCGGCGAACGCTTTGCCGATCACCTCGATCCGCTGCGTGTGAACTTCAACCACTCCGTTGAACGGCTTCGCGATGCCATGCGCGCCGTCGGCGAGAATGCCCAGGCAATCGACGCCGGTGCGAGCGAAATGCTCGCAGCAGCCGACGACCTGTCCAAGCGCACCGAGCAGCAGGCGGCCTCCGTTGAGGAAACGGCAGCAGCGCTGGAGCAGGTGACGACTGCGGTCAAGGACAGTGCCGTGCGGGCCGAGGAGGCTGGGGCGCTCGTATCGCGGACACGGGTCGGCGCCGAGCGTTCGGGCGAAGTCGTGCGTCGCGCGGTGGATGCGATGCATGCGATCGAAAAATCGTCGAGCGAAATCTCCAACATCATCGGTGTGATCGACGAGATTGCGTTCCAGACCAATCTTCTGGCGCTGAACGCGGGTGTCGAAGCCGCGCGTGCCGGAGACGCCGGCAAGGGCTTTGCCGTCGTTGCCCAGGAAGTGCGTGAACTCGCCCAGCGTTCGGCCCATGCGGCGAAGGAGATCAAGGGACTGATCACGGCGTCCGGCGAGCAGGTCCGGAGCGGGGTCACGCTGGTCGGTGAGACCGGTCAGGCGCTCGAAGCCATCGTCCGGCAGGTGCAGGAGATCAACCAGAACGTCGCCGCGATCGTCACGTCTGCGCGCGAGCAGTCGACTGGTCTGGCCGAGATCAACTCGGCCGTAAACCAGATGGATCAGGGTACGCAGAAGAATGCGTCCATGGTTGAGCAGTCGACCTCCGCCTGCCATGGCCTGGCGCAGCAGGCGACGTCGCTGATGCAGTTGCTCGGTCAGTTCCGCCTTGGTCAGGAGGCTCAGCGCATGGCCGCCCCGCGGATTGCTCCGGCGCCAGGCGCAAGCCAGCCGCAGGCCTCACCGGCGCGCGCCCTCGGTCGCAAGCTTGCCAGTGCCTTCAAGGGCAATGCCGCTGTTGCAGCGGAGTGGTCGGAGTTCTGAGATCCCTGAATATCGGATCCGGAGACCAAGAAACGGGGCAGCGATGCCCCGTTTTGCGTTTGTCGCAGGCGGTCGCCCCAAGGCATTCATTTGGCTGATCGGTTCATTTGCCGAATTGGCTTGTCGGCGGGATGGCGAGGCCGCTATGCGGTGACTTCAAACAGACGGGCCGATACCTTCACGCGCGCCCTCGCGTTCCACTCAGGAGCAACATGCTGAAACATATCGACTGGATCTGGGCGGTCCTTGCCGGGGCCCTGCTCGCCGTCATGGTGACCATCAACAGCGGTCTTGCGGCTTTGACCACACCATTCACCGCATCGTGGGTGGTGCACGGCGTCGGCGGTGTGGTCGCCTTTCTCCTGCTGGTGGCCAATGGTGCCGTCGCGCGTCGGGCGGGCCGCATTCCGGCCAATGGCAAGGCGCCCCTCTGGTCCTATCTCGGCGGTGCGCCCGGCGCCTTTGCGGTGGCCTTGAGTTCGATCGCGGTCAATTCGGAACTGGCGCTGGCCGGCGGCCTGTCGCTTTTGCTTGTCGGGCAGATCCTGTTCGGGCTCCTTTCTGATCAGTTCGGGCTGTTCGGCACGCCGAAGCGCAGGCTCAACCGGTTCGATTTCCTGGCCACAGCATGCGTTATCGGCGGCAGCGCGCTGCTTATCTTCTCGAAGGCGGCGTGAATGCTGGGCGCTGTTCTCATTGCACTCGCCGGCGGTGCTGCCGTCGGCATGAGCCGGTCGATTAACGGGCGGCTGACCATGGACCGCGGCGCGTTTACGGCCTCGGCCTGGAACCACTGGATCGGCTTCCTGCTGTTGACGGTCTATGTGCTGCTTTTCCACCGCATCGGCCTGCCGCTGATCGCTGATGTCCCGGTCTTCTATCTGACAGGCGGCGTGATCGGAGCCTGTTTCGTGGTCATCAGCTCCTATGTCTTTCCGCGCATCGGAGCGGCCCGATCCGGGCTTCTGATCATCGGCGGGCAGATGATCACCGGCTTGATCATCGATCTCGCACGCGGTACCGCCGAGTTCCACATCGGCCAGCCTGCCGGCGTGGCGTTGATCCTTCTCGGCATCTATCTCACCCGCTACACGCGCTGACGGCGAGCGCCTTTCCCGCAGCATGAGCGGGCAGGCGCCGGCGCGATCGGGTCTGACCAAATTGTAATGGTCGAGATGCTGTTTGAGGCTTTGCCCTCCCGGGCAATCGGCCTATATCGCTTTTCATGTTTCAAGCTGTCGCCCGCCTCTTCGAAAACTGGCTCGATCCCTTCGCCCGATCGGACAATCTGCGTCCACCGGAAAAGATTTGGGCCTTCGTCTGGTTCTATGTCAGCCAGGCGAAGATGGCCTTCTTCCTGATGGCGATCTTCGGCGGTGCCGTGGCCATGCTCGAAGCCGGCCTGTTCTGGTTCGTCGGACGGCTTGTCGATCTGCTCGACACCGTGCCGAAAGAGGCCGGCTGGGACGGGCTGATTGCAGCCCATGGCGGCGAGTTGTTAGCGATGGCGCTGATCGTCCTCATCGGTCGCTTTATCGTCGTGACGATCGGTGCCCTCGTCGAGGAACAGGTGATCGTCCTCAACTTCTTCAACCTGGTGCGCTGGCAGGCGCATGCGCATGTGGCGCGTCAGTCGCTCTCCTTCTTCCAGAACGATTTTGCCGGACGCATCGTCACCAAGGTCTGGTCGGCGGGGCAATCGACCGGGGATCTGCTGACGTCGCTGCTGCAGGTCGTCTGGTTCATGGTGATCTATACCATTTCGACCATGGCGCTGGTTGCACAACTCGACTGGCGGCTGGCGGCGATCATCGGCGCCTGGGTGGCGATCTTCCTGGTGCTGGCCCGGTATTTCGTGCCGAAGATCCGCCACCACGCAAGAGAGACGGCGGAGGCATCGTCGATGCTGAACGGCCGTCTGGTCGACAGCTATTCGAACATCCAGACCCTGAAGCTTTTTGCCCGCGAGCGGCAGAACGACCATTATATCCGCGCTGGTTTCGACCGGTTCCAGGACACGCTGCGCCCCTTCGCGCGGCTGCTCACCGGTGTGCGGGCTTCGCTTTCGATTCTTTCCGGCTTCATGATTCTGATGGTGGCGCTTCTGTCCGTCGATCTCTGGTTTGCCGGGGCGGTGACCGCAGGTGGTGTGGCGTTCACGCTCGGCCTGGTGCTGCGCCTCAACATGCTGCTCGGCCGGATGATGACGCAGCTCAACGGCATCATGCGCAATATCGGCACGATCCAGAATTCGGCCGAACTGGTGGCGAAGCCCATCGGGCTCACCGACAAGCCGGATGCGGCGAAGCTTCAGGTGAAGTCGCCGGAGATCCGCTTCGAAGACGTGACGTTTCATTATGGCCGCAAGACCGGTGCGATCGACAATCTGACGCTGACCATTGAGCCCGGCGAGAAGGTCGGCATCGTCGGACGCTCAGGCGCGGGCAAGTCGACGCTGGTCAATCTGCTCCTGCGTTTCTACGACCTGGAAGGTGGCCGTATCCTGATCGACGGACAGGATATCTCGACCGTCACGCAGGAAAGCCTGCGCTCGCAGATCGGCATGGTAACCCAGGATACGGCGCTTCTGCACCGCTCGATCCGCGACAACATTCTCTTCGGTCGCGAGGATGCGAGTGACGAGATGCTGTTGAAGGCTGCCGAGCGCGCCGAAGCACTCGACTTCATCCAGCGGCTGGAAGATCAGCGCGGGCGGAAGGGTTTCGACGCCCATGTCGGCGAGCGGGGTGTCAAGCTCTCCGGCGGCCAGCGGCAGCGCATCGCGATCGCCCGCGTGATGCTCAAGGACGCGCCGATCCTCGTGCTCGATGAGGCGACATCGGCACTGGACTCGGAAGTGGAGGCGGCGATCCAGTCCAATCTCGACCGGCTGATGCAGGGCAAGACAGTGCTGGCGATCGCCCACCGTTTGTCGACCATTGCCGCCCTCGACCGACTTGTTGTGATGGACAAGGGGCGGATCATCGAGCAGGGCACCCACCAGGAACTGGTGGCGCAAGGCGGGCTCTATTCCGAGCTCTGGGCGCGGCAATCGGGCGGCTTCCTCGATACGCGGGACCAGCTGGTAACGGCTTGATGCCTGCGGCCGTGTTTTCCTGGAGGTCCAACGCGCTGCATTGCTTGATAAACTGTCGCTCACACTTGCGTTAAATCAAGCTTTTGGGGATGGTATCCCGGAAATCCGCGACAACGTGGCTCCTTGTCCGACGAAGACTGGACAGAATAGAATATCGGGCTTAGAACGCGCCAATCTGGCGGGGAATCTGTGGCTGCACAGTGGCCGGATTGTGATTCCCGCTGCGGGGGCAAATGCGGTGTGTCGCAGGATTGCGAGAGGAAAAAGTGACCGTGAGCGAACACGAGACAACGACAGAACATGCGGGCGAGCCTACGCGCCGCGACTTTCTCTACATGGTGACCGGTATTGCCGGCGCGGTTGGTGCGGCTTCGTTCGCCTGGCCTTTCATCGACCAGATGCGTCCGGATGCATCGACGCTCGCGCTCGCTTCGATCGAAGTGGACGTGTCTGCGCTTGAGCCGGGCATGTCGCTGACCGTCAAGTGGCGCGGCAAGCCGGTCTTCATCCGCAACCGTACGGAACAGGAAGTCGCGGAAGCCAACGCCGTTGCGCTTGCTGACCTCAAGGATCCGGTTGCCCGCAACGACAACGTCGATGCGACAGCCGAAGCGACCGACCTCGCGCGATCGGCCGGCGAAGGCAAGGAAAACTGGATCGTCATGATCGGCTCCTGCACCCATCTGGGCTGCGTGCCGCTTGGCCAGGCCGGTGATTTCGGTGGCTGGTTCTGTCCCTGCCACGGCTCGCACTACGATACGGCGGGCCGTATTCGCAAGGGTCCTGCGCCGACGAACCTTCCGGTGCCGACCTTCGCATTCACATCCGACACTGTCATCACGATCGGCTGAGGGGATAAGACACAATGAGTGGCCATTCGAGTTACCAGCCGTCCACCGGCGTCGAGAAGTGGATCGATGCGCGCCTGCCGCTGCCGCGTCTGATGTATGACAGCTTCGTTTCCTACCCGGTTCCGCGCAATCTGAACTATGCCTACACCTTCGGTGGCATGCTCACCGTCATGCTGCTCGTGCAGATCCTGACCGGTGTCGTGCTTGCCATGCACTATGCTGCTGAGACGACCGTCGCCTTCAACTCGGTCGAGAAGATCATGCGCGACGTCAACAACGGCTGGCTGTTGCGCTACATGCATGCCAACGGCGCATCGTTCTTCTTCATCGCCGTCTACCTGCACATTGCCCGTGGTCTCTACTACGGCTCCTACAAGGCGCCGCGCGAAATCCTATGGATCCTCGGCGTGGTGATCTTCCTCCTGATGATGGCAACCGCCTTCATGGGTTACGTTCTTCCCTGGGGCCAGATGTCTTTCTGGGGTGCGACCGTCATCACCGGCTTCTTCACCGCCTTCCCGTTTGTCGGTGAAACCATCCAGCAGTTCCTGCTCGGCGGCTTTGCTGTCGACAATCCGACGCTGAACCGCTTCTTCGCGCTGCACTACCTGCTGCCGTTCATGATCGCCGGCGTGGTCATCCTGCACGTCTGGGCGCTGCACGTCACCGGTCAGACCAATCCGACCGGCGTTGAAGTCAAGTCGAAGACCGATACCGTTCCCTTCACGCCCTATGCGACGCTGAAGGATGCGCTCGGCCTCTCGGTCTTCCTGCTCGTGTTTGCCTATTTCGTCTTCTACATGCCGAACTATCTCGGCCATCCGGACAACTACATCCCGGCTGACTCGCTGAAGACCCCGGCCCACATCGTTCCGGAATGGTACTTCCTGCCGTTCTACGCGATGCTGCGCGCGATCACGTTCGACATCCTCTTCATCGACTCGAAGCTCGGCGGCGTCCTCGTGATGTTTGGCGCGATCATCGTGCTGTTCTTCCTGCCGTGGCTCGACACGTCGAAGGTTCGTTCGGCCGTCTACCGCCCTTGGTACAAGCTGTTCTACTGGATTTTCGTGGCGAACTCGCTGCTGCTCGGCTGGCTCGGTGCCATGCCGGCGGAAGGCATCTACGTTATCCTGTCGCAGGCCGGTACCGCCTACTACTTCGGCTTCTTCCTCGTGATCATGCCGCTGCTCGGACTGTTCGAGACGCCAAGGCGCATCCCGAACTCGATCACCGAAGCGGTTCTCGAAAAAAGCGGCAAGTCCGCGGCCGCACAAGCCTGAGCACGTGAGAGGACGATAACAATGAAAAAGCTTGTCACGAGCATCGCTCTGATCGCAGCCATGGCCGGTTTTTCCGGCCAGGCCATCGCGGCAGAAGGCGGCGATCTGGCCGAAATGACGCATCATGCTGCGCAGACCGGTCACTATCCGATCCTGAAGCCCGAGCAGATGGACTGGTCCTTTGCCGGCCCCTTCGGCAAGTATGACAAGGGCCAGCTTCAGCGCGGCCTGAAGGTCTACACCGAGGTCTGCGCTGCCTGTCACTCGATGAATCTGGTTGCCTTCCGCACGCTGGAAGATCTCGGATACTCGGAAGCCCAGGTAAAGGCGTTTGCGGCAAACTACGAAGTCGAAGACGGGCCGAACGCCGACGGCGAAATGTTCATGCGCCCGGCCGTTGCTTCCGACCACTTCCCGTCACCCTTCCCGAACAAGGAAGCGGCAGCGGCGGCCATGGGTGGTGCGGCTCCGCCGGACTTCTCGCTGATCGCCAAGGCCCGCGGCGTGACCCGCGGCTTCCCGACCTTCGTATTCGACATCTTCACCCAGTATCAGCAGGGTGGCCCGGATTACATCCACGCGCTGTTGACCGGCTACCAGGATCCGCCGGAGGGTGTCGAAGTTGCCGATGGTACCTACTTCAACCCTTACTTCATCGCCGGTCAGTCGCTTGCGATGGCACAGCCGATCTCCGACGGCCAGGTGACCTATGATGACGGTGCGCCGGAAACGATGGAGCAGTATTCGCTCGACGTCTCCGCCTTCCTGATGTGGGCCGCCGAGCCGCATCTCGAAGACCGCAAGCGCATGGGCTTCATGGTCATGGTGTTCCTCGCGATCTTCACCGCGCTGATATACCTGACGAAGAAGTCGGTGTACTCGACCAAGGAACACTGATCCTTCGGGATGACGTTTCACGCAAAAGGCGGTCTTCGGGCCGCCTTTTTTGTTGGGGGGCCATGCCAATCTTGGTAAGGTCCCGCGAAATCCTCCTGTCACACTCCGGATGCCCCATGACCAAGATCGCCCACGAACTCGCCGCAGCCATCCGCTCCATTCCCGACTATCCCAAGCCCGGGATCATCTTTCGCGACATCACCACGCTGCTCGGCGACGCGCGGGCGTTTCGTCGCGCCGTCGATGAGCTGGTGCAGCCCTATGTGGGGCTGAAGGTCGACAAGATTGCCGGCATGGAGGCGCGTGGCTTCATTCTCGGGGGTGCGGTCGCGCACCAGCTCTCGGCCGGCTTCGTGCCGATCCGCAAGAAGGGGAAGCTGCCGCACGAGACCGTACGGATCGCCTACAGCCTCGAATACGGCGTCGACGAGATGGAAATCCATATGGATGCGGTGAAGCCGGGCGAGAAGGTGATCCTTGTCGACGATCTCATCGCCACCGGCGGCACGGCCGTGGGCGCCGTACAGCTGCTGCGCCAGATCGGCGCTGACGTCGTGTCTGCCTGCTTCGTCATCGACCTGCCGGAGCTTGGTGGCCGCAAGAAGCTTGAGGCGCTCGGTGTCGAGGTTCGAACGCTCGTAGAATTCGAGGGGCACTGAGCCTTTTTACAACGACCGGGCGCTGCCGCCCGGTCGACCCCTCACTGGTCCCTTAGCGCTCAGCCAGCGCCAATCTCCCCGCCATTGCCAAGAAGCCGCATGAGAGCAACCGGTTGATGATCCGCATCCTGTGCGGACGCTCCACGATGCCATTCCGCATCGCGGCTGCGGCAAGGCCGTAGAGTGCGAAGACCACGAAGGTCACGGCCATGAAGACGAGGCTGAGACCGGTCATGGTGGCCAGGGGTGCAGGATCGGCCTGATCGACGAATTGCGGCAGGAAGGCCAGGAAGAAAAGCGGAAGCTTCGGATTGAGCAGGTTGATCAGGACCGCTTTTTGGATGATCCGCCAGGCCTGCCTGCTGGGTTCGGCCGTCTGCTCCTGGACGAGGCCGCTTTTCCAGAGACCGATCGCCATCCAGATCAGATAGGCGATGCCGGCATAGCGGATCGCCTCGAAGAGACGCGGCTCGGCGGCGACGAGGGCGGCGAGCCCCAGCGCTGCCGCCAGCATATGCGGGACGATGCCTAGCGTGCAGCCGAATGCGGCGATCAGGGCGTTGCGGCGTCCACCACCGAGGGCTGCTGCCAGCGTAAAGAGCGCGCCCGTGCCGGGCGTTGCGACAATGATAAGGGTCGTCAAAAGGAAATCGAGGGTCATGCTTATCTCCTGCGTTGCTGGAGCAAGCATGCCGGTGTCAGGTGCTCCCGTCTTGTACAGGATTGCAGCCGAGCCAGGCGCTGCGATAGGCGCCGGGGGTAAGGCCGAAGCGGCGACGGAATTCGCGGTGCATATGGCTCTGATCGACGTAACCGCAGGCCGCAGCGACCTCTGCGGGGGCGAGACCTTGCATCAGCAGGCGGCGGCCCAGGTTGGCGCGGCTCTGCATGCGGTAGGCATGGGGCGTGAGGCCGGTGTGGCGCAGAAAGGCGCGGATCAGCTGAAAGCGGCTGAGGCAGGCTTCGCGGGCAAGGCCCGAGAGATCGGCAAGGGTTGTCGGATCCTCGTCCAGGCGTTGGCGAATACGGGCGAGACTGGCGGGCAGGGGAGGTGGTGCCTCGCGGCGGCGAAGCAGCGCCTTTCCAAGGATGAGGACGAGCACTTCCTTTAGGGCGTCCGCTGGAAGGTCTTGCGGTCCATGGTCAAACCGGTGATGCAGGGCCGCAAGGTGATTGCGTATATCGGTTTCAGCGAAGACTGGACATTCGAATTCCAGGTCCGAGGTCGAGGAGACCAGATCGGATATGCTGTCCGTGACGAGGGCCGGCGTCAGGTAAAGCATGTGCCAGCTGCGCGGCGTCCGGCCGATCGGGGCGCCGTCATGCACTTCGCCCGGATTGACCGTGATCAGCTGGCCGGCTTCGGCTTCCACCTGACCGCGCCCCGAGGACGAGATCTGACCACCGGCGGAAAGGAAGCCGATGCCATAGGTGTCGTGGCTGTGTTTGGGAAAGACATGGGCGCTTGTTGCCGAGACCGCTTCCAGGCCGATGATAGATGTCGGATGGAAGCGGAAGCCGGCCATGGCGGATCAGTGGGCGAGCGCTTTGGCGATGTCGCCGGCAAGCTCCGATGGGGCCGTGCGCGGCGAATAGCGGGCAATCGGCTGGCCATCGCGGCCGACGAGGAACTTGGCGAAGTTCCAGCCGATCTCGCTGCCCTGTTCTGCGCCCGGGGTTTCTGTCTTCAGAAAGGCGTAGAGCGGGTGGGTGCCTGCGCCGTTCACCTCGATCTTGGCGAAAAGCGGGAAGGTAACGGCGAACTGGGTTTCGCAGAAGAGCGCGATTTCCCTTTCCGTGCCGGGCTCCTGGGCGCCGAACTGGTTGCAGGGGAAGCCGAGCACCGCGAGATCGGGATTGGCCTTGTGAAGCGCTTCCAGGCCCTCGTATTGGAGTGTGAGGCCGCAGGCGCTCGCGGTGTTGACGATCAATAGTACCTTGCCGGCATAGTCCTTCAGGCTGCGCTCGATGCCGTCGATGGCGGTCATGGTGAAATCGTGAACGGTCATTGGGCTTGCTCCTCGTCGGGGAAGAATTCGATCAGATTGCTCTTGAAGCGCAAGACTGTTTCACCGTGCTGATTGACCCCTTCCGAGAGGGCCGAATTCAGGATGTAGCGGTTCCGGCCCTGAACGGTGCGGCTTTCGAGCGGGGTCATGAAGTAGGTGACGGTATCGCCGACATAGACGGGTTTCAGCCATTGCAGCTCGGCAAAGCCGGGTGAGGGGCCGATCATCGGCGGCGCGATGCCCTCGGCATTCAGGCGCTTCATCTCGCGGCCGATGAAGCCGATGAAGCTCTTCATCCAGTTGGCGCAGGTATGCCAGCCGGACGCACAGAGCGCACCGAAGACGTAAGCCTTTGCGGCCTCAGCATCGACATGGAAGGGCTGCGGATCGAATTTCTCGGCGAAGCGGATGATGTCTTCGGCGGTGAAGGTGACCGAGCCGAGCTCAAGGCGGGTGCCGGCCGGATAGAGGTCGAGCATCTTCATGCCGGCACCTCCGAGGACTCGCGGCGGCGGATCATCACTGCGTTGCGGGCCTTCATGACCGTTTCGCCGCGCTGGTTTTGCAGTTCATGGCCGAAGGTGACGATGCCGAGATGGGGGCGGGAGCGCATGAGGCGGACCTCTTCGACGATGGATTGGCCGGACAGCGTGTCGCCAGCCAGCACGGGTTTGCGCCACTGCATGAATTCAATGCCGGGAGCGCCTTCGGACGCGGCTTTGAGAACGTAAGCGTCGATCATCAGGCGCATGAACAGGCTGGACGTGTGCCAGCCGGAGGCGGAGAGGCCTCCGAGGATGCTTGCCTTGCCGGCTTCTTCCGAGAGATGCATGGGCTGCGGATCGAATTCGCGGGCGAATTCGATGATCTCTTCGGCTGTCACGAGACGCGGCCCGAGCGCAAAGCTTCGACCCTCCGTGAAGTCCTCGTAGTGAAGCCTGTCATCCTGCATGCGTCGTCTTCTCCCTTCCCTGTTCGGTGCTATCTATGGTTCATAAGCGGGAATCGGGAGGTGGTCCATGGCGGGCTGGGCGGAACAGGCGAGCTTTCTGGCGGAGATCGATCCGGATGCCCGGCGGGCGCTGGAGACGCTGAAGCCGATGCATGTGCCTGCGCGCACGACGCTGTTCCGGCCGGGGGATGCCGCGCAGAGCTTTGTCATTCTCTTGTCCGGCCGTATCGGTGTTTATCTCACGGGCCGCAACGGGCGGGAGTTGCTGCTCTATTCCGTGACGCCGGGGGAGACCTGTGTGCAAACCACGCTCGGTGTGCTGGGCGGCGCGGTTTATTCGGGCGAGGCGGTGGCCGAGAGCGACCTTGTGGCGGTCATGGTGCCGCCTGCCATTTTCGAGACCCTGATGGCGGATTCGGTGGCGTTTCGCCATTTCGTCTTCCGGGCCTTTGCCGACCGGCTGGGCGATCTGATGTTCGTGCTGGAACAGGTGGCCTTCGTGAAGGTGGAGCAGCGACTGGCTCATGCGCTGATCGAACGGGCCGACGAGGAGGGGCATGTCGCTCTCACACATCAGGAGCTCGCCGTCATCATCGGTACGGCACGAGAGGTGGTGTCGCGGCGGCTGGAGGCGCTGGTCTCCAAGGGCGTGGTTGCAAATGAACGCGGGCAGATCCGTATCATCAATCGCGCCGAGCTTGCCCGCATGGCGCGGGCTGCTGACGGTTAAGACTTTGCAAAGCCCGTGACTAAGTCACCGACGCGGTGGCAAGGCCGCGCTAGTCTCATCCCATCGTCAAAACAACGGAGGGAAATTACCATGTTTGCCAAGAATGTCGGCGGTCTCGACCGCATCCTCAGGATCGTCGCAGGCCTCGTGCTGCTGTCGCTCTTCTTCCTCTATCCGGATGCGTCGTGGCGTTATTTCACCCTGATCGGGATCGTGCCGCTTGCGACCGGTCTGATGTCGAGCTGCCCGCTTTATTCGATCATGGGCCTTTCGACCTGCCCGGTGAAACGCGCCTGAGTTCCCCAATCTCCCTGATCCAACAAAAAAGGCCGCGAGTGATCGCGGCCTTTCGTCGTTCTGATTGTTCCGCTTACGTGTTGAAGCGGAAGTGGATGACGTCGCCGTCCTGGACGACATATTCCTTGCCTTCGTCGCGGCCCTTGCCGGCTTCCTTGGCGCCGACTTCGCCCTTGAAGGCGATGTAGTCGTCATAGGCGATGGTGAAGGCGCGGATGAAGCCGCGTTCGAAATCGGTGTGGATGACGCCGGCAGCCGCTGGCGCCTTGGTGCCGCGGACGATGGTCCAGGCGCGGGTCTCCTTTGGGCCGACCGTGAAGTAAGTGATCAGGTCGAGCAGATGATAACCGGCGCGGATCAGGCGGTCGAGGCCGGCTTCGTCAAGGCCGAGGGCCGAGAGGAATTCGACCGATTCCTCTTCCGGCAGCTGGGCCACTTCGGCTTCGATGGCAGCCGAGATCACGACGCATTCGGCGCCCTGTTCAGCGGCCATCTTGGCAACGGCTTCGGTGTGCTTGTTGCCGGTTGCGGCGTCACCTTCGGCGACGTTGCAGACATAGAGGACCGGATGCGAGGTGAGGAGGTTGAGGGTCTTGAGGATCTCGATCTCGTCGGTTGCAAGCGTCTTCAGGAGGAGACGGGCGGGCTTGCCTTCGTTGAGGAGCTTGACGACCTGCTCCATGATCGGCAGCTGGGCGGTCGATTCCTTGTCCTTGGAGGCGGCGCGCTTGCGGGTCTGCTCGACGCGGCGTTCCAGGCTTTCGAGGTCGGCGAGCATCAGCTCGGTCTCGATGGTGTCGGCGTCACCGACCGGGTCGATCTTGCCTTCGACATGGGTGATGTCGTCGTCTTCGAAGCAGCGCAGCACGTGGACCACGGCATCGACTTCGCGGATGTTGGCCAAGAACTTGTTGCCGAGGCCTTCGCCCTTCGATGCGCCGCGCACCAGGCCGGCGATGTCGACAAAGGAGATGCGGGTCGGGATGATTTCCTTGGAGCCTGCGATGTCCGCCAGCTTCTTCATGCGCGGATCGGGAACGGCCACTTCACCAGTGTTCGGCTCGATCGTGCAGAAAGGATAGTTCGCCGCCTGGGCTGCCGCCGTCTTGGTCAGCGCGTTGAAAAGAGTGGACTTGCCGACATTCGGCAGCCCGACGATACCGCATTTGAAGCCCATGGCTCTATATACCTGCTCGGGATGGATTTTCGTTGCCCACGCCTATGAGGTATAGGAGGGGCATGGTCAAGTGTTGCGGGCCTGATGCGGCCTCTAGATCCGGAAGGAACCCATGGCGAAGGATACGGTACTGACGCCGAAGACGGTGACCAAGCCCAAGGTGGAGAAGCCACGGCTCTACAAGGTGCTCCTGCACAATGACGATTACACGCCGCGCGAATTCGTCACGATCGTCTTGAAGGTCGTGTTCCGGATGAGCGAGGAGACGGGTTACCGGGTGATGATGACGGCGCACAAGTTCGGCTCGGCGGTGGTCGTTGTCTGCACGCGGGAGATCGCCGAGACGAAGGTGACGGAAGCCATGGACCTCGCCAAGGAAGCGGGCATGCCGCTGTTGTTCACGGCCGAACCGGAGGAGTGAGGCAGATGGCGAATGCACCTGCGCAGACCGATTGGGTCCTTGTCAGACGTATGATGCAGGCTGCCATCGACTTCTGCGAACAGGTCGAGACAGCGGGGTATCGCGAGACCGATCGTGATGCGATAGCGGTCGTCAATGGCCAGGCCGTCAGTGTGCAGGATGTGTTGACGAGCGCATGGACCTATCCGGAGACCATGCGCTACGCCATCATTCGTCGGCGTCATCAAACCGATGACGATCTCGCCTATGTGCCGGAGACCGCCCGGATCCTGACGGCGATGGCTGCTGCTTGCGCCGAACTCTGTGGCGCGAAGCCAGGTATCGGAGAAGCTGCCAGCACCGCCGACATGCTGCGGTGGTTCGAGATGCATGCCGGCGAGATGCTTAAGGCCGCGTTGGCAACGCGGCCCTGAGGGGCGATACCTCAGATTGCCGGCGTCCTAGGAATCCGCGCGATCACCTTGATCTCGAAATCGAAGCCGGCGAGCCAGTTGACGCCGATTGCCGTCCAATTCGGATAAGGTGGGGCGGGGAAGACTTCCGCCTTTACCTTCATGATGGTTGCGAATTGGGTCTCCGGGTCGGTGTGGAATGTGGTGACGTCGACGAGGTCGGCAAGTGAGCAGCCGGCGGCGGCGAGTGTCGCTTCGAGGTTGGCGAAGGCGCGGCGGACCTGGGCCTCGAAGTCCGGTTCGGCTGTGCCGTCCTCGCGGCTGCCGACCTGGCCGGAGACGAAAAGAAGGTCACCGGTGCGGATGGCGGCGGAATAGCCATGCTGTTCGTAAAGGGCGTGTCTGTTTGCGGGGAAGACGGGTTCAGGCTTGGTCATGGGTATCCTTTCGGGCATGCGGCATCGTTCCGCCCAAGGGTGGGTCGGTGAAATGCCGCTTGGCTGCAGGCTGAGAATTTCATATACGTCGCGTATGTAGAGCTACTCGCATGCGGATCGTATGTCAAATTCATATACGCAATGTATGTGAAGTCAGGAGAATAGTGTGAAGCGCACACGGTCTGAAAGCATGGCGGAAAATCGCAGCAAGCTGATCGCTGCTGCGCGCAAGGCCTTTGCGGACAAGGGCGTTGCGGATGCCTCGATGGATGCGCTCACCGCAGAGGCTGGGCTGACGCGGGGCGCGCTCTACCACAATTTCGGCGACAAGCGCGGGCTGTTTGCCGCCGTCGTCAACCAGATCGACAGCGAGATGGCCGAGCGCGCCAAGGCGCGAGGTGCGGCGGCAGGAAAGGGGTGGAATGCACTCCTAGCCGAGGGGGCAGCCTATATCGAGATGGCCCTCGATCCGGAGGTGCAGCGCATCGTGCTGCTCGATGGGCCGGCGGTGCTCGGTGATCCCTCGCAATGGCCGAGCCAGAATTCCTGCTTGCAGGTGACCCGTCAGGCCGTCGAGGACCTGATGTCGGAAGGCATCCTGAAGCCGGTCGATCCGGAGGCGGCCGCGCGGCTGATCAGCGGTGCCGCGCTCAATGCTGCAATGTGGATCGCGGCGAGCGCGGAGCCCGAGAGTGTCTTGCCAAAAGCGCAGGAGGCGTTCCGGGTGCTTGTTGAGGGGCTTCTGGCGAAGCCGGTGCAGGCCTGCCAAACCTGAGGCCTGAAACCAAATTATTACGTCTGCCGACTAGACTTCCACCATGACGCCCGACCCGCAGACACTCGCCGAAGCGGCCACCTGGCACTATGCCGTGGCGCTGGCTGTGCTCGCCCTGATGGGTGCACTGGGACATGTTTCGCGTGCCGTTTTCAACATCTTGCCGGACCGCCTGTCGGACCGGCCGATGATGGATCTCGTGATCAGCGACGGCTACAGCTGGACCGACATGGTCTTCAATACCGAGTATGACGAGGCGGGCTACTACCGCCTCGACAGCCTGCACAATCTGCGGCTTGCGGTGTGCTGGGCCATGCTGAGCGGGTTAATCGTGCTACTGCTCGTCCCCGATGCCTCGAAGGTCACGGCCTACTGGATCGACTGGGGCCTCGCAGCACTCGTCGATCTCTTCTGGTATCGGGTCAAAACCTTCGAGTGGTGATAGCCTCGCCTCACTTGCCCTTGCTTGCCTTCACGCCCAGTGCTTCCGCGCTGATCCAGAACACCGCGTCTTCCTCTTCCGTCGTCTCGACCCAGAGGAAATCGAGATCGGGGAATTCGGCTTCGAGGATGTCGCGGCCGCGGCCGATTTCGCAGAGCATGCCGCCACCCGGGTTCAGGTGCTTGGGGGCCTCAGTGAGCAGCGTGCGGACGAGGTCGAGGCCGTCTTCACCGCCGTCATGGGCCATGGCGGGCTCGGCGCGGTATTCGGCCGGGAAGGCGTCCATAGCCTCGTGATCGACATAGGGCGGGTTGGTGATGATCAGGTCGAACTTGCGGCCGGTAAGTGGCGTGAAGAGATCGCCCTGGTGCAGCGTCAGCTGGTCTTCGAGGCCATAGGCCTGGCGGTTCTTTTCGGCCACTTCCAGCGCATCGGCGGAGAGATCGACGGCATCGACTGCAGCGAGTGGGAAGAAGCGTGTGGCGAGGATCGCGAGGCAGCCTGAGCCGGTGCAGATGTCGACGACGCTTTCGACCGCAAATGGATCGGGCAGGAAGGTTGAGCCGAATTCGCCGCCATATTCGTTGAAGAGAATTTCGCCGATATGCGAGCGCGGCACGATTACGCGTTCGTCGACGAAGAAGCGCAGACCCTGGATGTAGGATCGGCCAGTCAGATAGGCAGAGGGCTTGCGGGTCGCGACACGCGTCTCGATGCGGTCTGCGAGCAGGCGGCGTTCTGCGGGGAGAAGCTTCGCGTCGAGGAAGGGATCGAGCGTGTCGATCGGCAGGTCGAGGCTGTCGAGGATGAGGAACGCGGCATCGTCGATGGCGGTGTGTGTGCCGTGGCCGTAGCTCAGCTCTGCGGCGTTAAAGCGGGAGATGGCATAACGCCAATAGTCGCGCAGGGTGACGAGGTCGGTGGTGATGTCGTGGCTCATGGCGGTCTTCCGGTCGTTTGCGCGGCAATCGGTTAAGGGCGGGGCAGGGCGTGCTCGTGAGGGTGTGGTCAGTCGCCCTTGGGGCCGAACATCTTCTTCAGCATATCGGCCATGGGGCCGCTCTCGGGAAGCTTCTTCGGCTGGTTGAAGTTGCGGGCCTGATGGATATGGGACTGGGCGGGTTTCGGGGCCTTCGGCACCTTTGCTGGCTTTTCGTCCTCAGCCTTGCTGCCGGTTGCGAGCGCGAACTTATTCATCAGCTGCGAGTCTTCACCGCGCACCAGCATCTCGGCATTGTCGGCCAGTGCCTCGATCAGCGGATCGAGCCATTCGGCATCTACCTTGGCGAAGTCGCCGAGGACGTGGTTGTGCACCTTGGATTTGTCGCCGGGATGGCCGATGCCGAGGCGCAGGCGCCTGTAGTTCAGGCCGCAATGGGCATCGATAGACTTGATGCCGTTGTGGCCGCCATGACCGCCGCCGGTCTTGATGCGGGCCTTGCCGGGCTGGAGGTCGAGTTCGTCATAGATCGCGACAATGTCTTCGGGGCCGAGCTTGTAGAAGCGCATGGCTTCGCCGACGCTTTCGCCAGACAGGTTCATGAAGGTCTGCGGCTTGATCAGCATGACCTTCTCGCCGGCCAGCGTGCCTTCGGAGATCTCGGCCTTGAATTTCTTAGCCCATGGCGAGAAGGCGTGCCGACGCTGGATCGCGTCGACCGCCATAAAGCCGATATTGTGCCGGTTCTTCTGATACTGCGCACCGGGATTGCCGAGGCCGGCCAGGATGATCATTGCCCGAGATCCGTCTTGAGGTTCATGGCCTTTCCCGACAGCGAAACGGTTCGAAAGTCAAGACTGATGTCGGGGCCGTCAGGGTTTGGCGGCGACCTGACCGATATTCGAATAGCGCAGATTGTAGGTGTCGAAGATCTCGGCCTGGGTGCCGTCGGCAATCAGCTTGTCCAGCGCGCCCTGCATCCGGGCCAGCAGATCCTCAGGGAAATTGACGTTGCAGGCGATGGCGAACTTCTGCTCGGAGAACACGAACTGGGCTTCGAGGTCGACGCCCTTCTCCTGCAGCTCGATGTAATGCTGCTCGGAGATCGGCATCAGGTCGATACGCTTGCTCTCGAGCTTCTTCAGCGTGAGCTTTAGGTCAGTGGCGAGGTCGATCTTCGGAAAGCCCTCGTTCTCCAGCAGGGTCTGGGTGTAGTCGTTGCGCTGGGTGCCGACGATGTGGCGCTTGGCCTCTTCGATATTGGCGACCTTGATGCCGGAATTCTTGTGCGAGACCATGAAATTGCGGCCAACCGCAATCGGCTCCACCCATTTGAAGCGCGTGTCCCGCTCGGGGATGTGGGCTGTGGTGAAGACGCAGTGCATCGGTTCGCTCTCGGCAAGCGCGATTGCGCGGGCCCAGGGCATCATTTCAATGGTGTAGCGGACGTTGATGTCCTTCATCATCAGAAGAACCTGGTCGTAACCGGCTCCGCGGATTTCGCTTCCCACCCTGAAATTGTAGGGCGGGTAATCTTCCGTGGTGAAATGGACGATGTCTGCGGCGGCGACCGGGGCCGCCGCAAGTGAAAGCATGATGGTAAAGACTTTCATTGCGGTTCCCTCTTTCTGATGATGTCAGCCTGCGGACACCTTTGGCAGGTTGGTCGGGGCGGACAGGGCGAGTTCGATCAGCTTCGGCAGCGGCTGCGGACGGGCGAAGTGGTAGCCCTGGCCATAGTCGACACCGAATTCTTCCAGAATGCGGCGCTGTTCATCCGTCTCGATGCCTTCGGCGACGACAGTGCATTCCATCTTGTGGGAGATGGCGGTGATGCCTTCGACGAGCATGCGGCTCTTGTGGCGGAGTTCGGGTTCGTCCTCGGTCAGCGATCGGATGAAGGACTGGTCGATCTTCACGATGTCGACGGGGAAGCGGTTAAGATAGCTCAACGAAGAATAGCCCGTGCCGAAGTCGTCGAGCGCGAGACGATAACCATAGCGGTTGAACTCATCGAGGATGGTGCGGATCTGCGGATTGTCGTGCAGCAGCGTCGCTTCGGTGATCTCGATGACAATCCGGCGCGGTTCAATGCCGAAATGGGCGGTGAGGGCTGCCAGTCTTACCGGCAGTGACGCATCGAACTGCAACGGCGAGAAGTTGACGGCGAGATAGGCCTCGTGGTTGCCGGTGGCCGCACTCAGGCGGGCAAGGTTGGAAAGAGCCTTCTCAAGCACATGGCCGCCGAGACGGCTGATCGCGCCGGTTTCCTCGGCGACACCGATGATTTCTGCCGGTGGCACGACCCCGCGCTGCGGGTGGACGAGGCGCATCAAGGCTTCATAGCCGACCGTCCGGCCACTCTCGATCTCGACGATCGGCTGGAAAAAGGCATCGAACCAGTCTTCCTTCAGACCTTCCTCGATGTCGTGTTCGATTTCGGCACGGCGGCGGGTGTGATCCTGGATCTGCGGGTCGTAGAGCTGCGCGCCATTCTTGCCGTCGCGCTTCTTGCTGTACATCGCCATGTCGGATTTCTGCAGCAATTCGGTGGCATTGGCGGCATGGCGCGGATAAAGGGCGATGCCGATGCTGGCGCTCAAGCGCACGGTCGAGCCCTCGATCGACATGGGATCGACGAAGATGTTGCAGAGTGCACGGCTGATCGCGGTCGCCGCGTCCTCGATCGCGACACCACGCAACAGGATGGCAAATTCGTCACCGCCCAGCCTTGCGGCGATCGCGCCCTTCGGAAGCTGTTCCTGCATGCGCTCCACGAAGCGGCACAGCACGAGGTCGCCGGCCTGGTGGCCGAGATTGTCGTTGATCCACTTGAAGCGGTCGAGATCGACGAAAATGCAGGCGAGTTCTTCGCCCGCGGCGTCCGTGGCGACGATCTCGCTGTCGAGGGCTGTTTCAAAGCCCTTGCGATTGCGTAGGCCGGTCAGATGGTCGGTGATCGCCTGGCGATGGTTGCGCTCCTCGGACTGCTTCAGCGCCGTTACATCGGTCATGACCGACAGGGAGAGGTCTTCCTCGGCGCCCTCGATCTTGCGGCTTGCTTCGGCGATGAGGACGTCCATCACGATGCCGTCGGCGCAGACGAACTGGGTCGTCGCTTCCAGAACGTCGGCGATGGAGCGCGTCTTCTTACGCTCCAGATAGGCGGCGCGCGCTTCTGGCGGCACCAGTTCGATGAAGCGACGGCCGACGATCTGCTGGCGCTGGTAGCCGGTGGCGAGCAGCCAGTAGTCGCTGACGCCAGTGATGCGATCTTCTTCATCGAGCGAAAAGAGCATGGCCGGCGTGGTATTGTAGATGTCGGTCGCGCGGCGATGGGCGAGCCGCAACTCGTCCTCCTCCTGCTCGAGCTTGATCTGCATGGCGTTGAAGCTGCGGGCGAGCCGACCGATCTCGTCGTTGGACTGCCAGTCCACATTGTGACGGGAGCCCAGGCGGCGGGTCGCCTCGATCGCAGCGGTGAGCTTGAGCAGCGGCTTCATGACCATCAGACGGTTGCCGATGATGGCCGCGCCGACGACACAGAGGACTGCCAGCATGAAGATGCCGATCAGCATGACCTCTGCCTGGCGCAGCGAGGAGAAGATGTCGATCCGGCTGTAATAGATGGTGATGGTGCCGACCAGCTTGGGGCCTTCGACCGCCTGGTAGAAAATCTCGCGGGTGATCGATTCCAGGCCGTTTTTCGGCCATTTCGGCAGTGCGGGCATGGAGACGGCAATGCCGCCCGAGACGTCCTTGACGTTGACGCGGCTGACAGGGCCGTTCGAGACGATGGTGGCGGTGATCTGTTCGACGCTTTCCTGGTCGAAGTCCCAGAGCGGCTTGGCGAGCGCCTGCGCATTCGCGGCGAGCAGGATGTCGAGGTTCTGCTGCAATTCGTCGGAGGCGCGTTCCGTCGCCAGCCACAGGAACAACGCGAAGAGCGGCACGACGAGGATAAAAATCGTCGTTCCCACGATCGCCAGGAAGCGGCTCTCCACCGAACGGGTCATCAACGGTCCGCCTCAAGCGGCGCGGGATGATGCGGCATGCTGCTCAGTGCTCCCTCACGCAATGATTGAGAGGCGGAGCGTTTCACGAAATACTTTAAACTTGCCTAAAGAGAAATAGTTGGATTCGAGTCTCTTCTACAGCCGCGCGTAAGCAACAAAAAAGCCCACCCCGCAAAGGGTGGGCTCAATCCGTCAAATGGATCAGATCGATCAGGCTTCAGCCGAACCTTCTTCTTCCATGCCGCCAGCCGGAGCAACGATCGTAGCGATCGTGAAGTCGCGGTCGGCGATTACAGGCGTCACGCCCTTCGGCAGCTTGACGGCCGAGATGTGGATCGCATCGCCGACCTTGAGGCCAGCGAGGTCAACAGTGATCGCTTCCGGGATGTCCGAAGCGGGGCAGTGCAGTTCAACTTCGTGGCGAACGATGTTGAGAACGGCGCCGGTCTTGATGGCGGACTTCTCTTCGTTGATGAAGTGAACCGGGACCTGAACCGAAACCTGGCTGTTTGCCGAGACGCGCAGGAAGTCGACATGCATCGTGAAATCACGAACGACGTCGAGCTGGTAGTCCTTCGGCAGAACGCGGATCTTTTCGCCATTGACTTCAATGACGGCGACGGTGGTCATGAAACCGCCGGCGTGGATGCGCTTGGTGATCTCGTTCGTGTTGATCGAGATCGCAATCGGGGCCTGCTTGTCACCGTAAATGACAGCCGGGATGAGACCGTTGCGGCGAAGTTCGCGGGAGGACCCCTTACCTACCCGTTCGCGTGCTACGGCCTTGAGCTCGTAAGAAGCGTGGCTCATGGCTTTACCTTTCAAGTTACTGGAGAGCCCTGGCGACGCATCTTGGTCATGCCAGAACCGGAGACCGTTGCCGGTCCCATCCACATTGCCTCCAAGGGTGTCTGTGCGGATCGGGCGCCTATAGACCAGATGCAGTGGAATAGCAAGGTTATGCGGGAGAAACCGCCGCATAACGCGCTTGTGACCCGGCTGCTCGCCAACGGGGCGTGAAACAGAGTCTGGTAACCATGCGCGGTGAGCATTTTGAAATTGACCACTGCTAGGTTTGGCCGTCAATTCAAACTGGTTCTTGCCCATGCTCGCCGTTCTAACCTGCATTGCTGTCGATCACGACCCGGTTTCACTGATCGCCGCTGTTCTTATCTGCGTGTTGGGATCGCTTCTCACAATGCGCCTCTTCAGCCGCGTCCGCAGTACGCGGGGTCCGGTGCGTGCGAGCTGGATTGCACTGACGTCCATTATTGGCGGTTCATCCATCTGGACCACACATTTCGTTGCCATGATGGGCTATGAGGCCGATGCCCTTGCCGGCTATGAGCCGACCGCGACGCTGCTTTCGCTGATGCTCGCCATCGTGATCACGGGCATGGGTCTCTTCATTGCCGCCGTGACCACGCGCAGCTTCCTCATCGAAGCCGGTGGAGCGCTCGTCGGTGCGGGCATTGCATCGATGCATTATGTCGGCATGTCTGGCTATCAGGTTCAGGCGGATCTGCATTGGAACATGAACTATGTCTGGGCGTCTCTCGTGGCGGCAGGACTGTTCGGCGCCCTGGCCACCAATCGCGTGGCTCGGCCCGTCACGCGATTCTGCCGTTATGGCGGTGGCGCCGCACTCGTGCTGGCCATTGCGTCGACGCACTTCATCGGCATGACAGCGTTGACCGTCGAGCCGAATTTTGGTGCTTCGTTGCCGGTGAACATGCTGCCCGAAAGCGTGATGACGGTGGTGCTTATCTTCGTCACGCTGTTGATCCTGGTGATCGGCGCGATGACCTATGTCATCGACCGGCAATCGAACCGCTCGGCGGTCGAGCGCTATCGCCAGCTGTCGCTGCATGATGCGCTCACCGGCTTGCCGAACCGCATGGCATTCATGGAGCGTCTCGGACATCTCATGGATCGCCCGGCTGCGCGCAACGATCGCATCTACATCTTCTCCTTCGATCTCGACCGTTTCAAGGAGATCAATGACGTGCACGGTCACGCGGCAGGTGACCACGTGCTGCGCGTGGTTGCCGAGCGCATGTCGGAGAGCCTGAAACCGGGTGAATTCGTGGCCCGCATCGGAGGGGATGAATTCATCGCGGTCAGTCCCCGGTTGTTCACCGCAGGTGCTGCCGAGGCCTTTGCACGGGGCATCATTTCCGAACTGGTGTCGCCGATCCAATGGAAGGGGCTGACACTGTCCGTCGGGACAAGCATCGGGATTACCACCTTCCCGGACGGCGCCGATGACATCGACGACCTCATGGCGCAGGCTGATATTGCCATGTATCGCGCAAAGTCGGCCGGCTCGAACAATGTCTGCTTCTACGACAAGTCCATGGACCAGGCCGCTCGCGAGCGGAGCGCGCTCGCGATGGACATGCGGGCCGGCTTCCTGCGTGACGAGTTTCAGCTCTATTTCCAGAAGCAGAACGACACGCAGACCGGCGAGGTGGTCGGTTTCGAGGTTCTGTTGCGCTGGTCTCATCCCACACGGGGCATGGTTCCGCCGTCCGAATTCATTCCGATCGCGGAGCGGACAGGATTCATCGGCGAGCTCGGTGACTGGGTGCTGCGTCAGGCCTGCCTGGAAGCCGTGCAGTGGCGCAACCCGCTCAAGATCGCCGTGAATGTTGCGCCCAAGCAGCTGGCCAATTCAGCGCTGCCCGAGCGGGTGCGCGAAATTCTCGATGAGTCGGGTCTCGATCCGGCGCGCCTCGAACTGGAGATCACCGAGTCCGGGATTATTGATGATCAGCAGCATGCACTGCATATCATCCGCCAGCTGAAGGCGATTGGTGTCAACATTGCCATGGATGACTACGGCACTGGGTATTCTTCGCTTTCGACGCTGCAGCTTTTCCCCTTCGACAAGATCAAGATCGACCGGGGCTTCATCGACAGCGTCGTGGAGAACCGCCAGTCGGCCGCCATCGTCCGCTCGACGCTCATTCTGGCCCAGAGCCTCGACATTCCCGTGCTGGCAGAAGGCGTCGAGAATGCGGAGCATCTGCGCTTCCTCCAGCAGGAGGGGTGTCAGCAGGTTCAGGGCTTTCTGTATGGCAAACCGCAGCCGCTCTCGGAACTGCAGGATATCGTCAATCCCGCGCTGTCCTCGGTGCCGAGCGGGGAGCCTCTCAAGTCTGGCGGCGCTGCCGATATGGCGGCCTGAGCGCCCGAAATAGACGCATTTTGAAAGTGTCGCAGATTTGCGCCATTCCGGGCGACGAAATGTTAGCTGATCATTTGCCGGTTATATGAGCGATTGCCTCTGGAGCCGGAAGGCGCATACTGCAGCTCGTGCTTTGGGAGGAGCAGATGCGTCAGGATCTCAGACATTCCGAACTCGTGTATTCGACGGCGCAGAAGGCATCGGCCGCTGTGACCTCGCCGGTCGCTGCCTCGTGGAGCCGTTGCCTCAATCTTTACCACCTGCAACCCGAAGAGGCGCGCAAGCCGGTTCTGGTCGAAGAGGCGATGTATCGCGAAGCGCGCGAGCGCATGGAGCGGCTGATCGGCAGCTCCGCCGACGAGGTGGACCGGCTCTATCAGTTGGTCGGAAAATCCGGCTGTTGCATCATTCTCGCCGATCAGAACGGCATCGTGGTCGACCGGCGTGGTGCGCCCGGTGACGATGTCGAGTTCCGGGCGCTGGGGCTCTGGCAGCAGACGCTGTGGAGCGAGGCGAGTGTCGGGACAAACGGGATCGGCACGGCGCTGGCCGACGAGCGTGCCGTCGTCATCCACCGCGACCAGCATTTCATGAGCGCCAATATCGGTCTGTCCTGCGCGACCGCGCCGATTCGCGACCATCTCGGCCGGCTAACGGCAGCACTCGATGTTTCCACCTGCCGCAACGATGTCTCGGACATGACGCTCGCAGTGCTTTCGCAGGCCGTGCGGGATGCCGCAGCCCGGGTCGAAAGCAATCTCTTCCGCCAGGCGTTTGCCGGCGCGCGCATCGTCATGGTGCCCCAGGCGAACTCCCTGTCCGCATTGATTGCGGTCGATGGGGACGACCTGATCCTCGGCGCGACCAAGGCGGCGCGTCTTGCCCTGAAGCTCGATGACGGGCTGATCGCGCAGGGACTTCCGGCTGCCGATGCGCTGCGCGAGACGCGCGGCGAAGCGACCAGCGACCTCGAGGATGCCGAGCGGGCGGCTCTGCGCCGCGTGCTGTCACGTGCCAATGGCAACGTCTCACAAGCAGCCCAGATGCTCGGCATAAGCCGCGCGACACTGCATCGGAAGATGAAGCGCTTCCAGCTGCACTGACAGGCCGATAGGTGTCGCATTCCTGAAACACTGTGCGCTGCAGCACTGTTTCGCGCCACTATCTCCTGCACCGGAACGCAGCAATCATCCTGCCATCAGGACCCGAGGAGGGGTCCTTTCACAGGGAGGATGACAGATGAACATTCAGGTCCAGACGATTGCGGCTTCGCCGTTCAAGCTGAAATACGGCAACTTCATCGGCGGTGAATTCCGCGAGCCGGTCAATGGCCGCTACTTCGAGAACACGACGCCGGTGACCGGCGGCAAGCTCTGCGACATCGCCCGGTCCGATGAGCACGACATCAATCTGGCGCTCGATGCGGCCCATGCCGCCAAGGACAAATGGGGCCGGACGTCGTCGACGGAACGCTCCAACATCCTGATGAAGATCGCGCAGCGGATGGAGGATAACCTCGAACTTCTCGCCCGCGCCGAGACCTGGGACAATGGCAAGCCGCTGCGCGAGACCATGGCGGCCGATATTCCGCTCGCCATCGACCACTTCCGCTATTTCGCCTCCTGCATTCGCGCCCAGGAAGGCACGATCGGCGAGGTCGACCACGACACGATCGCCTACCACTTCCATGAACCGCTCGGCGTCGTCGGTCAGATCATTCCGTGGAACTTCCCGATCCTGATGGCGGCCTGGAAGATGGCGCCGGCACTGGCTGCCGGAAACTGCGTCGTGCTGAAGCCAGCCGAGCAGACACCGGCCTCGATCCTCGTCTGGATCGAACTGGTTGGTGACCTCCTGCCGCCTGGCGTGCTCAATATCGTCAACGGCTTTGGCCTCGAAGCCGGCAAACCGCTTGCGACCAGCCCTCGGATCGCCAAGATCGCCTTTACCGGCGAGACCTCGACCGGCCGTCTGATCATGCAATACGCATCGCAGAACCTGATCCCAGTGACGCTCGAACTCGGCGGCAAGTCGCCGAACATCTTCTTCGAAGACGTCATGCGCGAGGACGATGACTATCTCGACAAGGCGCTTGAAGGCTTTGCGATGTTCGCGCTTAACCAGGGCGAGGTCTGCACATGCCCGAGCCGCGCTCTGGTGCATGAGAAGATCTATGACCGCTTCATGGAGAAGGCACTGAAGCGCGTTGCCGCGATCAAACAAGGCGATCCGCTCGACATGTCGACGATGATCGGGGCGCAGGCGTCCTCCGAGCAGCTGGAAAAGATCCTGTCCTATATGGATATCGGTCGCCAGGAAGGCGCCGAAGTGCTGATTGGCGGTGAGCGCAACACGCTCGCAGGCGAACTGGCCGGCGGCTATTACGTCAAGCCGACCGTGTTCAAGGGCCACAACAAGATGCGCGTCTTCCAGGAGGAGATCTTCGGGCCTGTTGTCTCCGTCACCACCTTCAAGGACGAGGCGGAAGCGCTCGAAATCGCCAATGACACGCTTTATGGCCTCGGTGCCGGCGTGTGGAGCCGCGATGCGAATACCTGCTACAACTTCGGCCGCAACATCCAGGCCGGTCGTGTGTGGACCAATTGCTATCATGCCTATCCGGCCCATGCGGCCTTCGGCGGCTACAAGCAGTCGGGCATCGGTCGCGAGACACACAAGATGATGCTCGACCATTACCAGCAGACCAAGAACATGCTGGTGTCCTACAGCCCGAAGGCACTCGGTTTCTTCTAAATCCGCCGATCTTCGTGTCTGGAGGGGCTGCAAACGCTCATGTCCTGCGCTTCCGGTGCTCACGTACGTCAAGTACGCTCCGCTCCGGTTCTCGACC
Organism: Rhizobium sp. AAP116; assembly: GCF_001295785.1. Taxonomy (NCBI): domain Bacteria; kingdom Pseudomonadati; phylum Pseudomonadota; class Alphaproteobacteria; order Hyphomicrobiales; family Rhizobiaceae; genus Rhizobium; species Rhizobium sp. AAP116. Next base: position 73,706 of record NZ_LJIB01000043.1, read on the forward strand.
ATGATCGTTTTCGCCTCCTCCAGGCACGAACCTCGACAGGTTTAGTGACGAGTTCGTTGGAGGGATTATTGTGAACACCGATACAGGTGAACCCCGCGTCATCGCGACCGAAGCCGCACTCGCGTTTCTCGCCGAGATCAAACAGGACCATCCAGACATTTTGTTCCACCAGTCCGGTGGATGCTGCGACGGGTCATCGCCGATGTGTTATCCGGCGAGCGACTACCGGGTCGGCGAAACGGATGTGAAGCTCGGCGAGATCGGCGGCGTGCCGTTCTACATCAGCGGCAGCCAGTATGCCGTCTGGGCGCATACCCAGCTGATCATCGACGTGGTGCCGGGGCGAGGGGGCATGTTCTCGCTCGACAATGGCCGTGAGCGGCGCTTTCTCACACGCTCGCGGCTGTTTTCCGAGGGCGATGCCTGCAGTCTTCCGACCTGAAGTCTCTGCAGACTAAAAACCCGCCGCTTGAGATCGGCGGGTCAGGTTGGATTGTGGATGCAGGCGATCAGGCGGCGCGGCGGGCGGAGCCCTCGCGCTGGCCGATGGTGAAGCGTGAGACCTGTTCGGTCAGGCCGTCCGCTTCCTGGGCGAGTGCGAAGGCGGCAGCCGTCGTTTCCTCGACCATGGCTGCGTTCTGCTGGGTCATCTGGTCGAGATCGTTGACCGAGGCGTTGATTTCGGAAAGTCGGGCGGACTGTTCCCTTGATGCGTCGACGATTGCGCCGATCTGATCGTTGATTGCGGCGATGTTGTCCTCGATGGCGTGCAGGCGTTCTCCCGTCTGCAGAACCAGGGCCACGCCATCGGAGACATTGCTTGTCGAGGCGTTGATCAGTCCGTTGATGTCGCGGGCTGCGGTAGAGGACCGCTGAGCGAGTTCACGCACCTCCTGGGCAACGACCGCGAAGCCCTTGCCGGCTTCACCGGCACGGGCCGCCTCGACACCCGCGTTTAGCGCGAGAAGGTTGGTCTGGAAGGCAATCTGGTCGATGACATCGATGATCTGGCGGATCTTGGAGGATGACTCCTCGATCCGCTGCATCGCGACAATGGCTTCGTTGACCACTTCAGAGGAGGCCTTTGCCCCCTTCAGGGCACCAGCCGAGACCTGTACGGCTGTTTCGCAGCGACGCAAGGCGTCGTTGACGCTGCCGGTCATCTCGCCCAGCGCGGCGGCTGCTTCCTCAAGCGATGCGGCCTGCCGTTCGGTGCGATGGGCAAGGTTGGCTGATGCGCCCTTGAGGTCGTTCGAACCACCACGAATGGTGTCAGCGCTGGCCATGATTGCGCGAATGGTCTCCTCAAGCTTGTCGAGGGAGCCATTGAAGTCGATGCGCAAATGGTCAAGCTCCGGCACAAACGGTGTGTGGATGCGCAGGTGCAGTTTGTCGTCCGACAGGTTCTTCAAGCCCGCGGCTAGGGCAGTCACGGCTTCCTGAAGTTCCTGGGCGCTACGCTGCTTTTCAGCCTCGCGCTCGCGCCGTTCGGCGTTCATCTCGAGATCGCGACTCTCGGCCTCTTTCTCGATGCGCTCCTTTTCCAGTGCGCTGCGGCGGAAGCTGTCGAGGGCCCGCGCCATCAGGCCGATCTCGTCGCGTCGTCCGGTTCCGTCGATTTCGATCTCGGTGTCGCCGTTGTTCAGACGGTTCATCAGGCCTGCCAACTGGGTGAGGGGGCGCGTGAGGCTGGAGGAAACGGCGATACCGATGCCACCCATCACAACGAGGACGGCCACGGTTGCTACCAGGGCCCATTTGGCCAGCTCATTGGAAGACGCCAGGATGCCGCGTTCGTCCTGGCCAATCGCAAGAAGGTTCTTCTGGCCGAACAGGGTGACGGGCGTGAAGGAATAAAACAGGGTGCGATCACCGGAGGCTGCGAAGTCGGAACCCTTGGCTCCGCCGCGTGCTGCGGTCACGAGTGCTTGTGGCACGGCGGCATTGGCGCCGCCGGAAAAGGTTCCTGCCCGCAGGCTGCCGTCCTCGGCCAGCAGAACGCTGTCATCAATGCTCTGCCCCATGCCGTCGGGCGTGATCGATGCCGTCAAGCGACTTGTGCCCACACGCATCACGATGACCCCCTTGCGGACGACCTCTCCCCAGACCGAAATCGCCAGGGGCTGGGCGACCAGCGCCGAGCGCGCGTCGTCTTCAGCCTGCATGTCAGTGAAACCAATGGCGTGGACCTGGGAGACGTCGCCAGCTTGCGCCGCATCGAAGGCCGCCTTCAACGCGGCATTGGCGGGATCGGAGACGCTGGTCAGGAATGCGTCGCCCTTGGTGACCGAATAGATGATCTGCCCAGCATTATCGATGACGTAGATATCGCTGACATTGGTGTTCTGACGCGTGCTGGCAAAGGCGCCGTGAATGGAGGCGTGGCGGACACCGTAAAGCAGCTTGAGGCCTGATCCGTCGATGGACGCGCGTTCCTCAGAGTTTTTGCCGGGATCCTGGAAGACCTCGCGGATCTTTGCTTCCTCGATCTTGATGACCGTCGCAACAGAGTCGGCGGCTTCACCGATCGCGGTGTTCTGTGCGAGTTCGCCAAGCGCCTGCTGAATGCGGGTTTCATAGGCGGTGAGCACCTTGGCCTGTGTTGCGGCAACGCTTTCGAGGCGCAGCTTGCTGGCATCGATCAGTCCGCTCTTGCCGACCTGGTAGCTCAACAGGCCGACAGCCATACAGGACACTAGCGTCGCTCCAACCACCAGCCCTGCGAATTTTGCCTTCACCGACGACAGCACGTTTGTACGCGCATTCGTTCCGTTCGAACCCGTCACACCCATTCCTCCAGAAAATATCCCGAATGGAGGCTAAGCTGATTTGCTTACCGGCAGATTAAGGTTACCGGGGCTGCAGCCGCTCGTCAGCGCAGGCCGATCGTCTCGCAAGCGGCATCGATGAAGGCCAGCTTGACGGCCTGCGTGGCGAGGTATTCCTGGAGAAAGTCACGGGAAATCCACATCGTCGAGCGACCGCGATTGCCTTCCCAGCCGACACTGCCGATGGCTTCCGCTTCGCGCAGCTTGCGCGTCAGATGGGTGCGGGAGAGCCGGAAGTTCTCTGCAAGTTCCGGCACCGAGCGCACCTGTGTTGGCACGCGTTCGATCGCCGGATCGACCGGGTCTACCCCGACCATCAGCCAATCCATGACGATGCCACCATTGTTCAGCCAGGTGAACAACGACCAGGTCTGAGGCGGTGTGCGGATTTCCGGCGAGACCATGGCGAGGCGGGTGATCTCCGGATGCAGCCGGGCGAGGATCGTTTCGTCCGCCTCGAAGGCATCCAGCCTGTTGCCGCCGTCCAGCCGATCGAGGCTGATGAGATGGATGAAGACCCAGCGGCGGGTCGCTGCGATCGTGATCGGTGCCGGCACGAAGGGGCGGTTGCGGCGGTCTGGCGTCTGGCCGTGCTGGGCGATGCCGTAGACCAGCATTTCCTTGATGAAGGCGTCTGCGGTGTTGACCGAGGATATGCCCAGCGTCTTCACCTGCTCCAGATAGCGGGCCATCAGGATGACGGGCTCCGGATTGCCGCGGGCAACCTCCTGGAAATAGTGGCTCATCGCCAGATGACCCAGCAGCCAACGTTGTTGGGTGCCGAACACGGCGGCAAGCCGTGGGCTTTCCTCATTGACGCGCAGCAGAGCCCTGGACTGGTCCCGGACCGTTTCATGCAGATCTGTATTGGCCAGAAGTCGTTCAACCGAGAGTGACATCAACTCACGCGCAAAAGCCGGGGGCGGGTCCAAAAAGGGGTATTGCGCGCGAAGCTGTATGCAAAGCAAAGAGGGTCTGCAAGTGGCTGTGACACCGCTCACATTTCTTTGTCTCTCTTAATCTTAACTTTTAAGGATCGGCCTCAGTCGAACAGACTGGAGACCGACTCTTCCTGGCTCGTGCGGTTGATGGCTTCGCCAAGCAGCGTGGCTGTCGAGAGCACGCGAATATTGTGCGCCGACTGGACGGCCGTTGTCGGCTGGATCGAGTCGGTGATCACGAGTTCGCGCAGCTTGGAGGAGGCAACACGGGTCACGGCACCGCCAGAGAGCACGCCATGCGTGATATAGGCAGTCACGCTAGTTGCACCGTTCTTCAGCAGCGCTTCGGCTGCGTTGCAGAGCGTGCCGCCGGAATCAACGATGTCGTCGATCAGGATGCAGTCCTTGCCGGTGACCTCACCGATGACGTTCATGACTTCGGATTCACCCGGACGATCACGGCGCTTGTCGACGATCGCCAGCAGACAGTCGAGGCGCTTGGCAAGCGAACGGGCACGCACCACGCCGCCAACGTCAGGCGATACGACCATGACATTGTTGGTGTCATACTTGTCCTTGATGTCGCGCGCCAGGAGCGGCACGGCATAAAGGTTGTCCGTCGGAATGTCGAAGAAACCCTGGATCTGGCCTGCATGCAGGTCGAGCGTCAGAACGCGGTCGGCCCCGGCTTCGGTGATCAGGTTGGCGACCAGCTTTGCCGAGATCGGCGTGCGGGGACCGGGTTTGCGGTCCTGACGGGCATAGCCGAAATAGGGAAGGACCGCCGTGATGCGGCGTGCTGAAGATCGACGGAAGGCGTCGATCATGATCAGCAGTTCCATCAAGTGGTCGTTCGTCGGGAAGGACGTCGATTGAACGACGAACACGTCTTCGCCGCGCACGTTTTCCTGGATCTCTACGAAGATTTCCTGGTCTGCGAAACGGCGGACGCTGGCCTTGCCGAGTGGTACGTTGAGATAGGAGCAGATCGTTTCGGCCAATTGCCGGTTCGAATTACCTGCGAAAACCTTCATCTTGGCCCGCCTGTTACCATGCTGAGATGCGGGCTTTTTAGCGCCGTTCCCCCTGAATGCAAGAGGTTTGGACGGCTAGGCCCATATTTTCGGTTGATGCGCCAAATGGGGCGCATGTTTTGCGGTTTTACAGGGCGGAAGTCGCTCGGGTGTCAACCTGCACGACTGTTCCGCCATGATACATATTCGGCCATGCTCTTGGTTGCGATCTGCTGCATGACGGAGGCCGGGACCCCGGCCCAGGGGTCCTGCGCGCCCGAGGGCACCACCTCCTGGCCCTGGATGCGGTGCAGCCGTCCGCCGCTGCCATCCAGGATGTCCCAGACATAGGTGATCGTGACATTCCCGCTGTCGGAGAAGGCGGAGAAGTAGCCCTTGAGGATGTGTTCGCTCGAAGCGTCGCTGGCACTCTTGATGGTGAGGCCACGGGCACGCGCCTCGGCGCCGAGCTGGCGGGAGAGTGGCGTGACCGCCTGAACCGGTGCGCCGATGATTGGCAGAAAGCGGATGCTGCCCGTCGATTGTGCGGCCGGGGGCAGGGCTGCCTGCTGGGACTGAACCGCCTGCGGGGCGGGCTGTGCGGGTTGCGTTGCCTGCAGGGTCGCGGCCTGCTGTTGTGGCGCGCTGGGGAAAGCCTGCTCAGGCGCGCCGTCAAGTGGTGCTGAGGCTGCTGGATTGCGGCCACCCTGTGCGAGGGCCGCGGCTTGAGCCCCCAGTGAATTCTGCGGGCCGCGGACCGGCTCTGTATAGACGCCGGTCTGACCGAGCAGTGCGCTTTGAACCTGCTGGGTGCCGCCCGCCGGGGCGGCCAGCTCCTGCGAATAGGTCGCCGGCAGGCTGCCATTGCCGACATCGGCCGGGGGCGTCAGCACATCCGTGCTGTTGCAGCCCGAGATCAGCGCCAGCAGGCCGAGGATACCGGCCAGTTTCGTGGTCATCCTGCGAGAACTTCTCACCACGGCGGGTCCTTCCGCTTTGATCCTGTCACAATTAATGTGACTAGCATGATCAGCCTGTCAATTCCCTGAACAGACTGGCAAAACCGCGCCATGCTCCTCAAATGGTGCCAGATCGCGGCCGTCAGACGCTGATCAGGTCGAGCGGATGACGCGAGAGGGCGCGCGGGCCGGTCTCCGTCGTCAGGTAGGTCTGGCCGATGGTCATCGCCGCTTCCTTGTCACTGTCCATGATGATCATGTGCACGAAGACGGACATGTCGGCTGCGATCTCCAGCGGGTTACCCGCATGGAACATCTGGTGCTCCATCCAGGACGGCGCGAAACGCGCACCGACCGAATAGCCGCAGGCATTGAAGCGATGGCGGGTCAGGCCACGGTCGTCCATGACCTTGGCATGGGCGTCGAAGACCTCGCCAAAGGTGTGGCCGGGGCGCAGCACCTGCTCTATCGCCCGCATGCCCTCGATCGCTGCCGTAAAGAGTTCGCGGTGACGGGAGGTGACGTCGCCGATCAGGACGGTGCGCAGCATGGGGGCGTGATAATGGGAGGCGACGCCGGCCCATTCGAGCGTCACCTGGTCGTTGGCCGACAGCTTTCGGCGACCCGACTTGTAGCGGCAGAGAAGAGCGTCCGCGGCCGATCCGATGACAAAGGGATTGGCGGGATAGTCGCCGCCGCCAGCCAGCACTGCCGACTGCATCGCAGCGAGGATCTCCGCTTCGTCGGCATCGGGTCCGATCAGGGGCAGGGCAGCGTCGAAGGCGCGGTCGGCCAGTTCGGCAGCCTCGGTCACCTTGGCTATCTCGGCCGGTGACTTCACCAGGCGTAGATTGCTGACAAGGTAAGAGGCATCCACAGCTTCGCAAAAATTGGTGAGCTGGTTGTCGACGAGACGCGCGACGCGGCCGGTCATGCCGTGGGTATCGTATTCGACGCCGACGCGCATGCCGAGAAGATCGAGATCGCTCAGGAGGTTGCGCAAATCGACGGCCGGGTCGGCATTCATCCGGTCGACCCAGACGACGATGTTTTCGATCGTCGAGGTCTGCTTGGCCTGACGCAGGTCGGGGGTCCGGGTCAGCAGGGTCAGGCTGCCGTCGGCCTTGACGACGAGGGTCTGGAAAAAGCAATAGCCGAAGGTGTCGTAGCCGGTCAGCCAATACATGCTCTCCTGGGCGAAGAGCAACAGGGCGTCGAGCTTTTCCTCGGCCATGCGGGCCATCAGGCGGGTGCGACGGGCGGAAAATTCGCTTTCGGTAAAGTGCAGGGCCATCTTAGTCCTCCATGATCGCGATCGCGGATATCTGTCGCCCATAGTCGGGTTCGCCCGCATGGGTTGTCCGGCGATAGGAGAAGAACGTTTCAGGGGCCGCATAGGTGCAATGGCCAGTGCTGTCGGCGATGACGCCCGCTTGCGTCAGGCGCATGATGGTGAGACCGGGCAGGTCGAACATCGCATGGTCAGGTTTCGACGAGGGGGTGAAGAAGGCCTCGAATTCCGGATTGGCGGCGAGGAAGCGGTCGACGAATTCCGGACCGACCTCGTAATTTTTCTGCGAGATCGAGGGGCCGAGGGTCGCCCTTATGGCCTCGCGCCGAGCGCCAAGCGCGATCATGGCGTCAACGGTGTTTTCGAGCACGCCACCCAGTGCGCCCTTCCAGCCGGCATGGGCCGCACCGATGACCCGATTTTCAGGGTCGGCGAAGAGGATCGGGCCGCAATCGGCGGTCAATACGCCAAGCACCACGCCCGGGCTCGCCGTGACCTGTGCATCGGCCTGGGGCCGACTGCCGTCATAATCGGCGCCGACCACCACGACGTCGGGCGAATGGATCTGATGGGCGGTGGCGAGCCGTTCGTGCGGCAGGCCAAACCAGGCGCTGACCCTGCGGCGGTTCTCGCGCACCTTGTCAGGCTCATCGTTCGAACCGATACCGACATTGAGGCCGCGGTAGATGCCCTCCGAGACGCCGCCGTCGCGGGTGAAAAAGCCATGGCGGATGCCGGCTGCAGTCGTGGCGTCGAGGCTCTCTGCTAGGATGGGGCGTGGCTGGTCGGCTGTGCTCATGATTTGTCTCCTGAGCCTTGGCAAATCACGCGTATGCAATGCGGATACTGCGAAACGATTGGATTCAATCGGCTTTCTTCAAGTTCGAGCCGTCTGGAACGGGCGCGATCGTGCAGATCGCATCCCCTCCTGTCAATGCTTGGACTTGAATGGCAACAAGTGGACGACGGGCATGGAGACCGCCATGACCTTGAACAGCTCGCCCATGTAGCCATTGCCGGCGCCGGCGAGGCGATGCACGGCCTCGACGATTTCGGCTTGCATCTTCTCGTCCTTGTCGCGGCCGAGCGAAGCGGCGCGCTGCTCGATGCCGAGCCCGACGAGGAAGTCGCCCTGATGCATGCAGCCGTTGAGATGCACGCCTGCGGCAAGGGCGGTGCGGGCGAGGTTTTCGAAGTCGACGTGGCTGGTAAGGTCGGCGAGCCCCGGATTGGCGAGCGGCGGATCATACTCGTGGGCACGCACTGCCTGAAGGGTGTCGCCGAAATTGGTGACCATGTGGCCATAATCGATGATCAGAGCGGTGCCGTGGCTTTGCTTCAGACGTTCGCAGATCGTCAGCATGACCGACTGGCGGGCGGGGGCCACTTCGAAGATTTCGCCGTCGGCAGGCGCATCGATGCCCTGTGGCAGCATCGCCGGGTCGAGCGTTGCGACGCCGAGCGTGAAGCACAGCTCGCCGTTGTCGTCGATGCCAACCATGCGCTCGCGAAAGCCGTCTGACGTCCTGACGAACTGGCGGATCGGGATCGCATCAAAGAGTTCGTTGGCCGCGAGCAGGGTAAATCCCTCAGGCACGCCGTCGAAGCTTTCGTGCCACGAGACTTTGTCACCATGGCCGGAGAGCGTTTCCATCTGGGTGAGCTTCAGGAGGGCGCTGGTCTCGACGAGGTGGATTGTCGCCGTTTCGTAAAGCTCCGGTGCCGCACGGGATATCACCCTGAGCATGTCGGCCATCATGGTGCCGCGGCCAGGGCCGATCTCGACAAGGCGCACGTCACGCGGTTCACCATGGCGCTGCCAGGTGTTGATCATGAAGATGCCGAGCATCTCGCCGAAGAGCTGGCTGATCTCGGGCGCCGTGACGAAATCGCCTGCACGGCCGAACGGATGGCGGGTGCGATAGTAGCCGTGTTCGGGGTCGGCGAGGCAGAGGGCGAAATAGTCCGTGATGCTGATCGGGCCATTGGCTGAGATCAGTGACTTGATCTTTTCGGCGAGCGGTGTGGCCATCTTGGCTCCTCAGCCTTGGGTCGCGGGGGTCTGACGCCCCGACCGCACGAAAATCCAGATCCCGATCAGGACCATCGGTAGCGACAGCACCATGCCCATGGTCATCCAGCCACCATAGAGATAGCCGAGCTGCACGTCGGGCTCGCGGAAGAATTCGACGAAGATGCGGGCCGAGGCATAGCCGGCCACGAAGATGCCGGTGATGCGACCGGGGGCGCGGAGGGCGCCGAATGCGCGGGCGAGGATCTGCAGCACGATGAGCAGGACGAGACCCTCGAGTGCTGCTTCATAAAGCTGGCTCGGATGGCGGGGGAAGGGGCCGCCAGTGGGGAAGGCCATTGCCCAGGGTACATCGGCCGGCCGGCCCCAGAGTTCGCCATTGATGAAGTTTGCGATGCGGCCGAACAGCAGCCCGAGGGGCACGACGCTGGCGACCAGGTCGAAGAGGCTCCAGAGGCGGATCTGATGTTTCCGGGCGAAATAGACCATGGCGAGCGTTGCGCCGATAAAGCCGCCATGGAAGGACATCCCGCCGTTCCAGACCTCGATCGCGCGCATCGGATTGGCCGCCACCGAGGCGAAGTCGTAGAAGAAGATGTAGCCGAGACGGCCGCCTGCGACGACGCCGATCGCGACCCACAGAATGAAGTCGTCGATCTGTTGCAGGGTGGCGGGCGCCTGGCCGTTCGGCCACAGATGCGGGCGCTTCAGAAGATCGCGGGCTATCAGCCAGCCGAGGAGGATGCCGGCAACATAGGCGAGGCCATACCAATGGACCGACAGCGGGCCGATCGAGAAAGCGACCGGGTCGATCGCGGGAAAGGATACGGCGGCGAAAAGGTCCAGGACTGACAACAATGGAGTACTTTCGTTAATGCTGCTGGAAAATGGCGTTGCGAACTGGCACGGTCAAGATGGAATCTCGGCGGCTGCGACACCGTCAACCACCTTTATCTGTCCTTCGCGTCTTGCGTGCCGGGCTGTCTGGTCCTACCTCATCTGCAGGTACCGATTTCCAGTCCGCAGTCTGCTTCAGAGGAGTTTTCCATGTCGACCGGCCCCAACCGTATTCTCGATGATTTCGCCAAGTTGATGACGGACGCCGCGGGCGCAGCCCAAGGCGTTCGAAAAGAGGTGGAAACAGCCTTTCATGCTCAGGCGGAGCGCTGGCTGAACAGCATGGATCTGGTCAAGCGCGAAGAGTTCGACGTGGTGCGCGAGATGGCGCTGAAGGCGCGTGAAGAGAACGATGCGCTGCTGAAGCGCATCGAGGCTCTCGAGGCTCAGCTCTCCACCCAGCCGAAGTAATCGCTGCTCCGTTTCGAAACAGCTTCGCGAGACGCCGCAAGGCTTAGCAAGACCCATTGCCTGTGGCTTTGGGTCTTTTTGTATTTTCAGCACCTTGACGGGTGTCGCTCGGGCCGGAACCCACGAAAAAATTGCAGCTTGTGGACAGCTGCGAAAAAGCCAATCGGCAGAGTCGCTTATGGGGTGATGCAAAGGCGATTCTGAAAGCGCCATCCACAGGTCACACAGTCAAATATGACGAGGGGGGCTGGTGCTGGCCCCTGACGATTATACACTGATTTTCAACGATGATTCTGAGCGGGGGCCGCGTAAGTTTCGGGCAGGGTGCGTGTTCTACCCTGGGGTCCTTCGGAATCGTTTTCAGTAGTTTCCGGTTCAGGTGTCCGAGTGACCCGGCGGTTCGCCGGGCGCCCGTATTCATTCCGGTCAAGAAGGTGATGCATGAGCCTCATGGAAATCGAAGTCGAACGCCAATCCAACCCGGTCGATATGATCGAGTTTGTCGCGGCGACCAATGACTGGTCGTTCGAGCGTTCGGGCGAAGACGAAATCGCAATGACCGTCGAGGGGCGCTGGGCCGACTACCATGTCTCCTTCTCCTGGATGGAAGAGTTCGAGGCGCTGCATCTGGCTTCCGCCTTCGATCTGAAGATCCCTGAAAGCCGCCTGAACGAAGTCATCAAGCTTCTGTCTTACGTCAACGGGCAGGTGTTGATGGGCCACTTCGACCTGTGGCGGAACGAAGACGTCGTGATCTTCCGTCAGTCTCTGCTGCTCGCCGGTGGCGCAGAGCCCACCAATCGTCAGGTCGAGGTGCTTCTCTCCTCCGCTGTCGATGCATGTGAAGCCTATTACCAGGCCTTCCAGTTCGTCGTCTGGTCGGGCATGGACGCCAAGAGCGCCATGGATGCCGTCCTGTTCGAGACGGTCGGAGAAGCCTGAGCATGACGAATGCCGCATTCGGACAGATCGTCCTCGTCGGTGCTGGCAATATGGGCGGCGCGATGCTGGCCGGCTGGCTGAAGAGCGGTGTTCCGGGCAATGCCGTCACGGTGCTCGACCCGGGTCCATCCGACAAGATGATGGCAGCGATCAGTGACGCCGGTGCCCGGCACTTGGTCACGCCGCCGGAAGGTCTGACGGCTGATATTCTTTTTCTCGCCCTGAAGCCGCAGGTCATGGACGCGGTCCTGCCGGGCCTCAAGTCTCTCGTCGGGCCGCAGACGACGGTGGTTTCCGTTGCCGCCGGCAAGACCATCGCCTCGATGGAAGGCCATCTCGGCAAGGCGGCCATGGTGCGCGCCATGCCAAATACGCCGGCAATGGTCGGCCGTGGCATCACTGGCGCCTTTGCCAATGCTGCCGTCTCCGAAGAGCAGCGCGACGTCGTGCATCGTCTTCTTCAGGTGTCCGGCCCGGTCGAATGGGTCTCGAGCGAAGCCGACATCAATGCCGTGACCGCCCTTTCTGGTAGCGGACCGGCCTATGTCTTTTACCTCGTCGAATGCATGGCAGAGGCAGGCCGGAAAGCGGGCCTGTCGGCGGACCTCGCCATGCGCCTCGCACGAGAAACGGTCGCGGGGGCTGGTGAATTGTTGCACCAGTCCCCCGACCCTGCCTCGCAATTGCGCAAGAACGTCACATCGCCCGGTGGGACGACGGCGGCAGCCCTCTCTGTGCTGATGGCTGATGATGCGATGCAGCCGCTGTTCGATCAGGCGATCGAGGCGGCGCGCAAGCGGGCCGAGGAGCTCGCCCAGTGAGCGGCTCCGAGATCACCTTTGCCGATTTCGAGAAGGTCGACATTCGCGTCGGCACGATTGTCGAGGTCGAAAACTTCCCGGAAGCGCGAAAGCCGGCCTTCAAGCTGAAGATCGATTTCGGTCCCGAGATCGGTATCAAGAAGTCTTCGGCCCAGATCACCGTGCACTACACACCGGAAACGCTGATGGGACGCCAGGTGCTCGGGGTGGTCAACTTTCCGCCCCGGCAGATCGGGCCGTTTCGCTCCGAGGTTCTGACGCTCGGAGTCGAGGATGAAAATGGCGCCATCGTGCTGGCGGCCGTCGAGCAGCCGGTGCCGAACGGCAAGAAGCTGATGTGACAAGGGGCCTTCGGGCCCCTTTTTCTTGGTCTGAACAATCTCAGACGGGAACCCGGATGATGGCGCGCAGACCGCCGAGCGGGCTGTCTTCGAGCGTGACATTTCCGCCGTGGCTGCGGGCGATGTCGCGGGCGATCGCAAGGCCGAGCCCCGTACCGGAGGCGTCGAGGTTGCGGGCTTCATCGAGGCGATAGAAGGGCTTGAAGACATCGTCGCGCGCTTCCTTCGGAATGCCCGGGCCGTCGTCGTCGAAGACAATCACCAGCCACTTGGCCGTATGCCGGGCGTCAATGTCGAGCCTGTGTGCGTAGCGTCGCGCATTGGAGGCGAGATTGGTCACCAGACGCGTGAAGGCGTTGGGACGTACATGGACGAGAGCCTCGCCCTCCAGTGTCCAGGAGAAGGCGCGGTCGTGCAGGCTGAAGTCGGCTGCGACGCGCTCGAAGAGGTCGCGAAGATCGAGTGTACCGACGTCTTCCTCGACCTCTCCTTTGGCGAAATCGAGATAGCCTTCGAGCATGCTCTGCATGTCGTCGATGTCCTGGTTCAGGCTGTCGATTTCCGGCCCGTCACCGGCGAGCGCGAGCTGCAGGCGAAAACGGGTCAGGATGGTGCGCAGGTCGTGGCTGACGCCCGCCAGCATGGCGGTACGCTGTTCCATCTGACGTTCGATGCGCTCACGCATCAGGATGAAGGCAAGGCCGGCGCGGCGCACTTCGTCTGCTCCGCGCGGCGAGAAGTCTTCCGGCGGACGCTGTCCCTTGCCGAAGCTCTCGGCGGCGTTGGCCAAGGCCATAATCGGGCGGATCTGGCCGCGCAGGAAGAGAATGGAAATGGCGATCAGCACCAGCGCCGTCGAGACCATCCAGACGATAAAGATGTGGGTATTCGAGGCATAGGCGGAATTGCGCGGCGCAAAGATGCGCAGGGTTTGGTCGTCAAGGACGACGCGGATCTCGACGAGGCGAGATGTCCCCACCGTGTCGATCCAGAAGGGACGGCGGATCTGCGCGGCGATTTCGTCCGAGAGGATCTGGTCGAGAATGGAGAAGAAGGGGCGCGGCCGGGGCGACGGCAATTCCGTGCCAGGCTCCAGGGAGACCATCAGGTTCAGGCGACTGGCCGCGACGTTGACGATCTTGTCAAAATCCTCGCGGTCCGGATAGAGCTCGATGAGCTCAATGACGGCCGCGATATCGCGGGTAACCGCTGCGGACAATCGTTCCGTCACCAGCTGCCAGTGACGCTCCATGAAGACGAAGGCAACGACCGTCTGCAGGATCAGCATCGGCAGGATGATGATCAACAGCGAGCGGGCATAGATGCCGGTCGGCAGCCGATGACGCAGCCAGCGGAGAGAGCCCTTCAGGCCGGTCGCCGGGCTGCGGTCGTGATCTCGCCGGATCTGATCGAACAGCGTCATATGCTACACTTCCTCGGCGCATCGCGCGCCGTTGCCGCGGCCTCAGTCCATGCTGAGGCGATAACCGATGCCGCGCACCGTCTGCAGCCAGACGGGGTTGGCGGGATCATCCTCGATCTTGCGCCGCAAGCGATTGATCTGGACGTCGATCGTGCGCTCGCCAACCTCCGCGTCGTTGCCGACCAGTTCGTGGCGCGGGATCGTATCGCCGGCCCGCGTCGCGAAGAGATACATGATGTCCTGTTCGCGGTCTGTCAGGCGGATGACCTCCGCACCTTTGCGCAGTTCCTTGCGCAGGACCGAGAAGGTGTAGGGACCGAACATGACCTGCTCGATCTTTGGTGCATCGGGGTTCATGTTGCGCTTGAGAATATTGTTGATCCTGAGCACCAGTTCCCGCGGATCGAAGGGTTTGGCGAGGTAGTCGTCAGCACCGGCTTCGAGGCCCGCAATGCGGCTGTCGGCCTCCGAGCGGGCGGTCAGGAGAATGACCGGCGCGCGCTTGTCGTCGGAGAGGCTTTGGGTGAGCGAAAGGCCGGATTCGCCCGGCATCATCACGTCGAGGACGAGGAGGTCGAAGCTCAGGCCTTCAAGCTTGCGGCGCGCCTCGGCGGCATCGGCAGCGACGGAAACGCGGAAGCCTTTTTCCGTCAAGAACCGATGCAAGAGGTCGCGAATGCGCGTGTCGTCGTCGACTACAAGGAGATGCGGGGCGTCGTCGGTCAGCTCGATCTTCTTCGACACGTCAGTCTGCTCCATCCGTTTCGAGAGGCTGGGTCACGGTCTGTTTCTGCATGCCTTCGAGGAAGCGCCGCACGGTGGCGCGTTCGTCCGATGTCATGCCCTCCATCGCATGCGCAATGCGGCGCGATTGCGGCTCGGAAAGCGCCAGCGACAGTTCGCGCCCGGCAAGCGTTGGGTAAAGACGGCGCTGGCGGCGGTCGGCGGGACCCGCCATCTGCCTGATATAGCCGCTGTCGATCAGTTCCTTCAAAACCCGGGCCAGGCTCTGCTTGGTGATCTGCAGGATGCCGAGCAAGTCGGCAACGGTCATGCCTGGACGGCGGCTGACGAAATGCACGACGCGGTGGTGGGCGCGTCCGTAACCGAGCTTGGCAAGGATGGCATCCGGATCGGACACGAAATCACGATAGGCAAAAAACAGGCTTTCGATGGTTTCGAAGTCGATCGACTTGTCATCGACCACCGGCAGGTCCGGCAGGATCTTCTTGGCAGTCTTCGTCGCAGACTGTCGGGCCACGCTCGTCATTCCTTTCCTCCGGCGCAGACGCGAGCGCCATCGCCGGTTATTACCCTCATCGCCCAGGGGCGATGCTTTCCCGAAGGCTGAGCCGCATGAAGCGACTAACCGTTCTTCC
Organism: Rhizobium sp. AAP116; assembly: GCF_001295785.1. Lineage (NCBI taxonomy): Bacteria > Pseudomonadati > Pseudomonadota > Alphaproteobacteria > Hyphomicrobiales > Rhizobiaceae > Rhizobium > Rhizobium sp. AAP116. The sequence continues at coordinate 88,984 of NZ_LJIB01000043.1, forward strand.
TCGTCTCCCTGACGGGGATTGCCGGCAAAACTATGCGCAAGTGTAGCAAATTTCCAACAAATTTAAGCTGATCGCACAGGTTAGGCGACGGTCGGGAAACCTATGGCCGCCATGCTCGTTACCACTGCACTGATCAATCACAAGTTCCGGACAAGCAGCTTCGGCCAGGCTTTGCCGAAGGATAGAGGATTCGCGCCATGATGAACCGTGACCGTACCGCCCAGATTACTGCAAGCCCCAGCCTTCGTCCCGTTGCGATCTTCGTGTTCACCGCCAAGCTGATGGTGGCGAGCTTTCTCGTTGCCCAGGCTTCCCTGCTTCCGGCGTCCCCTGTCTCTCAGGTCTACGGCCTGTCCCGTTAAGCCTAAACCCTGTGAGTTCGTCGCGGTTTCTCTCTTCGGTCTGGCATGATAAGGCGCATGTCGATCACGATCAGAAGGATAGCGAGCCCATGGGACAGATACAGGCGGGCATCATCCCGGTTACCCCTTTCCAGCAGAATTGTACGATCCTGTTCGATGATGAAACGCGCGAGGGCGTGATCGTCGATCCGGGCGGGGACGTGGATGTCATCCTGCAGGTGATCGCGGAGAATGGACTGACCCTCAAGGCGATCTGGCTGACGCACGGGCATCTGGATCATGCGGGAGGTGCTGCCGAGCTGAAGGAAAAGACGGGGCTGACCATCATCGGACCGCACAAGGACGACCTGCCGCTTCTGCAGCGCATCGAGACGCAGGCGGCGAGCTACGGCATTTCGGGGTTGCGCAGCGTGCTTCCCGACCGGTGGCTCGAAGACGGCGATACGGTCAGCTTCGGCGATCATACCTTCGAGGTTTATCACTGCCCGGGTCACGCCCCAGGGCATGTCATCTACTTCAACCGCGACCAGAAGTTTGCCCATCTCGGCGACGTCTTGTTCAGCGGCTCGGTCGGGCGAACCGATCTGCCGGGTGGCGACCACCAGACCCTGATGAACTCGATCCGCGACAAGGTCCTGCCGCTCGGGGACGATGTCGGCTTCATCTGCGGCCACGGACCCGGGAGCCGCATCGGCGACGAGCGCCGATCCAATCCTTTCATCCAGGGGCTCTGAACGAGAAAAAGCGCCGGGTGACCGGCGCTTTTGTCATTCTGCGGTGCGGTTACGGTCCTCAACGGGCCGTGCAGAAGTGGGTTCTGCCGTCATAACCGACGAAGGTGCCGGTCCGCGGGTTGAAGCTGCGATAGCGCTGCGAGCAGTAGTCATACCAGGCGCCGGTCCAGGGCTCGACGCCATAGGACTGAACCACCGGGCGCGGCTGCTGGTAAACTGGGCGCGGGCGATAGGTATGGCGCGGCGGCGGCGGATAATCATCGACGTAGTAGCCGGGCTCGTCATAGACCGAGACGGGGCGATCGATGTAGACACGGCGCTGCGGCGGCGGGCTTGCGAGTGCGGAGCCGACGATCAGGCCGGTTGCGAGACCGATGACACCCAGTGCCAGGGCATCGTCGCTGCGGTGGCGATAATGGCGGTCGCCGGCTTCGGCCTGGCTTGCCGCGGCGATCGGCGTCAGGGTGACTGCAGCCGCGAGAAGTGCGTGTTGCGCGAATTTCATCATGACGTCGTTCCTCGACCTTGCGAAATTACCTGAGCCGTGTGGCTGTTCGGGCCATCGGCGATGATCGTAATCTAGGAGGCTTTGCCTGAACGCAGGCTGAACGAAAAAACCCGGCATGAATGCCGGGCCGCAATTCGTAGAAAACCGGGTAAAATCAGCCGGAGATCTGCAGGTTTACGGCCTTAGGGCCCTTGCCACGGCGATCGGGTTCGGTGTCGAAGCTGACCTTCTGGTTTTCGGTCAGGCCCGACAGGCCCGATGCCTGAACGGCGGAGATATGGACGAAGATGTCCGCGCCGCCATTGTCGGGCTTAATGAAGCCAAAGCCCTTGTCGGTATTAAAAAACTTTACAGTGCCAGTCTCGGCCATGCGTCAGGTCCTTTTCTCTCTGCCCATATTCGGCGGGGCAGCATTGCAATGTACCCGCAAGCGGGTGAGCGACAGGCATTTGTCGAAATTAGAGGAAAGGGGCCCTGTTACCGCAGTCTAACTCCCGACGATGTTTCCATCCTGTCAAGTTAGCCTGCCCGGGGTTGTTATAGCGTCCCCGGCGCGCACTCATTTATAGGTCTTCCCATGCTCGCAAAATTGCCCGAACGCGCGAAGATTGCTTGGTTTGTCGGAAATTGGCAAGCGAAAGTTTTAACCCTGTCCGGGGCGAGACTCCTTTGTTTTCAGTGTGAATGGAGTGATTCGTTACCGTCGCAAGGCCTCGTCACGCCATTTCGAAGAAAATTTGCATCGCTTGCGATGGAGATTGAGACAAAACCCCTCTCGAACACGGAAATTTGCGGGTGAAAATTTTCCGTGTTCGATGGTCTCGCATGCTGCGGGGTCCAGGTTTGTCAGGCAAATTGGCCCCAAACATGGGGCAAATGCCCGGCGGATAACAGGTTCGCGGCGTTCCTCAACTCTGGCCAGCACGGGTAAGGCGTAGAAGCTGTCCATCCTCTTCGTCGGTCACCAGCAGGATGGAGCCGTCTGGCGCGACCTTCACGTCGCGAATGCGGCCGTAGTCGCCTTGCAGAATGCGTTCTTCTTTGCCGATCGAGCCGTCATCGTTGCGCTCGATGCGGGCGATCAGCTGATATTTCAATGCGGCGACCAGGAAGTCGCCTTCCCATTCCGGGAACATGGCGCCGCGGTAGATTGCTAGCGCTCCCGGCGCGATCGACGGGTCCCAGTAGTGAAGCGGCTGCTCGTAGCCATCGGCAGACTGACCGATGCCGATTTCGGCGCCGGAATAGTGCTTGCCATAGGAGATGACCGGCCAGCCATAGTTATTGCCTGCTTCGGGTGCATTGATCTCGTCACCGCCGCGCGCGCCATGTTCGACGGTATAAAGCCTGTTATCGGCGGGATCGATGACGATGCCTTGGGGATTCCGGTGACCGCTGGACCAGACTTCGGGAAGAAGTTGCCCGCTGGGGTTGGTGGAAGAAGGGGTGCCGTCGGCATTGATGCGGATGATCTTGCCGGCGTGATCGCCCTGATCCTGGGCGCGGTCCGGTTCTCCACGATCGCCGATGCCGAAAAACAGGCTGCCATCAGCGGAGACAGCGATCCGGGATCCAAAATGCTGGCCGGCACCAGTCAGCTTGTTCATGAGAAAGATCCGACGGACATCCTCGAGGCGTCGTTCGTTTGCGCTCAGGCGAGCGGAGAAGACAGCCGTGCCCTGTCCACCCGGACCGGGGGCTGCTGCCGTAAAGAAGAGACGGCGGCTTTCGGCGAAGTCGGGAGAGAGGGCGAGGTCGAGCAGTCCACCCTGGCCAACGGCTGCGATCCTCGGCAAGCCGCCCAGCGGACGACCGACTTCACCATCACGAATGATCCGCATGCGGCCGGGCCGCTCGGTGACGATAAAGGCCCCGTCCGGCATCACTTCAACAGACCAGGGGTTTTCGAGGCCCTCGGCGATGCTGGCGACCTCGATGGTGACGTCTCCGGCCCGGATCTCCCGGGGCTCTTCTGCCAATGCGGACGTCGCAACCGATATGGCAAGGACGGGCACGCACAGCCGTGCGATTCTGTCGAAGGGGTTCAGCATCATCATCTCCTCACAGCCATCGATTGCTCGTCGAGAAGATGGGGACTGAAATGCAGCTGGCAAGGCGTTTCACAGCCGTCGCCCGCCTCATGACGTAGTTTTGAAGGCGAAGTGTGCAGCTGGCTTCGGCATTCCAGATCCAGATGTTCGACCTGCCGCTTACCGCTGATCGCTGTTTTCGCCTTGGACGATTTCCTGCCATCCGCGCTTCCAAAGGGCGAAGCCACCGGCTGCCATGACCGTGAAGCAGGCGAAGAGGAGAACGATCAGTACATGGCGCTCCTTCTGCGGGAGGGGCAGGTGCTCAACTGCTGAGGTTGGGACATCGACCAGTCGGACAGGGGCGGCTGGGACGATGCTTCCGGTGGTCAGGCGATCTGCCGAGATGGTGGAAGCCGACGGGGCCACGATGACCTTGTCCTGGCTGGGCGGCGAGGCGGCGCCGGGGCTTCCGAACATGAAGAGAGCCAAAGCCAAGCCGCTGGCAGCGGCGAGCCAGGCCAGTGAACGGCTTCGCCTTGAGGGTGGCGTGCATGCTTCCAATTCATAATCCATGACAGGCACCTTCATTCTTGTCCTGACCGCATGAAACCGTGTGATCGCGTCGTCATGGCGACGAAATTGTGGCGTTTCCCAACTCGAATTGTGATTTCGGCGGTGCTTGGGAAATCGTGCCCACAGACGCATTGGAATGGTGACGCAAATCTCTTGCGCCATCCGTGCTTTTGGCTTGAAAGGCCGGGGCTCTTTCGCCATAGAGCTTGGACCTGAGGCCCCGGAGAGCGGGGTCGATGTTCAATCAGCTCAGGACCTGCACAATGGCTTTCCTTGCCGACGCCCTTTCCCGCATCAAGCCTTCCGCGACCATCGCCGTCACGCAGATGGCCCGGGAACTCAAAGCGCAGGGGAAAGACGTCATTTCGCTCTCCGTCGGCGAGCCCGACTTCGATACGCCGCAGAACATCAAGGACGCGGCCGTTGCCGCCATTGCTCGTGGCGAGACGAAGTACACGCCGGTCGCCGGCATTCCGGAGCTGCGCAAGGCGATCGCTGACAAGTTCAAGCGCGAGAACGGTCTCGACTACAAGCCGGAGCAGGTGATCGTCGGGACCGGCGGAAAGCAGATTCTTTTCAACGCCTTCATGGCGACGATCAATCCGGGAGATGAAGTGATTATCCCCGCGCCATTCTGGGTCTCCTATCCGGAAATGATCGCGCTGTGCGGCGGCACGCCGGTCGCTGTCGAGACGACGATCGAGAACAATTTCAAGATGACCGCCGAGCAGCTGGACAAGGCGATCACGCCGAAGACCAAGTGGTTCATGTTCAACTCGCCGTCCAACCCGTCGGGTGCTGCCTACAGCCGCGAAGAGCTGAAGGCGCTGACCGACGTGCTGATGAAGCACCCGCATGTCTGGGTCCTGACCGATGACATGTACGAACATCTCGTGTTCGGCGATTTCGTCTACTACACCCCGGCCCAGGTTGAGCCTGAACTCTACGAGCGGACGCTGACCATGAACGGCGTGTCCAAGGCCTATGCGATGACCGGCTGGCGTATCGGCTATGCAGCCGGCCCGCTGCCGCTGATCAAGGCGATGGACATGATCCAGGGCCAGCAGACGTCTGGCGCCTGCTCGATTGCCCAATGGGCGGCCGTCGAAGCGCTGAATGGTCCGCAGGACTTCATCACGGAATCCAAGAAGGCTTTCGAAGAGCGCCGTGACCTCGTCGTCTCGATGCTCAACCAGGCGTCCGGCATCGTTTGCCCGAAGCCGGAAGGCGCCTTCTATGTCTATCCGTCGTGTGCTGCGCTGATCGGCAAGACCGCCCCGTCGGGCAAGGTCATCGAAAGCGACGAAGACTTCGTCATGGAGCTGCTGGCGACCGAAGGTGTCGCGACCGTTCACGGCTCGTCCTTCGGTCTTGGCCCGAACTTCCGCGTGTCCTACGCAACCTCGAACGCCAAGCTGGAAGAAGCCTGCAGCCGCATCCAGCGATTCTGCGCTTCGCTGAAGTAAGCAATTTTCTGGTTCAAACCATAAGAAAAGGGCCCGCGTTGCGGGCCCTTTTGCTTTGACAATAATGATCAACCCTTGGTCAGCTTGATGATCGTCGAGTTGCCGCCGCCCCGCTGTTCGGTGACGGCGTAGACTGCGCCATCGGGACCAACCTTCACGTCGCGGATACGCGCATCGAGATCAACGCGCTCCTCGAACTTCACGCGATCATTCTCCATGTGCAGGACGACCACACCCTGGCTTACAAGACCGCCGACGAGGAAAGCGCCCTTCCATTCGGGGATAGCGTCGGCATCGTAATAGGCCATGCCGGAGGGCGCGATGACGGGGTCCCAATAATAAACTGGCTGTTCGGTGTCGGCCATCTGGGTGATGCCGTCGCCCACTGCGGCGCCACTGTACTCGACGCCGTAGGTGACTTCCGGCCAGCCATAGTTTTTGCCCGCCTCCGGAAGGTTCAGCTCGTCGCCGCCCTTGGGGCCATGCTCTACCGTCCACAGTCGGCCCTCACCATCAATCGTGGCTGACTGGAGGTTGCGGTGACCAAGCGACCAGATTTCCGGCTGGGCGCCGTCCTCGCCGATGAAGGGGTTGCCTTCCAGGGCTTCACCCGTCTGGCTGATGCGGAAGATCTTGCCAAGGCCGCTCTGCAGGTTCTGGGCCTGAACGCGAGGCTCGGCATCGGAGCGCTCTCCGACCGTCACATAGAGCTCACCTTCCGGACCGAAGGCGAGACGGGAGCCGAAATGCTTGTTGCCGTCATAGCCCGGGGTCTGGCGAAAGATCACGGTGACGTCTTCCAAGGCGCCACCGCCCTGATCGTCCGCGACGAGACGTGCAGAGGCAACGGATGTGCCGTTTCCATCGTCATCGCGCGGTTCGGCGAAGGAGAAGAAAATCCTGCCCGAGCTTTCAAAGTCGGGCGCGAGAGCCACATCGAGTAGCCCGCCCTGGCCATCGGCGAGGACTTCCGGAACGTTTGCAATCTCGGGGCCGGCCGTGCCATCAGTGCCGATGATGTGCATGGCACCCTGCTTGGCGGTCACAAGCATGCGGCCATCGGGCAGGAATTCCATCGCCCAGAGATGCGGCAGGCCCTCGGCCACGACTTCGGTCTTGATGTTGGCGACATCCGGTGGCTGCGGGGCTCTCGTCTGACCGGAAAAGGCCGGTTCCTGGTTCGGTGCGTTCGGTGCCTGGGTCTCGACCGGCGTTCCGGCCTGTTGGGCAAGGGCGGGAAGGGAGACGAGGCTGACGCTCAGCATGGTTCCGGCAAGAATGTGGGGTATACGCTTCATCAATTCCTCCTGGTCGAATGATTGGACCCGTTCAACGCCGGAAGTGGTCCGAAAGCTCCGCCTCGGTAGAGCGTGCCAGATCAAGTTCTCTTTATCGGATGGTGAGGAGAGGTCTCATCCGCAACGAGAGAGCGGGCCTGGTGGCCCGCTCTGACGGTTTTTGCTCATGCCGGAGTTTTGATCCAGCTGCCGACATAGGGTGCATTGGCGAAGACTTTCTCGCGGTCCCGCCACAAGGCCGGCAAGGCGAGGATGGCGAGCGCGCCGATGGTGATGGCCGTTTTGGTCAAATGTGACAGTTCCGGTGTCCGGGCGTCGATGTAGTAGACCGCATAGACGATCAGCACGTGCCAGACATAGATCTGCAGCGAATGCCGGCCGAGCAGCTGAAGGAAGTTCAACGTGAACAGGCTCGTGAGCGTCGAAGCGATCTTGCGGATCACCGCATTGTCATGGCGCGGGCCGGCGATCAGGATCCAGGCGAGGCCATAGGCGACGGCTGCGAAGTTGATCAGATAGACCGGACCGAAATCGGCACGGACCTCCATCAGGCCGAATTTTTCGAGCACGAAGCCGGGCATGAAGCCGTGAGCGGTTGCTATCCGGAGTGGCAGGAAGAAGAGGGTGACCGCAAGTGCCGTCCAGGCAAGCGTCGTGAGCTTGGGGTCAAAGACCTTCTGCCACTCGATCTTCTTCATCGAGGTCAGCGTACCGGCGATGATGCCGGCGAAAAAGACGATCTGCCAGCCTAGCAGATTGAAGGACACGCGCAGGCCCTCCTCGTTCGGCGCGCCGGCGAGCCAGGCATCCAGCGGATAGGTGACGATGCGGTGCAGGCCAAGCTGAGCCGCCAGCCAGACCAGGAGCGAGCCGATGGCGACGCCGAGCCAATGGCCGCGCAGGCAAAGCCAGATCACGATCGGGGCGAAGACCATGTAGGCGATGTATTGCGGCAGGATGTCCATGAAGGTGGGCTGGACGAGGAATGTGGCGACCGGCGCGAGCGAGCTCGGATCGAGCAGGCTTGCGTCACCCAACCAGTTCTTCCAGGCTGCTATTGCACCCGGCAGGACTAGCTGCAGGGCGAGCACGATCAGGATGATCGCCATGGCATAGCGGTAGAGTTCCAGCGCCCGCGTCCAGATCTTGTCGCGGCCGACCGTATAGCCGTCCTTCATCATCTTGCGGCTGTAGACCATGCCGGTCAGCAGGCCCGACAGGAAGACGAAGCCTTGGGCATCTTCGACGAAGGCGAGGTTGCGGTGGTTGATTTCGACGAGCCAGAGGCCCCCGGTGAATACCAAATGGTTGATCAGCATGAAGACGAGGAAGTACCCCCGCATGCCATCGATCACGTCCAATCTCTTCACGTTCGACTCCCGAGTTGGCCGCCTGGTCACCCGCGGCGGCGATCATCGTCCGCACCATGTTGACAATGCGGCGGGAGGCCCAGTCGGGGCCGATCCTCGCGGAGGGAACGGCGGTTTTTGACAAAAGTTCCGAGCCTGATTGCTCACGGAGCCGTGGTCGGATGCCGCAGTCAGAGCTGATCATGCGTGTTCAGAGCCCGAGGAAGGCGAGCATGATGAAGGTGGCGAAGAGGACCAAATTGGTCATGCCTTCGATTGCATTCGTCTCGCCATCGTTGAGATTGATCACGGCTGCGACCAGGGGCATGGCGACCTTGGTGGTCTGGACCGGCGTCGTCGTCCTTCCCCGTCCGATCGCTCGTCCGTTTGCGCCGGGGCCGTTTTGATGGAATACTCCTTCTCAGCCTAGGAGGAGAAGGCCATGGTGAAGATCATCTACGAGATCGTTCCTCATGATGGCGGTTGGGCCTATCGGCTCGGTGGCGCCTATTCGGAAGCGTTCCCGACCCATGACCAGGCCCTTGAAGCCGCACGCATCGTCATGCTGGAGCAGCAGGTCGGCGACGAGCCGGTGACCATCAGTTATCAGGATGAGACAGGACGCTGGCGCGAGGAATACAGCGATGGCGGCGATCGTCCGGAAGTCGAGATCGTCGATACATTTGTCGACGAACAGAGACCTCCTGCCTGATGGTCCGTATAAGAACGTGATTCTTTTCAGCCGTTTAAGGTCGTTCATTCACGTCGTGATTCCACTTGTCTTGGTGGCGGCCGGAGCGTCGCGAGACAGCCTCTTCCAGTCGTTGAGGCCGGAAACCAAAGCATCGAAGGTGGCGCGATAGCGCGGCACGGCCTTCAGATTTTCGTGCATCACAACGAAGGTTTCGAGCGATATATCGAGTGTTCCTGGCAGGACTTCCACGAGGTCTGGTTCGCGGGCTGCGATGGCGTGCTGGCACATGCCGATGCCGAGCCCGGCACGGATGGCGGCGAGCTGGACCAGGTTGCTGTCGGCGCGGAAGTCGAAGCCGATGCCAGCCAGATCCTGCCGCTCCTTGAGTATGTCCCTGATATAGGCGAGCTGCCTGTCGAAGCCGATCAGGCGGTGTCTTGCAAAATCGCTCAAGGCGGTCGGCAAGCCGTGGCGGTCCAGATAGCGTCGGTGGGCGTGAAAGCCGAGCGATAGCTTGCCGATCCGCTGGCTGAGCAAGGCGGCCTGTCTGGGCTGGACCATGCGAATGGCAATGTCTGCCTCCTGCTGAAGCAGATCCTCAACCGCATCGGAGGCCGAAAGCTCGATTTCCAGCCCCGGATGCTTCTCCTGTAGCTGGGCGAGGATGGGGGGCAGAGTTTCGACTGCTATCACCTCGCTGGCGCTAATGCGCACGGTGCCGCGTACCGCCTCCATGTCGCCTGACGCAATGCGAGCGAGAGCCGACGACATGGCGGCCATGCCAAGCGCATGTCCCTGCATGGCGCGCGCCTTTTCCGTGGGCAGCAGACCCTGTGGGCTGCGCAGGAAAAGCGGCGCGCCAAAGGCCTGTTCCAAAGCCTCGATATGTCGGCCGGTCGTGGGCTGGGTCAAACCCAGTCTGCGAGCGGCGGCCGACAGCGACCCGGTCTCGAGGACGGCGAGAAAGGTTCGGTAGTGATCCCAGCTGATCTGATCGATGGTCATTCATATTTGTATATCGACTGAACATTCTTTGGCAATTCTGCATATCGTAAGTCGCTGTCACACTCAGTCCAGTTTCAAGCACAGGAGATGAGCATGACAGAGATAAGGACAATGACATCGCTGGAGCGACCGCTTGCACTGGTGCTCGGGGCAACGGGCGGCATCGGGGGAGCGTTGGCGACAGCTCTTCTGCAGCGCGGCTACCGCGTTCGTGCCATGCACCGCGCACCGGAGCGCCAAACATCTGCTCGTCCGGCTTACGAGTGGGTGAGGGGTGACGCAATGCGGGCCGAGGATGTCTTGCGGGCGGCGGAAGGCGCAAGCATCATCGTGCACGGCGTCAATCCACCGGGCTATCGGAATTGGGGCGAGCTTGTCCTGCCGATGATCGACAACACGATTGCCGCTGCCCGCGCCGTCGGGGCGCGAATCTTGATGCCGGGGACGATCTATAATTTCGGCCGCGATACCTTTCCGCTCGTGGCCGAAGACAGTCGGCAGGAACCGGAAACGGTGAAGGGCCGCATCCGGGTGGAGCTCGAGCGGCGGCTGGAACAGGCGGCGGCGGAGGGCGTGCCCGTGCTGATCGTTCGCGCCGGGGACTTCTTCGGGCCTGATGCCGGCAACAACTGGTTCGCGCAGGGCCTCGTGCAGCCCGGCAAACCCGTGCGCTTCGTCGTCAATCCCGGGCGCAAGGGTGTGGGGCATGCCTGGGCCTATCTGCCTGACGTCGCTGAGACCTTCATGCGACTGCTCGATCGTGCGGACGCATTGCCGAGTTTCGCCCGCTTTCACATGGACGGATTCTACGATCAGGATGGCATGCAGATGGTCGCGGCAATCGGCCGAGCCGTGGGGCGGGAGCGCACGCCCACCATCGGGTTTCCCTGGCGTCTGGCGGGACTTGCCCGGCCTTTCATGCCCCTGATGCGGGAACTGTACGAGATGCGCTATCTCTGGCGCGAAACAATCAGGCTCGACAATTCTCGTCTCGTCGAATTCCTTGGGGAAGAGCCCCATACGCCGATCGATGGCGCGGTCAAGGCGACATTGCGGAGCCTCGGCTGCCTGGTCGATTCCGATAACCTGACCATGCGCAATCCGATGCTGCGTGTCGCCGGAGGCGAACAATGAGTGCGGCGGTCACGAGCATGCCGTTTCCGGTGCTTGTCTTCAGAGGACTGGCGATCATGGTGCTCGGCGGTGTCGCCGGGCAGTTCTTCCTCGCCGGAATGACGGTCTTCGGTGCCGGGGGAGGATGGGACTTGCATGCGGCAACGGGAGGTGCGCTTGGACTGCCGGTGCTCGCGCTCTTTCTGTTGTCGCTGGCGCCAGCGCTGCGCGGGTATCGCCGAAGTGGCGCCCTGTTGTTTGCCGTTTATTTGCTGCAGGTCGCGCTGGCTGGGGTCGGTGACGCGTTGCCGATGCTGGGAGCGCTGCATCCGGTCAATGGGTTGTTGATGGGGCTGATCGCCGTCAGGATGGTTGGCCGTTTGGCGCCCTGACAATGCCAGACGCCGACAGAAGGGCACCCGGCAGATCCGGGTGCCCTCGTCATGTCAGGCAAGCGCCGGATAGGTCGTGTAGCCTTCCGCGCCGCCGCCGTAGAGCGTGGCCTGATCCAGCGGGTTGAGGGCCGCATCTTCCTTCAGGCGGCGGACGAGATCCGGATTGGCGATGAAGGGGCGGCCGAAGGCGACGAGGTCGGCATAGCCGCTCTCGACGGCGTCGATCGCAGACGCGCGGTCATAGCCATTGTTGGCGATCCAGGCACCCTTGCCGCCAGCATTGCGATAGGCGGCCTTGAGGGCCTTCCAGTCGAAAGGCAGGACGTCGCGCGGACCGCCGGTCGCGCCTTCGATGACGTGCACGAAGGCGAGGTCGAACTTGGCCAGCGCCTCGACGAGTGCCGTGTAGACGGCCTTCGGATCGGGGTCGGAGACATCGTTCGCCGGGGTGGTCGGGGAAATGCGGATGCCGGTCTTCTCTGCGCCGATTTCCTTGGTCACGGCTTCGACGACTTCCAGCGTCAGGCGGATGCGGTTTTCGATTGAGCCGCCGTATTGATCCGTGCGCTGGTTGCTGTTCGAACGCATGAACTGCTCAAGCAGGTAGCCGTTGGCAGCGTGGATCTCCACCCCATCGAAGCCGCCTTCAATGGCAGCGCGTGCCGCCCTGCGGTAGTCTTCGATGATGCCGGCCAGTTCTGCCGTTTCCAGAGCACGCGGCTCGGAGGTCTCGACGAATGCGCCGGAACCATCGGGATTGAGGATGTAGGTCTTGGACTGCGCCGCGATGGCGGAGGGCGCGACCGGGGCGCCGCCCTCTGGCTGCAGGCTCGTATGCGAGATGCGGCCGACATGCCAGAGCTGGGTGACGATCTTGCCGCCTGCTGCATGCACGGCGTCGGTGACCTTCTTCCAACCGTCGATGGCTTCGGACTTGTAGAGACCGGGAACGTCGGCATAGCCCTGCGCCTGGTGGGTGATCGCCGTGCCTTCGCTGATGATCAAGCCCGCAGTCGCACGCTGGCGGTAGTACTCGACGTTGAGATCGTTCGGAAACGCGCCCGGTGACCGGTTGCGGGTCAGCGGCGCCATGGCGATGCGGTTCGAAACGGGGATGGTGCCGACGGACGTCGGTTCAAAAAGCTTGGACATGAAACCTCTCGGGAGTTTCCAATGATGGGAAGGTTCATTGGGGATCCCGATGTGGGGCCTCAGAGTGTTCCATTCAAGGTCTTGACGAACTCCGCGATGGCATCTTCGTTGCGGCGATATAGAACCCGCTGGCCGACACGCTTGGAACTGATGAGGCCCGCGCGCTGAAGGGTCGCGAGATGGGCGGAAACCGCGGATTGTGACAGGCCGGATCGCTCGAACTGACCGGCGCTAATGCCGTCGGTTGCGTCTTCTTTGGGCACCCCGAAGTACTCTTTGGGATCCTTGAGCCAAATCAGCATTTCCATGCGCGCCGGGTGAGCCAGCGCCTTCATCACGTCCTCTAGGAACATGTCGCCTCCAAATCGTCTGCATTTTCAGTCTGCTGCGGAGAGATCTCTGCCGTCGGGGCCGAGAGGCCCGGCGTCAGTTCCGCCAGACGCTGTAACGGCCCGAAGGATCTATTGTTCCAACAAAATAACAAAAAAAGAGGGCCACCGGAATAACCAGGGCCCTTTGAATTGTGAAGGTCAAAAACCTCCAGAGGGGAACAGCTGCTGCGGTGGAACTGGGAGGAAAAAGCCACCATGTGCATCAGCTGTGTGCGATATGGTGGTTTTTTGTGCAGTGAACAATGCATTTTTATGCATGTCAGGCATGCATGATGCGCAAGTCTGTGTGCGCAACCTACTAAAAGGGCAGCCGTCAGGCTGCCTTAGAAGTTCCAGTTGCGGGCCTTGGCGACGATGAAGTCCCTGAATGCCTTCAGCTTTGCGGCGTTCTTGATCTCGTCGGGATAGCAGAAATAGGTGTCGAAGGAAGGCACGTCGGCACTGGTGACTAGCTGCAGCAGACCCGGGTCGCGGCCGACGATGTAATCCGGCAGCATGGCGATGCCGATACCAAGCAGGCAGGCACGCTTGATCGAGGTCAGACTGTTGATCTGCAGATGCGGCATGCGCGGATTGTCGGAGGAGCGGCCGGCGACTTCCAGCCAGTTGACGTCCAACAGGTAATTCGGTGCCGGTTCGCCGAAGGTGATAATCCGGTGGTTGTCGAGATCCTCGATGGACTGCGGTTCGCCGTAGCGGTTGATGTAGGACGGTGCCGCATAGACGTGCATATGCACCGTGAACAGCTTGCGCTGGATGAGGTCCGATTGCTGCGGCTGACGAAGCCGGATGGCGCAGTCGGCATGGCGCATGTTGACGTCCAGTTCCTCGTTGTCGAGGAGCAGCTGGATCGACATGTCGGGGTAGAGCTGCAGAAATTCCTGCACCTTGTCGGTCAGCCAGCCCTGGCCGAGGCCGACGGTGGTCGTGACCCGCAGCTTGCCGGACGGCTTTTCGGTCGTCTCGGTCAACTGCATCTTGACGGTCTGCAGCTTCAGGAGAACGTCATGGGCGGTGCGATAGAGCAGTTCGCCCTGTTCGGTCAGGATCAGACCGCGGGCGTGGCGGTGGAAGAGCTTGACGCCGATGTCCTGCTCCAGCGACGAGACCTGGCGGCTGATCGCCGACTGGGACAGATGCAGCTTGTCGGCGGCATGGGTGAAGGACCCGGCTTCCGCAGCCGCATGAAAAATGCGCAGTTTGTCCCAGTCCAGCGGCATGCCGCCCCCTCTCATGGCGGTTATTCCGCCGCTTGTTGTGTCTCGAGGGGCAAGGCCGAGAGGAAGCGTTCGGCTTCAAGAGCCGCCATGCATCCCATGCCGGCCGCAGTAATGGCCTGGCGATAGACATCGTCGGTGACGTCGCCGGCGGCGAAGATGCCTGCCACGTCGGTTGCGGTCGAATCCGGAGCGGTCCAGAGATAGCCGTTGGACTTGATCTTCAGCTTGCCCTTGAAGAGTTCCACGGCGGGCGCATGGCCGATCGCGACGAAGACACCGTCAATCGGCATGTCGGTTACGGCGCCGGTCAGGGCATCCTTCAGCTTCACGCCCGAGACGGAGGGCGGCATCGGCGGCTTGGCCGGGGCGCCGGTGACTTCCTCGACGGTCGTGTTCCAGAGAACGCGGATGTTCTCCTTGGCGAAGAGGCGCTCCTGCAGGATCTTCTCGGAGCGGAAACTGTCGCGGCGATGGACGACGGTGACCGACTTGCAGATATGCGAGAGATAGAGCGCTTCTTCGACGGCGGAGTTACCGCCACCAACGACGATCACATCCTTGTTGCGATAGAAGAACCCGTCGCAGGTGGCGCAGGCGGAGACGCCGAAGCCCTGGAAGTGCTGTTCGCTTTCGATGCCGAGCCACTTGGCCTTGGCGCCGGTGCAGATGATCAGCGTATCGGCCGTCCAGACCTGGCCGCTGTCGGTCTTCACCGTGAAGGGGCGATGGCTTGTGTCGACCTCAGTGACGAGATCGCTGACGATTTCGGTGCCGACATGGATGGCCTGGTTGAGCATCTGCTCCATCAGCCAGGGACCCTGGATCGGATCGGCAAAGCCCGGATAGTTCTCCACATCCGTGGTGATCATCAACTGGCCGCCCTGTTCCATGCCGGCGATCAGGACCGGCTTCAGCATGGCGCGGGCAGCATAGATGGCGGCGGTGTAGCCGGCAGGGCCGGAGCCGATGATCAGCACCTTGGTGTGGCGGGCAGTCATGTCGCTTCCTTTCAATGCGCGGTCTTCGTCTTCGATCGGGGGTATCAAGCGCAGGCAAGCCCGACCGTTGCGCAACTGTCGCCCATTTAGGATCGAAGCGACAAGCAATTCAAGGGATGGCCCGGCATTAGCAACAGAGCTTTGCGCGTCGGCGCAATAATTGTGCGTGAACGCGGAGGATTCTTGCCAATTACGTCTGAAGGAGTAGATATCGCACACATCTTCAAAAGGATCGACCGTGCTCAAGGTAGAACTCGACGCCATCGACCTGCGCATTCTGAAAGAATTGCAGCGGGACGGGCGCATGACCAATGTGGAACTCTCCGAACGTGTCGGCATTTCGGCGCCGCCCTGCCTGCGCCGGGTACGCAAGCTCGAGGAGGCCGGCGTGATCGAAAGCTATCACGCCATTCTGAATGCCAGCCGGCTGGGCTATGATCTCGTTGCCTTCTGCATGGTGGGATTGAAGCACCAGTCGGAAGCCAATCTGAAGGCCTTTGCGGCGGCGACCGACAGCTGGCCGATCGTCCGTCAGGCCTGGATGGTCAACGGTGACAGCGATTTCCTGCTGCATTGCGTGGCGGAAAATCTGACCCGTTTCCAGGACTTCGTCATCGAAGTGCTGACGGCCAACGAACATGTCGACACAGTCAGGACGATGTTGACGATCCGGCAGGTGAAGAAGGTCGGTCTGGTGGAGATCTGAGCAGCCCGCTCAGAAAGGTTTCAGCGCTTCTGCCAATCTCGTGCGGAAGCCTGTGTCGATCTCGACGAAACGTTGGCGCGCAGCACTGCCCAGCGCCTGTTTTTCTGCGACGTCCATTGTCAGCAGGTTCTCGATGATCTTTTCCATCGCCTCGAGATCAACGAGATAATTGGTGCCCAGATGTCTGGGCTCCGTGCGTCCATAGGGAATGAGAATACCGCAATCGGCGGTCACGTGCTCGTTCATCGGCGGGCCGTCGGTGGTGACGGTGACTGCCCCGACGGAGAGCGCTTCGACCAAATGATGGCCCCAGCCTTCGGAGCGAGACGGGCACAGGTGGATCCCGCAACTGTTTTGCCATTGCCTGAGTTCGGCATCGGTGATGTAGCCGCTGACCACACGGATATTGGGGATCCCGGCGGCCTTCGGATGCGGATCGCGCTGGACCAGAACCAGTTCCGGCCATTCCGGATGACGGGACCACAATTCGATCACGTCTTCCGTGCCCTTCAGCGTGCTGCCGCCGGCCAGATGAAAGAAGCTGTTCCAGTTTCTGGCAACGCTCTCGTCGAGCCGGTCTTCCGAGGTGAAGCCGACATAGGCAGTGGGAGCGCCGAGGCTGCGGAAAATCTCTTCGGCATGTCGGCTCTTGGCCAGAACCAGGTCAATGCCCTTCAGGCGGCCAATGTGGCGGCGCGGAAAGCGCTCCTGGTTCGGGCAGAGCAAGTTGAACCTGCCGGCGCTGAACCAGTGCGGAAAGGCGCGTTCGATATGGATGATGGTTTTGGCCTGCTTGCGGCCGAGGATCCGGTCGAAAAACTTTCTTGCCCGAATGCCTTTTGTTGCCACACCCTCGGAGCGGCCAATGGAGGCCAGTGCTTCGATCAGCAGCGACGTGTCGCGTGTCAGCCCGAAACTGTTGTCCTTGTTGACAATGAGGATGTCGAGCAGATCGCGGTCGGCCATCGGTCAAACTGTTCCGGATGTTGCGGGCTTGGGGCGGGCACTTGCCTGGGGCAGGGTAGTCCCGAGCAGGCTTGCATAAACGTCGGCCAGCTGATCCGCTTCGCGTTCCAGCCCGAAAGCCGCCTCGACATGTTCGCGCCCGCGTCGACCGGCCAGTATCGCCTTTTGTGGTTCGAGAAAGGTCGAGATTGCGTCGCGCAGGCGATCAAAGTCGCCGGCCGGCACGACGGAGCCGGTCTCGCCTTCGATGATCATCTCGGCATAGGCGCCGGCGTCACTTGCAACCACGGCGGTGCCTGAAGCCATGGCTTCGAGCGGAGTCAGGCCGAAGCCTTCGTTGCGCGAGGGAGCGACGTAGAGCGTCAGGCGGCGATACCAGGGCTTGATGTCATCGACTTCGCCGAGGAAACGGATGCGGTCTGTCAGGCCTGCAGCGGCGATGTCGGCCTTCAGCTTGTCTGCAAAGGCCGTGTGTTCCGCGGTGATCCGGCCAGATATCACGGCCGTCCATTCCGGATTGCCCGGAAGGAGCTCGATCATGGCCCGTACGAAAAGATCCGTGCCCTTCTGATGGCGCACCCGCCCGAAACAGCCGACCAGATGCCGGCCCTTCAGATCTTCGGGAAGGCTCCTGTCGAGCTCGTCCGACGGATGGAACAGCTGAAGGTCCACGCCGTGGCGAATGACGCGATGCGGGACCTTGAGAAAAGAACCGGACTTTCCATTCGTCGCAACCACGCCGTCCATCTTCGAGATGAGCCAGCGGGTGTAGCGGCTGTGATGCCTTTGGGCCGCAGACGTGAAGAGCAGCTTCAGCGGCATGCGGAAGATGTTGCGGAGGATCAGGCCCACCAGCATCTCGTTGTTGCGACGGGCATGCCAGACGCGGGCAGGGGTAGCGTTCGGCCGCTTCCAGAGGCCGGGTAGCTCGGCCCAGCGCATTTTCGGCAGGTGACCGGGCAGGCCGGGACCAAGCGTCAGGATGCCTAGACCCTGGCGCCTTTGTTCCGGCACGAGCTGGATCACGGTCGATGTCACGCCGGAGAGGCGCCGCTTGAAATGCGGCGCAATCACCGTGATGTCGTCGAGGGATTGCGCCACAGAGGAGCCCTTCCGGCCTAGATCAACCCCACTTGACCGCGAGGATCTCGTAGGCCTTGGAGCCGCCGGGGGCGACGACTTCGATGCTGTCGCCAGCTTCCTTGCCGATCAGCGCGCGGGCGATCGGCGAGGAGATCGAGATGCGGCCGGCCTTCACGTCGGCTTCCTGGTCGCCGACGATCTGGTAGGTCTTCTCTTCTTCGGTGTCTTCGTCCATCAGCTTGACTGTCGCGCCAAACTTGATCTTCGAGCCAGACATCTTCGAGAGGTCAATGACCTCTGCGCGGGCGATCAGGTCTTCCAGTTCGCCGACGCGGCCCTCATTGTGGCTCTGTGCTTCCTTGGCGGCGTGATATTCCGCATTTTCGGAAAGGTCGCCATGAGCGCGCGCCTCGGCAATTGCCTCGATGATGCGCGGACGCTCTTCCTGCTGACGCCAGCGCAGCTCTTCGCTGAGCTTTTCGAAACCGTTCTGCGTCATCGGTACTTTGTCTACCATTTCCTCTTCCTTCGTCTTCATGGCCGCGAGCGCGGGCACAAAAGAAAACAGGTTCCGAAGCAAAGCTGCGGAACCAGTCACAAATCACGTTACGGCAGACTATAGCAGAATGCTTTGCGCAATTTCCAGAGTTTTCGTCGGGCGCCTCCGAAAGCCGACCTGACGGCGAGAAAAATCAGCGAAATCAACGATCATGGTGCCCGGTGGACGCAATGTCGCAAGGCGGAAACTTGACCATTGTCATGGGAACGTATAGAGAACATTCCCATGAAGAAGTCGCTCAAAGAACGTCTCGCCATTCTCTCCGACGCTGCGAAATACGATGCCTCCTGCGCGTCCAGCGGGACGACCAAACGCGACTCGTCCGCCTCTGGCGGTCTCGGCTCGACAGAGGGGTCGGGCATCTGCCATGCCTACGCGCCTGACGGCCGCTGTATCTCGCTTCTGAAGATCCTGCTCACCAATTTCTGCATCTATGACTGTGCCTATTGCATCAATCGCTCTTCGAGCAATGTCGAACGGGCGCGGTTCACGCCGGACGAGGTCGTCTGGCTGACGATCGAATTCTACCGTCGCAATTACATCGAGGGCCTGTTTCTCTCCTCCGGGATCATCAAGTCCTCGGATGATACGATGGCCGAAATGGTGAAGATCGCCAGGGACCTGCGCACCAAGCACGAGTTTCGCGGCTATATCCATCTGAAGACCATCCCCGAGGCATCCGCGCATCTGGTCGAGGAGGCGGGGCTTTATGCCGATCGCCTGTCGATCAATATCGAGCTGCCGACCGATCACGGGCTGGAGCGCTATGCGCCGGAGAAGCGTCCGGTCAACATCCGCCGCTCGATGGCGGATCTGAGGCTGAAGATCGACGAGGCGCGCGAGCCGACGCTCACCGGACGGCGCAAGAAATTCGTGCCCGGCGGCCAGAGTACCCAGATGATCGTCGGGGCTGACGGCGCCAATGATGCGACGATCCTCGGCTCCAGCGCGCGGCTCTACAGCAGTTACGGGTTGAAGCGTGTCTACTACTCCGCCTTCAGCCCGATCCCCGACAGCTCGAAAAACCTGCCGCTGATCAAGCCGCCCTTGATGCGCGAGCATCGGCTCTATCAGGCGGACTGGCTTTATCGTTTCTATGGTTTCTCGGTCGAGGAAATTTCGTCGATCGGGCAGGGTGGCATGCTCGATCTTGAGCTGGATCCCAAGCTTGCCTGGGCGCTGGCGAACCGCGATCGTTTTCCGGTTGATGTCAACAAGGCGGATCGGGAGACGCTACTGCGTGTCCCGGGTTTCGGGACGAAGACTGTGAACGGCTTGCTCTCGGCCCGCCGTCATCGGCGCGTGCGGCTCGAGGACCTGACGCGTCTCGGTGTGTCGCTCAAGAAGGTACGGTCCTTCATCGTCGCCGAGGGATGGTCGCCGAATCGCAGCCTCGATCGGACCGATTTGCGAGCGGTGTTTGCGCCGCCGGCCGAGCAGCTGTCGCTATTCTGATGCGAACCGTCACGCTCGAAGGGCGAGGGGCGTTCGACGAGTGGCGCGATGCTGCACGTTCGCTCCTGGCTGATCGGGTGACACCCGGTCAGGTTCGCTGGCAGCTTTCGGGCGAGGGGGGCGATCTCTTCGGCGCGATGCCGCCAGAGACCGGGCCTGTCGATGTGCCTTCCGGGATCGTCGTGCCGAAGGGCTTCATGGAGGCGGCGGAGGCGGTGATCTGCCATACGGATCCGGCTCGATTTTCACTTCTCTATCGCATTCTCTGGCGGCTGCAGGCGGAACGCAGCCTTCTGCAGGTTAGCTCCGATCCTGACGTCTCGGACCTCGTCCGCTTGATCAAGAACATCAGGCGCGACAGCCACAAGATGAAGGCCTTCGTGCGGTTCCGCGAAGTCGAGGGCTTGCAGGCGGGACGGCGGCGTTTCGTTGCCTGGTTCGAGCCGGAGCATTTCATAGTGTCGCGCACTGCCGGCTTCTTCCAGCGGCGCTTCACCGACATGGACTGGCTGATCGCGACGCCGAAGGGCTCGGCCGCGTGGAACGGGCAGGAGCTCAAGACGTCGCGCGAGCCGGCCGCCCGGCCGGAAGCGGAGGATGAGACCGACGAGCTCTGGCGGACCTATTTCGCCAATATCTTCAATCCGGCGCGGTTGAAGATCAAGGCAATGCAGTCGGAAATGCCGAAGAAATACTGGAAGAACATGCCGGAGGCCTCGCTCATTCCGGACCTGATTGCGGGTGCGGAGCGGCGGGTCGCCGAGATGGCAGAGCGGCAGGCGAGCCAGCCGCCGGCCTTTCACGAGCGGCTGCAGGCGCAGTGGCGTGAACGAGAAGACGAGGAGGCGTCGGTCAATCTGCCGCCGCTCGAACGGCTGCGGGAGGAAGCGGCTGGCTGCACGCGTTGCCCGCTGCATTGCCATGCGACACAGACGGTGTTCGGCGAGGGGCTCGCCGATGCCGACATCATGTTTGTCGGTGAGCAGCCGGGGGATACCGAGGATCTGGCGGGAAAGCCGTTCATCGGTCCGGCTGGCCAGGTCTTCGATGAGGCCGTGGCGGCGGCAGGGATCGACCGTACTCAAGTCTACGTCACCAATGCCGTCAAGCATTTCAAATACGAGCGGCGCGGCAAGCGGCGGATCCATATGCGTCCGGAAGCCGGTGAGGTGGCGCATTGCCGCTGGTGGGTCTCAAAGGAGATCGAGATCATCCGGCCGCGCATCGTCGTGGCGCTCGGTGCGACCGCCTTTCTGTCTCTGACGGGCGAAAGCCGTCCGATCGCCGAGGTGCGGGGTATGCCGATCCCGATGCAGGACAACCGAATGCTGCTTGTCACGACGCATCCAGCGGCGATCCTCAGGATGCCCGACGAGGATCTGAAAGCGCGCAGCCTAGAAGCCTTTCGGTCGGATCTTCAAGGCGTGCGGCGGCTTTTCGACACGCTGCCAGCCCTTTGACGAGGTGCTTCTGTGGCCGTCGATGCGGCTTTCTTCGACTGCAGTTCGCACATACACATCGGTCGCAATGGCGGCGGCAGGAGGAGCGTCGCCGTCGCCAGTGCGTAACAGAGAGCGAACCCGCCGGCAAAGCTGTCGCGCGCCATGCCGATCCAAGGGGCGGCTTCTTTTCCCGTCTTGCGGCGAACTCTCAGCGCTGATCGACCGGGCTCCCGCGACTGCCGGAGTGGCCGCCGCTCGCAATCTCTCCCTTTAATCTTCCGTTCATGTTCGGCTCATGCAGCTTTCAGCTTCGCGACCCATCTTCATGCCAACGCACTGGGATGGTCCCAGCGTCGCCAATGAGGTTAAGAAATGTTCAGATTTGCCGTTTCGACATTTGCTGCTGTGATGATTGCCTTCTCCGCCCAGGCGGAGATGCCGGTCAAGGCAACGATCATCGACAGCACCATCACCCAGGCCCAGGTCGAGGCCGCCCAGGTTGCCTGGGGCGACGCGCTCGTGAAGATCGCCACGGATTACAAGGACGGCGGCATCGACAAGGCCAAGGCAACGGCCAAGGCGGTGATTGACGGAGCCTATGGCTATAACCTCGGCCCGGTGCTGTTCAAGCCGACGCTGACCGTCGAGCCGCAGACCTTCCGGCCGACGGCCGAAGGGGCGCTCGCCTATTTCGTCGGCCATGACCCGAACTACCCTGCCGATACCGGCTTTGCGCTGAAGGGCTGGACCTCGGTCAAGATCGAGAATTCGGCAATCTTCATCAGCGGCAAGACTGCGCAGACCATTGGCAAGGTCCATATCTCCGATGCCGAAGGCAAGGTCACCACGGTCGACAAGACCTGGGGCTATCAGCTTGACGATGCCGGCAATCTGCGGATCGTCCTGCATCACTCCTCGCTGCCCTATACCGTCAACTAACACTTCCGATCAGCAAACCTCAGCCTGTCTGGTTGTGTTGCGCGCCCCTGAGCACTCCTCAGGGGCGCGTCGCCGTCAGGCGATAGCCTAGGCCCCGGATGGCAGTGATTTTCACATCGGGGTCCAGACTGGCAAGCTTACGCCGAAGCCGGCTGACATAGACATCGACGACATTGGTCAGCGGATCACGATCGGCCGCCCAGACCCGCGCCAGAATGCGTTCTCGGCTGACCGTTGCCCCGGCCTGTGCGGCCAGCAGTTCGATCATTGCCATTTCCAATCCACTAAGCAGGACCTCGCCAGTTGCGCTGCGCAGACCCGGCAGTTGCCGATCCAGGGTAATCTGACCAATCTGCAAAAGCTTGGGCGCAGTGGTGGCCTTTGTCCGACGCATCAGCGCTTCAATTCGGGCCAGCAATTCATCGAAATCAAAGGGTTTGGCCAGATAGTCATCGGCCCCGCGTCGCAAGCCATCAGCGCGCTCCTGGCTTTCTCCCATGGCGCTCAACATCAGCACCGGGACCTGGTGGTTGCGCTGGCGTAGCATCTGGCAGAGGCTCAATCCATCGAGTTCCGGCAACATGACATCAAGAATGACAACACCTGCCAGGTTCTCCGTCGCGCAGGTGCGGGCAAAAGTCTCGGCGGCGGCCAGGCCCTCGCGGCCGTTTCGGATCCAGGTGACGGTATAGCCTTCGGCCTGCAGGCCGCGCTGCAGAAAATCGGCAACCCGGACATCGTCCTCAATCAGCAGAATGTTCATTGAGGCTCCTCATCCGTCAATGGCGGCGACAGCGGCAGTGTCAGGCGTGCAAGCGTGCCGGTACCCTGTGGCGATTCCAAGATCATCAGGCTGCCGCCCTGGGCCTCGGTTAACTGCCATGCGATGGCCAGACCAAGTCCGAGACCATCGGGTCTGTGCGTGCGAGCCTTGCTTGAACGCCAGCCGCGATCAAAAACATGGGGCAGGTCTTCGGCGCTGATGCCGATGCCCTGGTCGATGATGTCGATCTCAATACGCTCAGCCGCGGCTTTCGTGACGCTTACCTGGACCTCGCCACCGGGATGCGAATAGCGGATGGCATTGTCGATGAGGCAGACCAGAACCTGGCGGAGCCGGTTGGGATCAGCCTCGACCACATCCTTTGGCAGAGGGTCCGGCCCTTTGAGCTGAACGGCCCGTTCGGCCGCCATGGCGCCGGCAGCCTCCAGGGCCGCATGAAGCACCTCACCAAGTACCAGCTCTGAACTCTCGATCACCGGCCGGGCCTTCGGATCGCGCACAAGCACCAACAGATCCTCGATCAGGTGGCCCATCTGGCGCGAGACCGTGACGATCCGTTCCAAGGCGGAACGATAGGCGCTGCTGTCAGGATTTTTCTGTCTAAGGGCCACTTGGGCTTCACCGCGGATCACGGTGACCGGGGTGCGCAGTTCATGGCCGATATCGGCAAGCAATTGGGCACGTGCCCCTTCCGATGCCGCAAGTTCATCCACTGTGCGGCTGAGTTCGGCGGTGCGGGTGGCTACCTGCTGTTCAAGCACAATCCGGTCTTCGGTGGCGCAGTTGCGAGACTGTTCAACCTCACCCGCCATGCTGTTCAGCTGGTCGCCGAGATGGCGGAATTCGAGATCGCGAAAGCGTTGAAAACGATAGGAGAAATTGCCCTTTTGATAGGCGCTCAAACCCTGTTCCAGCTGTTCCAGCGGTTGACGGAAGCGGCTGACCAGAAAGGTGGCGAGGACAAAGGTGGCAAACAGTCCAAATCCGCCGGCGAACAGAAAGAGCTGGCGTGCGGTGGCCAACCCGGCATTGGCCCGCGTCCGTTCCGCCTCCAGCGCCATTTCCTCGGCGACAAGCGCCTTTTTCAGGGCCTGGGCCGGCGAAATCCCCTGTACCTGGCCGAACTGGATATCGACCTCGGCCATACGCGAGACCGTGGGCGAGGGGGATGTCAGCAGGGACGCTGTCTCCAGCTTGAGGCTGGCGACGACCTCCTTCAGAAAGGCAAGAAGCTTTGTTCTTTCTTCATGCTCCACGAGGTTCTTGTGGCGAGCGCGATCCATGTCACGCGCCAGGCTGGCCTTCTCCGCCACCCGCGCTATCAGGCCATCCATGCGCTCAAGGATTGCGCTGCGCTGGGCGGGGTCTCCGGGTTCATTCAGCAATCTGCGGAAGCTCCAGTTGCGAAGTGCCGCCTTTTCCAGATCGAAACTGAGGAGTGCTGAATAAATGTCGTGGGCAATTCGCCCGCGCTCTACGCGGTACTGGGATTCGTTCAGCACATACCAGCCGGCGAAAGCAAGGATGACGGTTGGGATGGCCAGACCCAGAAAGGCCAGCCGCAGCTGGGTCACATAACGCAGGGATAGGTCAAGTCGTGTGCGTTTCATCGTGCGCCGCTGTCATGGTTTGAGACGAGGTCATTCTTCTCTAGCCGGGCCGCGCGCCGCCGGCATCCTTTTTTCTGCTGGTGAGAGCGGTCGGAAGGTGGCTTTGAGTACCGCACGGCAGTGGGAAATATCGCCGCAAGAAGCCACCGCTCAGCAAGCACCTTGCGCCGACCGAAGCGGCCGCCCAACGGGTGTCGAGAAAGCCGGCGACCATCAAGCTGGAGATGTCGTCGATCCGTAAAGGCTAGGTGGCCGAAGGATCGAGGTCGGGTCACGATCGCTGGCATGCCGAGAAACAGGACCAAGAGGTCCATTGATAGATCAAGGAAGGCAATCGACAGGATTAGGAGGCCGATCAAATGTTGACGGGTTGCGAACATGGCCTCTTTAGAGGCCGAGGTCAGCCTCTAGTCGGTCGAAGTTCTGCTGGTTGGCGGCTGCGATAAAGCGCTCGATTTCGCGGTTTTCCGGCGTGTCGTCAAACTGCATAAGCCAGGTCATGCGTGTTCCCTCGGCCTCAGTGGCGAACGTCACTTCGAGCGTGAAGACATGCATCGGCTCATGGTGGAGCGCCAGGATCCGTGACGGCGGTTCTATCGCCTCAAAGGTCCAGTGATTGGCAAAGCCGGTGCCGTCGGAATTGGTCATGGTGACCAGCCAGTCACCGCCGGGCGAAAAGTCGAAATGGGTGATTTCGTTGGTGAAGCCGTGCGGTCCCCACCAGCGGGCAAGGGTTGCCGGATCGGAAAAGGCGGCGAAGAGGGTGTCGGACGGAACGTCGAAGATACGTTCGGTGACAATGTGCAGCTTTTCCATCAAAAACCTCCAGACGATCACAGCTTGCCAATGTGGGGGGCTTCGCGTTTAACACGTGGCAGACCCGGCCGGATAGTCTCGCGACACGGCAGGGTTCAGGAGGGGTATTTCAGTTGCATTCGACATTCGTACTGACCGCCATCGCCATGCTGGCCTTCGCCGCCAATTCGCTCCTGGCGCGAGAAGCACTGGGGACAGTGTCGATCGAGGCCGCAGGCTATACCGCTGTCCGGATCGTTTCCGGCGCGCTTGTCCTTTACGGCCTGATGCGACGCGGGCCGCTTCAGTCCGCATCGGTTGACAGACGCCTGCCGGGGGACTGGTGGGCGGCTGCGGCTCTTTTCGTTTATGCCATCGCATTCTCCGCGGCCTATCTTTCGCTTGGTGCTGCGACCGGGGCGCTGATCCTCTTTTCTTCCGTCCAGGCGAGCATGCTGGCCTTCGGACTTTTCAAGGGCGATCGGCCAAGCCTGCGGGAGGTGATCGGCTTTGCGATTGCTTTCGGCGCCTTCGTCTACCTTATCCTGCCCGGCGTGGGACGACCGGATCTCGTTGGCTGCCTGTTGATGATCGCCTCGGGCATGGCCTGGGCTGTCTATACGCTGCGCGGTCGAGGCTCACGCGATCCGATCGGCGAGACCGCCGGCAATTTTGTACGAGCTTCCGTGTTCTGCCTGCCGCTGGCGGGTTTTGCGCTGCTTTACGAGACGGCGACGCTCGCGGGCATCCTTCTTGCACTCGGCTCTGGCATCGTTGCCTCTGGCCTAGGCTATTCCATCTGGTACAGGGCGTTGCGCGGGCTCACCACCTTCCAGGCGGCGCTCATTCAGCTGTCCGTCCCGGTGATTGCGGCGCTCGGTGCCATCCTTTTCCTCAACGAGAGGCTGACGCTGCATTTTGTCGTGGCGGCAGCTTTCGTCATTGGCGGCATCGCCTTCGCCATCCTCGCCAAGCAGAAGCGGCAAGCCTGAACGCGTCGAGATTCGGCTTGGTCAGTTGAAGAATGCGAGCAATCCCGAAATGACCGTTGCCCCACCGATGGGCGCGATGAACAGCAGGATGATGTTCAACCCGACGATCCAGGCCAGCGCCTTCTGCTGGCGCGGTGTCAGTGGCTGCGGCCCCCGGCTCGGTGGTGGCTCTGGCGGCGGCGTATAATTCTTGAGATCGAGAAACATGACGGGAAGCCTGCCTCCGGTGCCGGACCACTATCATCAACCGGATAATAGATAGGCAGCAGTCACGCTTTTCCAGCGTTGACTTCGTCCTTAAAGCAAAGATTATCCTGATATCTTCAAGGGCTCAAGCAGCATCTTCGAGTGCAGCGGCCGGCAGATTGGCGCGTGCATTGAGCACTTCGAGACCGACGATCCGACCATCGCGGTCGTAGTCAAGCATGATGCCTTCGGAGACCTCTTCGCTCTCCAGGACGGGCTCCGTGGAAAAACGAATATAGGCAGCGTCGGCAGCTGCATCATATTCCAGTCTGGGCTTCATCTCGGCATCCGTGCGTTGCGATCGAGAAACGCCGTTATGATACGGATTTCTGTTTCGCTTTCCAAGCGGATTACCCGCAAGATGCGGTCTTCGCGTTCAGGAATACGGCCAAATCGTCGTTCCGTCGGTAGGCCTGATGGATCGCTTTCAGACCAATCTGGATTGCGAACCGTTCGCTCTATCCAGTCGAATTCGAGCTGCCGCTCCAATATCACCGTTTTTGCGTGCGCGGTGACGTGGAGCGGCTTGCTCATTTGGTGCGCCTCAGAAGTAGCTCTGAAGCGGGCGAACCTCGAGCTGGCCGCTCTTCAGCGCCCGGATGGCTTCGGCGGCCGCCAGGGCTCCTGCCATGGTCGTGTAGTAGGGCACCTTCTGCATCAGGGCGGCGCGGCGAAGCGACTTCGAGTCCGAGATCGCCTTGTTGCCGTCGGTCGTGTTGATGACCAGCTGGACCTGACGGTTGCGGATGGCGTCCTCGATATGTGGACGTCCCTCAAGCACCTTGTTGATCTTGATCGCGTCGATGCCGTTTTCGGCGAGGAAGCGCTGGGTGCCGCCCGTTGCCATGACCTTGAAGCCTATCTGGGTGAGGATCTGGATCGCGGGCAGGACGCGGGCCTTGTCCTCGTCGCGGACCGAGACGAAGACCGTGCCATCTCGCGGCAGTTCGACGGATGCTCCGAGCTGGCTCTTGGCGAAGGCGAGCGCAAAGTCCGTGTCGAGGCCGATGACTTCGCCGGTCGAGCGCATTTCCGGTCCAAGCAGCGTGTCGACGCCGGGGAAACGCGCGAACGGGAAGACGGCTTCCTTGACTGCGATGTGCTTCAGGTTGCGCGGATCGGGCTTTTCGCCATAAGCGGCGATCGCGTCGTCGAGCTTTTCGCCGGTCATGATGCGGGCGGCGATCTTCGCGATCGGGGCGCCGATGGTCTTGGCTACGAAGGGCACCGTGCGCGAGGCGCGCGGGTTCACTTCGAGAACGTAGATCACGTCGTCCTTGATGGCGTACTGGACATTCATCAGGCCGCCGACATTGAGCGCCTTGGCCATGGCGGCCGTCTGGCGTTCCAGCTCGTCGAGCGTTGCCTTGGAGAGCGAACGCGAGGGCAGCGAGCAGGCGCTATCGCCCGAATGGATGCCGGCTTCCTCGATATGCTCCATGATGCCGGAGACGAAGACATTCTCGCCGTCGCAGAGTGCGTCGACGTCGACTTCGATGGCGTTGGTCAGGTAGCTGTCGAAAAGCAGCGGGTTCTTGCCAAGCAGGGTGTTGATCTGGCCGGTCTTGTCGTTCGGGTAGCGCTGCTTGATATCCTCAGGCACGAGACCCGGGACAGTGTCGAGCAGGTAGGACTGCAGCATCGATTCCGAATGGATGATCTGCATGGCGCGGCCGCCGAGCACGTAAGAAGGGCGCACGACCAGCGGGAAGCCGATCTCGGAGGCGACGAGGCGTGCCTGCTCGACCGAGTAGGCGATGCCATTGTTCGGCTGGTTGAGGTCGAGCTTCATCAGCAACTTCTGGAAGCGGTCGCGGTCTTCGGCGAGGTCGATCATGTCGGGCGCGGTGCCGAGGATCGGGATACCATTCTTTTCCAGCGCTTCGGCAAGCTTCAGCGGGGTCTGGCCACCGAACTGGACGATGACGCCAACGACTTCACCCTTTTCCTGCTCTGCGCGCAGGATCTCGATCACGTCTTCGGCCGTCAGCGGCTCGAAATAGAGGCGATCGGAGGTGTCGTAGTCGGTCGACACGGTTTCCGGGTTGCAGTTGATCATGATCGCTTCGAACCCTGCATCCTTCAGGGCGAAAGCGGCATGGCAGCAGCAATAGTCGAACTCGATGCCCTGGCCGATACGGTTCGGGCCGCCGCCGAGGATGACGACCTTCTTGCGGTCAGAGACCTGGGCTTCCGAGCGCAGTTCGCCGACGAAAGGCGTCTCGTAGGTCGAATACATGTAAGCCGTCGGCGAGGCGAATTCGGCAGCGCAGGTGTCGATGCGCTTGAAGACCGGGCGGACGTTCAGCCCGTTGCGGAGTTCTGCGACTTCCTTCGGGCGCTTGCCCGACAGCGAGGCGAGGCGGGCGTCGGAGAAGCCCATGGCCTTCAGGGTGCGCAGGTTTTCGGCATCCTGCGGCAGGCCATGCTCGCGAACACGAGCTTCCATGTCGGTGATCGCCTTGAACTGGGCGATGAACCACGGATCGATCTTGCAGCCTTCGTGGACTTCTTCCGGCGACATGCCGAGGCGAAGGGCCTGGGCAACCATGCGCAGACGGTCAGGCGTCGGCGTGCCGATGGCGGCACGGATGGCGTTCTTGTCGTCGCCCTGACCAAGGCCCGGGATCTCGATCTCGTCGAGGCCGGTGAGACCCGTTTCGAGACCGCGCAGCGCCTTCTGCAGCGATTCGGCGAAGGTGCGGCCGATCGCCATGACTTCGCCGACCGACTTCATCGCGGTGGTCAGTGTCGGTTCGGCACCGGGGAATTTTTCGAATGCAAAACGCGGGATCTTGGTGACGACGTAGTCGATCGACGGCTCGAAGGAGGCCGGTGTCGCGCCGCCGGTGATGTCGTTTTCGAGTTCGTCCAGCGTGTAGCCTACGGCGAGCTTGGCAGCGATCTTGGCAATCGGGAAGCCGGTGGCCTTCGAAGCAAGCGCCGACGAGCGCGAGACGCGCGGGTTCATTTCGATGACGACGAGGCGGCCATCGGCCGGGTTGACGGCGAACTGCACGTTCGAGCCGCCCGTCTCAACGCCGATCTCGCGCAGAACCGCGATCGAGGCGTTGCGCATGATCTGGTATTCCTTGTCCGTCAGCGTCAGCGCCGGTGCGACCGTGATGCTATCGCCGGTGTGCACGCCCATCGGATCGATGTTCTCGATCGAGCAGACGATGATGCAGTTGTCCGCCTTGTCGCGGACGACCTCCATTTCATACTCCTTCCAGCCGAGGACCGATTCTTCGATCAGCACTTCGGTGGTGGGAGAGGCGTCGAGGCCGGAATTGATGATCTCGTAGAATTCCGAGCGGTTATAGGCGATGCCGCCGCCGGTGCCGCCCATGGTGAAGGATGGGCGGATGATGGCGGGCAGGCCAACATGGTCGAGGGCCTGGGCGGCAATCGCCATGGCATGACCCATATAGCGCTGCTTGCGGTCGGTCTCGCCAAGGTTCCACTGGTTCTCGAGCTCGTCGAGGGCCTTGTCGAGTTCGGCGCCCGACAGCTTTGCCTTCAGCTCGTTGCGGGCGGCTTCATGCGTCTTGCGGTCGGCATCCTTGATCTCGGTCGCGTTGGCGAGCATCGACTTCGGCGTTTCGAGCCCGATGCGGGTCATGGCTTCGCGGAAGAGGGCGCGGTCTTCTGCCATGTCGATGGCAGCGGGCTTGGCGCCGATCATCTCGACATTGTACCGGTCGAGAACGCCCATGCGCTTCAAGGAGAGCGCGGTGTTCAGCGCCGTCTGGCCGCCCATGGTCGGGAGCAGCGCATCGGGGCGCTCCTTGGCGATGATCTTGGCGACGACTTCAGGCGTGATCGGCTCGACGTAAGTGGCGTCGGCAAGACCCGGATCGGTCATGATGGTCGCCGGGTTGGAATTCACCAGGATGACCCGGTATCCTTCTTCCTTCAGCGCCTTGACGGCCTGGGTACCGGAATAGTCGAACTCACATGCCTGGCCGATGACGATCGGCCCCGCGCCGATGATGAGGATGGACTTGATGTCTTGGCGCTTGGGCATGGCTCTATCCGTTCTTTGACCTGCGCGAAAAACCGGCCTGGGTGAGGGAGGTCACCGGCCGGGCGCAGAGAGATGGTCTTTTCAGGCTAGAAGCGGCTTATAGGGAAATGTTGGCCGGGAAGGAACCCCGAAATTGACGATTCCGACAGGAAATCGCGTCGCTGTCCGAATGGCGTTGGCAAGACTCGATCAGCGTGCGGGGGAGGGGCATCACGACCGATCCCGCCTAGGCGCCTGACGCGCCGTCGATTACGGAATTTTCAGCAAAAGAATGCTTATCATTGCTGATGATTTCAGCTCCTGAGAATACCACTGTCAAAAGCCGCCTACTCGCTCTTTGGCGAGAAATGCTGGCGCATATGCGCTGCGATGGTGCCGTGTATGCTTGCGTGGCAATTTACACGCTCATCTGCTTCGGAGTGCTGCAGTTTTACGGCCGTTGGGACCAGTCGTCCCACACTCTCTATTTCGTACAATGGCCGCTACTTTTTCTCTGGTTCATGCCGATGATGGCGATCACGTTCGATCTTGTCTGCGGGATCCATCGGTTTGGCGGCAACCGGGGCCGCGCCTATCGGCGCTTCTTCGGGGCGAAGCGGCTCGCCAGGCTGTTTGCAGGGATGGTTCTGCTCATGGCCCTGATGATCTTTCAAGGAAGCTTCACTTCTCTCAAGAACATGCTGCCGATTCTGGCTGACGGCTTCCGCTACGACACGCTGCATGCCGACATCGACCGCTATATCCATTTTGGCTACGACCCTTGGCGACTGCTCTATCCACTGGCAGGCCACCCCATCGTCCTGGCGATCCTTGAATGGAACTACAGCGTCCTATGGTTCGTGATCTGCTTTGCATCGCTGTTCTTCGTCGCCACCTCGGCCTGGGCAGACGGTATCCGGACTAGATACATGCTGATGTTCATGTTCGTATGGGTCTTTTGCGGCAATGTGCTGGCCGGTTTGTTCCTGTCTGCGGGCCCCGCCTTCTACGGGGAAGTTACCGGCGACGATTCCCGCTTCGCAGACCAATTGGCATTCCTCGCGGACGGCCAGGCTCGGTCGTTCCAGCTCTATCTGTGGCGGATCTATGAAAACGGGAGCGCCGGCTTTGGTTCGGGGATCTCGGCATTTCCGAGCGTGCATGTGGGGTTGATCACGATGAATGCACTATTCCTGTCGGATCGTTTTCCGAAGCTGGCTTGGCTGGCGGCCGCTTACACCATGCTGATTGTCGTAAGTTCGGTCTATCTCGGCTGGCATTATGCCATCGATGGTTACGTGTCGGTCGTGGTGGTCGCGCTCGCCCATGGGTTACTGAAAAGCTGGGAAGCCCGTAGTCAGTTCCGATCCCCGCAAGCGGTGCTGATCGACGGAAAAGATTGAGCTGAGTTTATGCACTCGAGGAGCGCTGGCGGAACAATCGTTGAGGCTCGCAGTCGCAATCGTCATACTCCGTTTGCAGCCGATTGCTAATCGCAATGGCATCCATAAGCAGAGGATGCCATGTCGACCCACGTTTTCTCAGATCTTCCCGACCGTCTTGTTCCTTTCGCCCGCAATCTGATGTCGGGCCCGATCCCCCATCTCGGGCAACGCTACGACACCGCCGGCACCTTCCTTCGCGAACGCGGCAACACCGTCGTGTGCCACCTCGTCGAGGGGTCCGAAGCGGCGGCTGCGATCACCGATGCACGTTCGCGGTTCACGCAGATGCCCGGTGCCGACAAGCTCGCCTTCACGGCCGCCACCAGCCTGCACATGACCCTCTTTCAGGGGATCATCGAGACGCGGCGGGCGCTGCCCTACTGGCCGTCCGACGTGCCGGTGGAAACGCCAGTCGACGACATGACGGGGCTGTTCATCGATCGCCTGGCGCGCTTTGAGCCAGGTGACACCTTTGCCATGGAGGTGACGCATGCCACCCCGAATGGCCTGACGCTTGATGGTGTGACGGAACGCGACCGGGCAATCCTGAAAGACTGGCGGAACCGCCTGGCGGATCTGCTCGGCTACCGGCATCCGGATCACGAGACCTATGTCTTCCACATCACCTTCGCCTACATGATCGAGCGCTTCGACGATCAGACCATGGCGGCCTGGGTGCCGTTTCTCGACGAAGTCACAACGGAGATCCGTCGGCGCGCGCCGGTGATCGAGCTTAGGGCACCGGCATTCTGTGCCTTCGACGACATGAACCACTTCGAAGAGCTTCTCGTCTTCGAGCCGAAGTGAACCGCAAAGCGGAAACGAAAATGGCGGGCCGGAGCCCGCCATCCCTTGCATCAGGACGAGCCTGCGCGATCAAAATTCTTCCCACTCGGCGCCACTCGGGGCGGGCTTCGCGCCCATGGCCGAGGCGATCTTTCCGGCCAGCGCACGCGCCGGGGATGTTACCGGACGGGCGGCTTCGCTGACAGGCGACGGACGGGCAGGAGACGCTGAGCGGGTGTGGATCGAAGCCGGAGCGCTGTGGGGCCGTAGCGCATGAGTCGCTGCCGATGCGTGCGGGGTCGAGCCGAGATTGAACTGGGCGAGGCGGGCCGAAAGGGCCTGCACTTCCGAGACGAGGGTGTGGGACGCGGCATTGGTTTCCTCGACCATGGCGGCGTTTTTCTGGGTGCCCTGGTCCATGATGTTGACGGCCGAGTTGATCTCGTGAAGGCCGGTCGACTGTTCGCGTGCGGCCTCGACGATCGCATGGACGTTGGTGTTGATCTGCTGCACTTCGGCGACGATGGCGGAGAGGGCTTCGCCGGTCTGGTCGACAAGCGAGACGCCGTGCTTGACCTGTTCGCCGGAGGCCGTGATCAGGGTCTTGATTTCCTTTGCGGCATTGGCCGAGCGTTGCGCAAGCTCGCGGACTTCCTGGGCGACGACGGCAAAACCCTTGCCGGCTTCGCCTGCGCGGGCTGCCTCGACGCCTGCATTGAGCGCCAGCAGGTTGGTCTGGAAGGCGATTTCGTCGATCACGCCGATAATGTTGGAGATCGACTGTGACGACTGTTCGATGGCGCTCATCGCATCGACCGCTGAGCGAACGACCTCACCGGAGCGTTCGGCGCTTTCCTTGGTGCGGCTGACCTGCTGGCCGGCTTCTTCGGCGCGCTGGGTCGATTCCTTGACGGAGCGGGTGATCTGCGAAAGGGCCGCGGACGTCTGCTCGACGGAAGCCGCCTGCTGTTCGGTGCGGCGCGCCAGATCGTCGGCTGCCGAGCGGATTTCGTTCGAGCCGTTCTCGATGGTGGTCGCGTTGTCGCGGAACGAGATCATCGCAGCGCGCAGCTTCTCGATCGAATCGTTGAAGTTGCCACGGATTTCGTCGAGCGCCGGCGAGAAGGTCTTGTCGAGCCGGACAGTCATGTCGCCGTCCGAAAGGCGGGCGAGGCCGGCGCGCAGTTCGTCGACAACGAAGCGGATTTCCTCTTCGCGGGCCTTGTGCCCCTTGGAGCGTTCGACGCGTTCGACCTCTTCGAGCTCGTAGCGGGCTTCCGCCTCCTTCTCGAGCGCGACCTTCTTGCGATTGCTCTCCAGGAGGACGCCGAGCGAGCGGGAGAGATCCCCCAACTCGTCCTGACGGTCCTTGTCGGTCAGTTCGACGTCGAGGCGGCCGGCAGCAATGTCGGTGGTCTGGCCGATGACGCGATTGATGCGACCGATGAAGCGGCGGGCGAGCAGCCAGCCGACAACAATGAGGATGATGGTTGCGCCTGCTATGATCAGAGCGGAGGTCCAGAGGGTCTCCGTCAGGACACCGAGCACGGTTGCGCTCGGGACGGCGACCACGACGTTCCAGATGGCGCCGGGGAAGGGTTCAATCGGGACTGCAATGGCCATGCGCTCGATGCCGTCCTTGTCGACC
This sequence comes from Rhizobium sp. AAP116, assembly GCF_001295785.1. Classification (NCBI taxonomy): domain Bacteria; kingdom Pseudomonadati; phylum Pseudomonadota; class Alphaproteobacteria; order Hyphomicrobiales; family Rhizobiaceae; genus Rhizobium; species Rhizobium sp. AAP116. The sequence goes on from NZ_LJIB01000043.1 coordinate 123,738, forward strand.
ATGGTGCCGACCGAACCCGGTGACTTCAGCAGGCTCTCCCATGCGGTTGCGTTCAGACCGCTGTCCTTCAGCGCCTTGCCCATGGCCGCCTTGTCCGGATGGCTGACAAAGGCGTTGGCGGACGACAAGAGGGCGATGTAGCCGTCGCCAAGAGGGCGCTTTGCCCCGAGATCGGCAGCCGTCTTGTCGAGGTCGATATCGGCGCCGACATAGCCGAGTGCCTTGCCGTTCTCCATCACCGGGATCGAGATCGTCGTCATCAGGACGTCCTTGCCGTCGACCGGGTAGACGTAGGGTTCGAGCAGAACCGTTTTTCCTGTCGTAACGGGCAGGATGTAGTAGTCGCCAGCGCCTGGCTTGTCATAATCGACGAGCACGTCGCTCTTGATCGTTCCACCCGACCTGTAGATGTAGGGCATGAAGCGGCCGGTCTGATCGTGGGCCGCTTCGCCGACGAAGTCTGCATCCTTCCCGTCGAAAGCGTTCGGTTCCCAGCCGCTCGAAACGCCGATGGCGCCGGGGAAGCCTTCCAAGGTGGTCGTCATGACGGCCATGGCTGTGTCGCGGTCGGCCAGTCCCTTTGCACGCAGGGCGGCAATCGAGGCTTCCATGCCAACGACCATCTGGTGTGCGACGCTGAGCGTCTTGTTCACCTCTGCTGCGGCCTCTGACGCAGCTGTCTGCATCTTGTCGATACCGGCGCCACGGATCGTACCATAGCTGACGCCCACCACTGTCGCGGCAACGCCGATGGTCGTCACGACGCCGAGTGCCACCGTCGAGAAGATGTTCCTGCTGGTTGCAGATTTGAATAACATGGGCCGTTCCCTCATGAGCCTATGACTTCGTTGCGGCAAACAGCGTCCACCGCGCCGGTGTTGTTCCGGCCTTTCAGGGTGAGATTACCCCTGCATGGTTAAGTAGGTGTTTATATTCGGGTGGGCCGCTAGATCCGATCTTGCTTGATCGGCGTGTGGTTTGACCGGAAGGTGAGGGCCATCAAACGAGTCGGCAGTGGGGGAGTGAAAGTGTTCAGGGAGTATGCTGACTTCGACGGATTGGCGCTGGCCGACCTGATCAAGCGCAAAGAGGTTTCGGCTGGCGAGGTGCTTGAGGCGGCGGTAACGCGGATCGAGACGGTCAATCCGGAGCTGAATGCGGTTGTCCGACCGCTTTTCGATCGGGCGCGGCAGCGGGTCGCGAAGGGACTGCCGGACGGCCCGTTTTCCGGTGTTCCGTTTCTGGTGAAGGACCTCCTGGCGCAGATTGATGGTGTGCCGACGGGCAATGGCAATCGGCTCTGGGCAACGCGGGTCGCAAAGGGCAATAGCGAATTGGTGAGCCGATGGGAGACGGCCGGCCTCGTCATCGCCGGGCGCACCAACACGCCTGAATTTGGCCTGACACCCTATACCGAACCAGGCGCCAATGGCCCGACACGCAATCCTTGGGATCTCACGCGCACCCCAGGCGGCTCATCGGGCGGATCGGGTGCGGCGGTAGCCTCCGGCATGGTGCCGATTGCGTCGGGTGGCGACGGTGGCGGGTCTATCCGCATCCCGGCGTCCGCCTGTGGCGTCTTCGGCATGAAGCCGACGCGCGGACGAACTCCGGCCGGACCCTTCATCGGCGAGGCCTGGTCCGGTTTTGCCATCGAGCATGTGCTGACGCGCTCGGTGCGCGACAGCGCCGCTGTCCTTGACGCAACGCATGGAGCGGATCGCGGTTCGCCTCATCCGCTGCCGCCGCAGGAAGGCACATTCCTTGACGCCTGCCAGCGCGCGCCCGGAAAGCTGAAGATCGCGGTGTCGCGCCAGCCGATGCTCGGCAAGGCCGTGGCGCCGGAGGTGGTGGCTGCCTTCAATGATACGGTGAAGCTTCTGGCCGATCTCGGTCACGAGGTGATCGAGGCGGCGCCTCCTGTGGAGCGCGACGCCTTTTCCATGGCCTTCCTGACGGCTCTTGCCGGGGAGCTGCGCGCCGACATCGAGTTCACGGCGAAGACCTTCGGGGTAAAGATCCGTCCCGGCGACTACGATGCGTCCTCCTTTGGTATGGGGCTCCTGGGCGAGGGTTTCACCGCGTCCGACCTGATCACCGCCCATCGCTATCTCACGCTGTCGGCCCGCTCCATCCTCGGTTTCTTCGAGGATGTCGATGTGCTGATGACGCCGGTGCTTTCGACCTTGCCGGTCAAGATTGGCGCCTTGCAGCCGAGCGCCATCGAGAAGAAGCTCTTGACGGTGCTCGGCTATGTCGGCGGCGGCAGGCTATTGAAGAAGCTCGGGATTGCCGAGCAGCTGGCTGCCCAGACCTTCGAGTTTATTCCCTGGACACCTGTCTTCAACGTCACCGGCCAGCCGGCCATGTCGGTTCCAACGGGCTGGTCGCCCGAGGGCTTGCCGATCGGGATGCAGTTCGTCGGTCGTTTCGCCGACGAAGACACGCTGTTTGCGCTTGCCGGCCAACTCGAGCAGGCGGCACCCTGGAAGGACAGACGCCCGCCGCTCTGACCGCCCCGCTTACAGGCCGGGCACGACGAGCACCTTGACCTCGCCCGGTTGCGGCGGATTGCTGACCACATCGGGCGCATCGTCGAGCGAGACCTTGCGCGAGATCAGCTTCTCGACCTCGATTTTGCCCGAGGCGATCAGGTCGGCTGCGCGGCGGTGGGTGAAGGGGTTCAAGAAGGAGGTGACCAGCTTGACCTCGCGGAAGAGCAGGTCGAAGGGCTCGATCGCCACTTTTTCCCCTTGCGCCATCACACCGAGGATGACGGCGGTGCCCCCCGGACGGACGAGCTTCGTCGCCTGAATGACCGTTTCGCCGACGCCTGCGCATTCGAGGACAACGTCCACGCCGCCGGGAACGAGACCGGTCTCGCCGGAGATCTGCATGACGACATCGCCTGCGGCAGGGTCGACGCTGGCGGTTGCGCCGAGCTCTTCGGCGAGCTTGCGGCGGGCGGCCTGACGGGTCACGAGGATGACCGTGGCTGCGCCTGCCAAGCGGGCGAGCTGTACCGTGAGGAGGCCGATGACGCCACCGCCGAGCACGACAACAGAAGCGCCGGCCTTGATCTCGGCGAGATCGATGCCGTGCAGGCAGCATGCAAGCGGTTCACAAAAGGCGCCGTGCATCGGGTCGAGGTCTGGCGGCAGGAGAAAGGCCTGACGGTGTGGAACGACCACATAGTCGGCGAAACCGCCGTCGCGGTGAATGCCGATGGCTCTGAGGTTCCGGCAGAGATTTACCCGGCCGTTGACGCAGTGGCTGCAGCGACCGCAGGCGATGTTCGGGTCCCCCGTGATGCGATCACCGAGTTTGAAGCCGGTGACGGCGCTGCCGATCTCTTCGACAATGCCGCTGAATTCGTGGCCGAGGGTGACCGGTGGCGTGCAGGGGAATTCACCGTGGTAGAGATGCCGGTCGGTGCCGCAGACGCCGCAGGCTTCGACGCGCACCAAGATATCGTCCGGTCCGGCCTTTGGCTTTTCCACCTCCCGTGTGAAAAGCTGGCCCGTCGCCTCCAGTCGCATCGCCTTCATCAGTCACTCCTCCCAAAGCATTGTCTGCCTTTGCAGATTTGCATGCAGGATCAGGGCTGCCAAGCCGTCAGCGCGTGCGATCTGTCTTCCCATCACCGACAAAGTTGAGCTGTCAGCCTCGACGGCGGCCGGGCTGGTCGATAGACAGTTCAAGCAACGACAATCAAAGGGCCGTCTCTGATGATCACCGTCCACTATCTCGACAACTCGCGCGCCCACCGCATTCTCTGGCTGCTCGAGGAGCTTGGCCTCGACTATCAGGTCAAGGTCTATCATCGGACGAAGGAATACCTCGCGCCGAAGGAGCTGAAGGCGGTGCATCCGCTCGGCAAGTCGCCGGTCATCGAGGATGGGGGGCGCGTTGTCGCGGAAAGCGGTGCGATCATGGAATATCTGATCGAGACCTATGGCGGGGAGGGGTTGCGGCCTGCCGCCGGCACCGAGGAGCGGCTGCGCTATCGATACTGGATGCATTATGCCGAAGGATCGGCCATGCCGCTTCTGGTGATGAAGCTGATCTTTGCGCGCATTCCGGGGCAGGTACCCTTCTTCATCCGGCCTGTGGCCAAAATGATCAGCCAGGGTGTGTCGCGTAAACTGCTCGACCCGCAGCTCTCCGACCATCTCGACCTCTGGATCAACGAAGTCGGCAAGGACGGCTGGTTCGCGGGCCGGGAATTCTCGGCGGCCGATATCGCGATGAGCTTTCCGGTCGAAGCCGGTTTGACCCGGATTGCCGGTGGCAAGGATGTGAGCGTGCTGAAAGGCTGGATCGAGCGGATCCGCGCGCGACCTGCCTATCAACGCGCGCTGTCGCGGGGTGGGGACTACGGTTACGCCAAGAGCTGAAACGGCTCAGGTTCCGCCGAAACGCTTGCGTACCCTTTCGGCGAAGCTGCGGCTGACAGGCACCGTGGCGCCAGAGGTCAACCGCAGGAAAAGACGGCTGCCGTCTCTTTCCAGGCCGGTGACATGGCTCGCCGCGACCCAATGGGATCGATGGGTTTGAACGCCATCGGTCGTGCCGATTTCGCGCAAGGCATCGGAAAAGCGCAAGAGAAGAAGCTGCCGGCCACGGGTTGTCGTGACGACGGTGTAGTGATCCTCCACGGTCAAATGCAGAAGCGGACCGCGCATTTCCGGCTTGAGGCGAGCAGTCAGCGGCGCTGGCTCGGCCGCGTCATTCGGCGGTTTGAGCGCAGCCGTTGCGTCGCTACCTGATTTTGGTTCGGGAGTGGTGGCCGACAGCGTCAGATGCGTGAGGAGACTGAAGAGCACCGAGAGTGGAAGGCAGACGACGAGCTGGCGGCCATAGGCTGGAAGGCTTGGCGCAGCGCCTAGCCATGACCAACGGATCAGCTCCACCGCAGCAGCGACGAAGGGTGCGGCGATCAGGGCATTGATGGCGAGCAGCAGAGGGGTGCTGTGCAGTCGTCCGGCAAACGAAATCTCCGCCAGCGTGATGACCACAATCGCGATCGTCCATGCGGCTCCATGCAACAGCGTCCAGAAGGCGGCGCGTTCGAGGACGCCCATGCCCTCCATCGTGCCCGATGGGCCGATCGCCACGAAGACCGAAACCACGATGGCGAATGTTGCCCAGAGGCGCGGCGCGCTGATGAGCATGGTCCATTCACGAAGCGCAGACTGCAGGGTGGTGCTGTTCACGAATTTCTCTCGACATCGACGGCAAAGCATTTGTCTCGCGGCGCCTTGCGAGCGAACAGCGGGACACGATCCATTGAAACCGCGATTTTCTCCAAGGCAAGCCCCATGTCGATTTCTCTGCTGACGCAGTCTTCCCTCGCCATCCAGATCCATGTCGCCTCAGCCGTCTTTGCCCTTCTCCTGGGCGCTACCCTGCTGGTCGGCCGCAAGGGAACTGGCCCGCACCGGCTTCTCGGGCGGCTCTGGATCGGGATGATGGTGATCACTGCACTCTCCAGCTTCTTCATTCAGTCACTGCGGCTCTATTTTGGCTTCAGTCCCATCCACATCTTGTCTGTCTTCACACTGATCGGCAGCTGGCAGGCGGTGGCGGCAGCACGTGCGGGGCGCATCGCCGAACACCGCCGGCACGTGGGCAACCTCTACAGTTTTGCACTGCTGACAGCCGGGGCCTTCACGCTGCTTCCCGGACGGCTGATGCACAAGTTGTTGTTCGGCGAAGGACAAGGGCAGGGGCATCTGTTTGCGATCGGTTTGCTACTCTTCCTCGTGGCGGCGCTTCAGTGGTGGTTGCGCAAGTCCCCCCGGCATTTCAGGCCGGGAACCTGAAACACGCGACTTGCCGCTGGTGTCGTGGAACAGTTCGGCTATCTTCTCATTGTCAAGGGCAGATGCGTGGAGGGACAACATCATGGAATGGCGAGGCCGGCGACAGTCGAACAATGTCGAGGACCGGCGTGGGCAGTCCTCCGGTGGCCTTGGCCGCAACCCGTTCGGGCGCTCCGGTATTCAACTCCCGATGGGTGGGCGGCGCGGCGGTGGCTTGAGCTTCGGCACCATCATTTTCCTTGTTGTCATCTACTTCGTGTTGAAGGCCATGGGCATCGACATGCTGCAGGTACTTGGTGAGGGCAATGTCGGGGGCGCCGGATCGGGTTACGAGCAATCGATCGGCCAGCGTCCTCAGGGGCAGTCCAGTGATGACACCACGGCCTTCGTGCGGACGGTTCTGGCGGAGACCGAGACCACCTGGAATGCAATCTTTACGGCCTCCGGCGAACGCTATCGGGAGCCGACCCTTGTGCTCTTTGCTGGCTCGACGTCATCACCCTGCGGCCAGGCGTCCTCAGCCACCGGTCCGTTTTATTGCCCTGCCGATAGCAAGGTCTATCTCGACACGGAGTTCTTCGACCAGCTTGAGCAGCAGTTCGATGCGGCCGGCGACTTCGCCCAGGCTTATGTGATCGCGCATGAGGTCGGGCATCATGTGCAGAACCTCACCGGTGTTCTCCCGGAGTTCAACCGCCAGCGCCGCTCGATGGGGCAGCGCGAGGCAAACCAGATGTCGGTGCGCGTCGAGCTGCAGGCCGATTGCTATGCCGGGATATGGGCCAAATCCGCCGACAAGGAGGGTATCCTTTCCGACGGTGACCTTGAGGAAGCGTTGAATGCCGCACAGCAGATCGGCGACGACACCCTGCAGAAGCGCAGCCAGGGCTATGTCGTGCCCGACGCCTTCAATCACGGCACGTCTGCGCAGCGGATGAAGTGGTTCAAGCGTGGCTATGACAGCGGCAATGTCGGTGCCTGCGACACCTTCTCCGGCGCGATCTGACGCGCCGGTTCTTTCAGCGGATCAGCAGTGCGGTCAGCCACAGGCCGAGACCGAAGGCGGTATGGGCCAAGAGATTGAGGGCGCGGACCTTATTCGGGTTCGGCGTCTTCGAGGCGGCCCAGCCGAGCCCAAGGCCCGGCTGCAGCAGGAACCAGCCGGCCGCAACAGTGGCAATCGCCCAGATCCAGGCCGGCAGCAGGGTTGGTCCGGCAAGCCAGCTTGAGCCGAGCGCGAGGACGAGGATGATCCCGTAGGCAATGCCGACGGCATAATGCGCGATCCAGCCAAGTGCCTGTTCGTGGCGGTAGGGTGCAGCATCTGCGATCGTTTGATGAAACACCGTGCCGAATTTAAGGTGATAGAACCAACGTCCGACGGGAGCCCAGTTGGCCTTCGGCTGGCGGAAGGCGAGCGTCAGAAACATGGCCCAGAGGTCCATGGCAAGTGTTGCGCCGATCCCGATGATGGAGCCGCGCCAGATCAGTTCCCACATGCTTCATCCGTCCTGGTGATCGAGAAATAGAGAGTTGACCCTATGGGCGGTTTGCGGCCGTAAGAAAGGCCGTTTTGCGCGGCAACAGGCAACTTCCCCTGTTTTTCGAGAGGATTTCGGTTCGGATCTGATGTTTAAGCCCTGATTTTCATCAATCTTGCTGATGTATCGCGCAATAATTTTGCAGGTTGTCGATTTCACCTTGCTGGATTGCAGGTTGCCGCTTATCCCGATGTGACATGCCGCTCACCAGTACGCTCTGGAAGCGGCTTTTTTCGTTGGAATAAAGCCATGCACACCGATGCTGTCACGATCGAAACCTCAAGCCATGCGCCTGTCGGCGCCGGCTCCTGGATGTCGCATATCCGGGCGACGCTGTCGCTCGGTATTCCCCTGATCGGCGCGCAGCTGGCGCAACTCGGCATTCACACCACTGATGTGGTCATCGTCGGTCAGCTCGGAGCGGTACCGCTTGCAGCCATGGTGCTGGCCGGGCAGTTCTTCTTCACGATCTTCATCTTCGGATCCGGTTTCTCCATGGCTGTCATGCCCATGGTCGCTCAGGCCTATGGACGCGGTGACGTCGTCTCGGTCCGTCGCTCGATCCGCATGGGCATGTGGGTGTCGATCCTCTATGTGATCCTGACGATGCCGCTGTTCTTCAATGCGGAGGCGATCCTGCTCGCCTTGGGGCAGAAGCCCGAGGTGGCAAGCCTTGCTGCAAACTATGTCTTCATCATCCAGCTCGGCCTGCTTCCGGCCCTGCTCTTTGCCGTCTTGCGTGCGCTGGTCAGTGCGACGGGCCGGGCCCGGATCGTGCTGTGGGTGACGCTCGGCATCCTGGTCCTCAATGCGATCCTCGCCTATGCGCTGGTGCTCGGGCACTTCGGGCTGCCGGCGCTCGGCATGACCGGGGCGGCGATCGTTGCGGTCATCGTGCAGTGGGTGAGCTTCGTCGCCATGGTGATCTACATCCAGACCCGGGACGAGACGCGGCGTTACGAGCTCTTCGTGCGCTTCTGGCGGCCGGACTGGCAGGCGTTTCGCGAAGTGCTGCATCTCGGGATGCCGATCAGCGTCACAGTGCTTGCGGAAGTCAGCCTGTTCAGCGCTGCCTCGCTTTTGATGGGGCGGATCGGCACGATCGAACTGGCCGCCCATGGCATCGCACTGCAGCTCGCCTCGATCGCCTTCATGCTGCCGCTTGGATTGGCGCAAGCCGCAACCGTTCGGATCGGCCTTGCGCATGGACGGGGCAATTATCCGGAGCTGGTGCGGGCATCGATCACGGTGCTTGGCATTGCCGGTCTGATGTCCCTTTCGGGCGCAATCCTGTTCCTGCTCGTGCCAAATCAACTGTCTGCCGCGTTCATCAACGAGAATGCCCCGGCCGCCGCCGAGGTGCTGGCCTATGCGGGGCCGCTCGTTATGGTCGCGGGGCTTTTCCAGCTGGTCGACGGGTTGCAGGCAATTGCGGCTGGGCTCTTGCGCGGGCTGAAAGATGCGCGCGTACCGATGATCCTGGCGCTCGTTTCCTACTGGCCGATCGGCTTCTTCCTCGCCTGGCTCATGGCCTTCCCGCTCGGGATTGGTGGTATCGGCATCTGGTACGGCTTCTGCCTTGGGCTTGCGAGCGCTGCCTTCATGCTGAGCCTTCGTTTCTACCTGAAGGTCCGGCATGAAATGCAAACTGCCCGGGCATGAACCCGGGCCGCCAATATCCAGTCTGACTGAAGCGTCTCAGCGCTCGGCCAGTGCCGGTTCGCCCTTCGTTTCGCGCACCATGTTGATGAAGCGGCGGAAGAGGTAGTGGCTGTCCTGCGGGCCGGGTGAGGCTTCCGGGTGATGCTGGACGGAGAAGACCGGCTTGCCCTTGAGGCGCAGGCCGCAATTCGTGCCGTCGAACAGGGAAACGTGAGTCTCTTCAACGCTTTCCGGCAGCGACTTGGAGTCGACTGCGAAGCCGTGGTTCATCGAGACGATCTCGACCTTGCCTGTCGTGAAGTCCTTCACCGGATGGTTTGCGCCGTGATGGCCCTGGTGCATCTTCTCGGTCTTGCCGCCCAGCGCCAGGCCCAGCATCTGGTGGCCGAGGCAGATGCCGAAGACCGGCTTGTCGCTCTTCACCAGGGTCTGGATGACCGGCACGGCATATTCGCCGGTGGCGGCCGGATCTCCCGGGCCGTTCGACAGGAAGACGCCATCCGGGTTCAGGGCCAGGATGTCTTCGGCCGAGGTGGTTGCCGGTACGACGGTGACCTTGCAGTCGAGGCCGGCAAACAGGCGCAGGATGTTGCGCTTCACGCCGAAGTCGACGCAGACGATGTGATACTTGGCGTCAGCAGCGCCGAGCGTCGTGTGGCCTTCGGTCCAGGACCAGGCCTTCTCGTTCCAGACGGAAGACTGGCCCGAGGTTGCGACCTTGGCGAGGTCTAGGCCTTCAAGGCCGCTCCAGGCCTTGGCTTCGGCCTTCAGGGCCTCGATGTCGAAGACGCCGTTCGGGTCGTGAGCGATGACGGCGTTCGGTGCGCCGTTTTCGCGGATCCAGGCGGTGAGCGCGCGGGTGTCGATGCCGGCGAGGCCGATAATGCCACGGGCCTTCAGCCAGGCGTCGAGGTGGCTTGCGGCACGATAATTTGATGGTTCCGTGATGTCGGCCTTGAAGATCGTGCCGACCGCGCCGTGGCGGGCTGCCGGCGTCAGGTCTTCAATGTCTTCGTCATTGGTGCCGACATTGCCGATATGCGGGAAGGTGAAGGTGACGATCTGGCCGAGATAGGAGGGATCGGTGAGGATTTCCTCGTATCCGGTCAGTGCCGTGTTGAAGCAGACTTCGGCCTGGACCTTGCCGGTTGCGCCGATGCCATGGCCTTCGATGACGGTGCCGTCGGCGAGAACGAGGAGGGCGGTCGGCTTGCGGGTCGTCCAGGGGGCTGTCGCGGTCATGGTCGTTCCTTGTTCGCCCGCGTGCCGGCCCCTTGTCGGAGCGGTATCGCAGGACCATCTATGTTGCAGATCGAGGGCGCGCGAGATCGCGCGTTTTCAGCCCTGATGACAATTTGCGTGCAGGTGCCGAGCAATAGACGCATCGCGTGGAGAGGTCAATTCCGGAGTTGCCGGAGTGTCGGATTTCTCCCAAGCCATTTCAATGGTTTGCTCAATTCGTTTGCACTGCAGCAGATGTCTGGCTATGAGAACCACTCAACGAACACGGAAAAGCCACAATCACTAAGGGTGAGACGGCCTTTCCCCGGAGAAGAAAATGATACGCGACACGCTCGCCAACTCGCTGAAAGAAGCCCTGAAGGCCAAGGATGTCCGTCGGACGTCGACCGTGCGTCTGATCCAGACCGCGATCAAGGACCGGGACATTGCGCATCGCGGTGCCGGCAAGGATCCGGTCAGCGACGACGAGATCATGCAGATCCTGATGAAGATGATCAAGCAGCGGGACGAATCCGCCAAGATCTATGCCGACAACGACCGCCCGGAACTCGCTGCCCAGGAGCGCGAGGAAATCGTCATCATCAAGTCCTTCATGCCCGAGCAGCTCTCGGAAGAGAAAGTGCGTGAACTCTGCGCTGCGGTGATCAACGAAACCGGGGCGCAAGGCCTGCGCGACATGGGCAAGTGCATCAATGCGCTTAAGGAACGTTATGCCGGCCAGATGGACTTCGGCAAGGCCTCGGGCGTGGTCAAGGATCTCCTGAAGTAACTGCCTTGCCTCATTCACATGTGTTCGACGCCGCCTCCGGGCGGCGTCTTGCGTTTCAGGGTTTCGAGCGCTTCTGCTCGTCGACGAAGTGGCGCAGGACCGCGTTGATGCGGGTCTGGTAGCCCTTTCCGGTCGCCTGGAAGAAATCGATGATGTCGGGATCGAGGCGGATCGAGATCGGCTTCTTCTTGTCCGGGATCACCATCCTGGCCTTGGACCAGTCGATGTCCATGTGATCCTTCCAGTCCGGATCATCGCGCATGGCGCGCTCGATATCCTCATCGGTCATGGCATCGACGCGGGCCCAGTCGGTCTGGCTTTTTTCACCCCGCGCCCGTTTTTCCAGAATCTCAGAGATGGTAGTGCGCGTGATATTCTCTTCGCTCATTTCTTCTCGCAACGCGGGCGGATATGATCCGACAGACGTTTCCTCTCATGGTGTAGACGGCGGTAATCAATCGGCCGCTTTCCGGGCAAGTCGCAAGAATCCGCAATTCACCGTTGGTCAGGGTCTGTGTTTCAAGGCGAGGTTCGGCCAGTGCCAAGACAACGTCATCGAAGTCGATTCCATGCTTGTGGCGATTGCTGATCCGTTTAACCTCGTCCCACTCGAAGGCCCATTCTTCCTGCGGAATGTCGTCCAGGCTTCGCATGGCAGCGGCTCTCGTATCCGTCGGCTACAAGTGTATATACAAACGTCATGATGTTCAACCTCTGTGAATAACGGGCACTCCGCGCGAAAGCCTTGGCGCTCTGGCCAGTGGGTGCCTATATGGAGGATCAGCTTCCCAAGGACACCGATGCGTTTTTCCAGCGACTTCCTCGACGAGATCCGTGACCGCGTGCCGATTTCGGCCGTGGTGGGCCGCCGCGTGACCTGGGATCGCAAGAAGACCAATGTGTCGCGGCAGGACTATTGGGCGTGCTGCCCCTTCCATGGCGAGAAGAGCCCAAGCTTTCACTGCGAAGATCGCAAGGGCCGTTATCATTGCTTCGGCTGCGGCGTGTCCGGCGATCACTTCCGTTTCCTGACAGATCTTGAAGGACTGAGCTTCGTTGAGGCGGTGCAGCAGGTGGCCGATATGGCCGGGATTGCGATGCCGCAGCCAGATCCGCAAGCGGAGCGGCGAGAGCGGGAACGCACGACGCTGCAGGACGTCATGGAGATGGCGACGCAGTTCTTCCAGGACCAATTGCAGACGGCGAGCGGCGCACGGGCACGCGCCTATCTGCGTGAGCGTGGCCTCTCTGGGCGGACCATCGAGACGTTCAGGCTCGGCTATGCGCCGGAAAGCCGCAATGCGCTGAAAGAGTATCTGGCCTCCAAGGGGGTGCCGAAGGAGCAGATCGAGGCCTGCGGGCTCGTCGTGCATGGCCCTGATATCCCGGTCTCCTATGATCGCTTCCGCGATCGCATCATGTTCCCGATCCTGTCGTCGCGTGACAAGGTCATCGCTTTCGGCGGGCGTGCCATGGCGGCCGATGCCATGGCGAAGTATCTCAATTCCAACGAGACGGAGCTCTTTCACAAGGGCAATGTTCTCTACAACTTCTCCCGCGCTCGCCGGGCGATGCAGGGGGCTGACGGCGCCGATACCCTGATTGCGGTCGAAGGGTACATGGACGTGATCGCGCTCTACCAGGCGGGCATCGAGAACGCTGTCGCGCCACTCGGCACGGCGCTGACCGAAAACCAGTTGCAGCTGATGTGGAAGACGACGCCTGTGCCGGTTCTCTGCTTCGATGGTGACGGCGCGGGCCAGCGGGCAGCGTTCCGGGCGGTGGATCTGGCTCTGCCACACATCAAGCCGGGGCAGTCGCTCCGGTTCGCCATGCTTCCCGACGGCAAGGATCCGGATGATCTCGTCAAGCGCGATGGGCGCCAGCCGTTCGACCGTGTGCTGACGGAGGCTCGTCCGCTCGCCGAAATGGTGTGGATGCGCGAAACGCAGGCCGGTGGCTTCGATACACCTGAAAAGCGCGCGGAACTTGAAGCGAAGCTCAAACAGATCGTCAACGTCATTGCCGACGAAAACGTCCGTCGCCACTATCAGCAGGATGTGCGTGACCGCCTCTATGGCTTCTTCCAGGGCAGTCAGCCCGGCCGCGGAGAGCGTGGCAATTTCCAGGGCGGCAGCCGCGGGCAGGGGCAGGGTGCCCGAAATGGCGGCGGACGTCCTCCGGGGCCCGTTGCCTCAAGCAGGGGTACGATTTCGGACCGGCTGGCGCGATCAGGCCTCGTGCGAGGCGCGCTCGATCAGCCGACGCTCAGGGAAAGCGTGCTGGCGCTGACCATTGTCAATCATCCGCAGCTTCTCGAGGGCGAGTATGATGAGGTCGCCGCGATCGATTACGAGCATGCGGGATTACAGAAACTGTGGTCGTCGCTGCTGACGGCTGTGGCGGAAGCAGGCCCTGCGCTCAGCCGCGATATCCTGATCCAGAAGCTTGAGGCCCATGGTCACGGCACGCTGCTGCGTAATCTCGACCAGCAGATCCGCAATGCGCGGCTCTGGATCGCCACGGAAATTGCTGCGTCCGAGGATGCCCGTGAGGGCTATCGCCAGGCGCTCGCGCTTTACAAGCGGGCAAGGGCCTTGAAACGTCAGCGCATGGAGTTGGAGCGGGAGATTGCGGAAGCGACCGAAACTGACGATGGCGCGCGCATCGAGCAGGTGATCAGCGCCTTGCATGAGGTGCAGCTCGAAGTGACGCGCATGGAAAACCAGGAAGCCATCATCGATGGCTTTGGCGTGATGTCTGGACGCGTCAAGGGGCCGGCGACCGGACACGCCTGATGTAATCGTTTGCATAAACCTGTTGCACGGCGGCGGCAAATGGGGGATTCAGGTCCTGTTCCATTGTTACCGGAAACAAGAGTGGCGCAGCACGAGTTCGATTTCATAGCCCGCAACGGGCGCAAGCTCCGCTCGTTCTGGCGCCTGCCGAATGCCGTCTGGTGGGTGGCAAGGATCGGAACCGCCGGTTATCCGCCGCGTATTCGCCGCAGGCTCGCCGTCACCAACATCATCGCCGCGATGGTCAGCCTGATGACCATTCCCTATGTGCTGCTCTACGTGGCCTATGACTGGTATGGCCTGCTGCCGGCGATCATCGCCTTTTCTCCGCAGGTGATCTTCTACGCGCTGACCCCCTATTTTCACCGCTACGGACCGATTTCTGGGGCGCTTTACCTGTGCACGATCTGGCTGATCTTCGGGATCGGCTACTGCATGTTCTTCGGCCGGGACTCGGGGTTGCATTTCTATTTCCTGCCCGGGGCGGCGGCATCCATGCTCGTTTTCGGGGCAGAGCGGCTATTGCTTTCCGCCTTTGTCACCATTGTCGGACTGGCTGCCTTCCTTGCGACCGAAATCCTCTTCGTGGCGCCGCTCGACTTCATCCGGGTCGAGCCGATTTTTCTGAATACGCTCTACTACCTGACGGTACCCTTTGCCTTCCTGCTGATCTTTACCACCTCCTTCTTTGCCTTCAAGGAAGCCGCCCAGGCGGAGATGGCGCTGGAATCAGAACACGAATTCTCGGAGAGGCTGCTGCAGAATATTCTGCCGCAGGCAGTGGCCAGCCGGCTTCGCGATCACCGGACGCAGGTCGTGGCCGACCAGATCCCGTCTGCCACCATCCTGTTTGCCGATATCGTCGATTTCACGCCGAGGGCGGCACGCTGGCAGCCGCAACAGGTCATTGCCTTCCTAGGGCGTGTCTTCTCGCAATTCGATGCGATTGCCAACGCGCATGGCCTGGAGAAAATCAAGACGATTGGCGATGCCTACATGGTGGCCGGCGGCCTTCCCGAACCGAAGCCGGATCACGAGACAGCCGTCGCCCTGATGGCGCTCGATATCATCGCCTGCTGCCGCAAGATTTCGGAACAGGTGGGCGAGGTGGTGGAGGTTCGCATCGGCCTTGATGCGGGGCCGGTGGTGGCCGGCGTGATCGGGACTAACAAGCTTCTCTACGATGTCTGGGGCGATACGGTGAATACGGCGGCGCATATGGAATCCCATGGCGTTGCCGGTCGTATCCAGGTTGCCGACTGCCTGAAGCAGCGCCTGGAGAGCCGTTTCGATTTCGAGCTGCGTGGTGAGATCGATGTCAAGGGCAAGGGGTTGATGCGGGTCTGGTTCCTGACGGGTGTCAAGAGTGAGTCTCTCACCGCGACATGACTCGGCTCTTGCGGGTTTTGCCTCTTGTTTCTCGGGCGTGACGTCCTACATCTGCGAAGATCGGTGATAAAGACGCCGTTGAACGGCTTGTTTTGTTGATTTTCCCTGTCGAGCCGCCGGAAAGGCTTGACGTCAGGAAAAATTGTGGGAATCACCAATCCAAGCACACAAGGGTGAAGTGGGTTCGGACGGATCTCTGGTATGGTGACCGGTCATGCAGACAAACGAGTTTTCGGCGCTGCGACCGCAATGCCCATAGTTAAGCAGGAATTAAGCAACACTCCGTTAGGTCAGTGACAGCTATCCGCCCGGGTGAGTGGTTCGTCTCCCATTCCTCCGGCGGCAAGCCGCATGATCAGACGTCAGGGAAAGCGACAAGATAAATGGCATCGAAAGTCAAAGAAAACGAAGAAGCCGACAGCGAACGCGACGGCGCGCCGGACGGTCCGCTTCTCGATCTTTCCGATGACGCGGTCAAAAAGATGATCAAGGCCGCGAAAAAACGCGGCTATGTGACCATGGACGAGTTGAACTCGGTTCTGCCGTCGGAGGAAGTGACCTCCGAGCAGATCGAGGACACCATGGCCATGCTTTCCGACATGGGCATCAACGTCATCGAAGATGAAGACGTCGATGAAGCCCAGAGTGGGGAAGACGACGCCGAGGAAGAAGGCGAGAGCGAAGGCGGCGAACTGGCCCCGACGGCTGGCACTGCTGTGGCGACCGCCAAGAAGAAAGAGCCGACCGACCGTACCGACGATCCGGTGCGCATGTATCTGCGCGAGATGGGCTCCGTCGAGCTTCTGTCGCGCGAAGGCGAAATCGCGATTGCCAAGCGCATCGAGGCCGGCCGCGAGACGATGATCTCCGGCCTTTGTGAGAGCCCGCTGACCTTTCAGGCGCTGATCATCTGGCGCGACGAACTCAACGAAGGCACGACGCTTCTGCGCGAGATCATCGATCTCGAAACCACCTATTCCGGTCCGGAAGCCAAGGCGGCACCGCAGTTCCAGAGCCCGGAAAAGATCGAGGCCGACCGCAAGGCAGCCGAAGAGAAGGAAAAGGAGCGCGCCAAGCGCCGTCCGCAGGCCGCTTCCGGTGACGACGACGACATCACCGCCATCGGCGGCGAAGGCATGCCGCCGGAAGAAGAGGAAGAGGACGAGGACGAATCGAACCTGTCGCTGGCCGCGATGGAATCGGAACTGCGTCCGCAGGTCATGGAGACCCTCGACCTAATCGCCGACACCTACAAGAAGCTGCGCAAGCTGCAGGACCAGCAGGTGGAGGCGCGTCTTGCCTGTGCCGGCACGCTGTCATCAGGCCAGGAGCGCCGCTACAAGGAGCTGAAGGATCAGCTGGTCACGGCGGTCAAGTCGCTGTCGCTCAACCAGAACCGAATCGACAGCCTCGTCGAGCAGCTCTACGACATCTCCAAGCGCCTGATGCAGAACGAGGGCCGTCTGCTGCGTCTTGCTGAAAGCTATGGCGTCAAGCGTGACTCGTTCCTCGAACAGTATCAGGGTGCTGAACTCGACCCGAACTGGATGAAGTCGATCGCCAATCTTTCGGCGCGTGGCTGGAAGGATTTTGCGCGCGAGGAAAACCAGACGATCCGCGATATCCGTGGCGAAATCCAGAACCTTGCCACCGAAACCGGTATCTCGATCGCCGAGTTCCGCCGCATCGTGTCGATGGTCCAGAAGGGCGAGCGTGAAGCACGTATCGCCAAGAAGGAAATGGTCGAGGCGAACCTGCGTCTCGTCATTTCGATCGCCAAGAAGTACACGAACCGCGGCCTGCAGTTCCTCGACCTCATTCAGGAAGGCAATATCGGCCTGATGAAGGCGGTCGACAAGTTCGAGTATCGCCGCGGCTACAAGTTCTCGACCTATGCGACCTGGTGGATTCGTCAGGCGATCACCCGCTCGATCGCCGACCAGGCCCGCACGATCCGTATTCCGGTGCACATGATCGAGACGATCAATAAGATCGTTCGCACATCGCGCCAGATGCTGCACGAAATCGGTCGCGAGCCGACGCCGGAAGAACTGGCCGAAAAGCTCGCAATGCCGCTCGAAAAGGTCCGCAAGGTCCTGAAGATCGCCAAGGAGCCGATCTCGCTCGAAACCCCCGTGGGTGACGAAGAGGATTCGCATCTCGGCGACTTCATCGAGGACAAGAACGCGCTTCTGCCGATCGACGCCGCCATCCAGGCGAACCTGCGCGAAACAACAACCCGCGTTCTCGCCTCGCTGACGCCGCGTGAAGAACGCGTGCTCCGCATGCGCTTCGGCATCGGCATGAACACCGACCACACGCTCGAAGAAGTCGGCCAGCAGTTCTCGGTCACCCGCGAACGTATCCGTCAGATCGAGGCAAAGGCGCTCCGTAAGCTGAAGCATCCGAGCCGGTCGAGGAAGCTTCGGAGCTTCCTGGACAGCTGATCCAGACATGGGTGTTTGACATCAGGACCCGTCGGAGCGATCCGGCGGGTTTTTTGTTTTTGTCAGATCGCAATGATCGGATGGGCAATCGTGCTGCAAGCTGTAGCCATAACCTTGTCGAGCGTGGCCACCGTGAGGCCATGGCTGACAGCGATGGCAATGTGGAGGCTGTCGCCGGCTCGCAGGCCCAATTCGGTCCGATCGCAGAGCCTGGCGGCGGCATGGTAGTCGGATGATGACACTGGCAACATGACCAGCGAGCGGGTGACGAGTTGATTGAATGCGGCGAGAGCTTGTGCCTTCTGCATCATGTCGATTTGCCCTGTGCGCAGTTTAAGAGACAGGGCTTACGAGAATTCAGTCATGGTCCAACCGCATATATGGAGTGACCCCGATTCCTGATCCCGTAGCCACGCATATACACGGTCCGCTGCTGGCTCGTTCGTTAGAAGCGCGACTAAAGCAGAAGTGTCGACATAGGCCATCAATAGCGGTCTTCGTCGCGCAGACGGCGGATGCCGCTATCCTCTGTCTGCGGCATCTGCCTGATCACACTGTCGAGCCAGACGAAATCGATCGCTTCGCGAGTCTGATCGGCAGGCACGAGTCGGGCAACCGCCTTCCCATGACGCTCGATCTCGATCGTCTCGCCCTGTTCGGCTTTTGCGATGAGATCGCTCAGACGCTCTTTAGCGGTCGCAATGCTTACGGTTGTCATGCGGGCCGCTCCCAAACACGGATTACTGGAACTATCTTCATCATCATCCTATCTGCAGCCGGAGAAAAGAACTCGTGTCGCTAAGTTCTGCACGGGGATTGGATTAAACCTCTCTTTTTGCCGCAATCGTCGCTATGGATCGGATCATGACGGATACCAAGACGACAGGTTGGCGGCGCTTCGGGGGAGGGCTGACCCTTTCTCTGCTGCTGCACGGGCTTGCAGTGGCCGTTTTCCTGTTGAGTTTCGATAGTCCTGTCGAGCTTTCGCCTGAAGAACAGGCGGTCGAGGTGACGCTGGTTGCGCCCCCGACTGAACCGGAGCCGGAGCCTGCACCGGAGCCAGAGCCCGAGCCCGAGGCGACGGAGCCTCCGCCCGAGGAAACGGCTGAGGCCCAGCCGCTGCCGGCCGAGCCGGAGGCGCCAACACCGGAACCAGAACCGGAAGTCGAACCCGAACCGCAACCGGAACCCGTCGAGCAACCACCCGTGCCCGAACCGGAACTGCCCGACGCAGCGTCTGCGCCCATTCCCGTGCTTCGGCCGGTGGTGCGCTTTGGTGAAAGAGACAGCGGACCGGAACTCTCTCGCGGGACTGAAGCCGAGGCAGAGACTGCCGAGGAGGCTCAGACGCAGGAAGAGGCGGATGAAGTTGCCGATGCCGCGCCGACGCTGGCGCAGCCCGAGCTCACGCTGCCGGAAGCTCCGCCACTCGATGGGGCCCTGCCGGAGGCCGCGGCGGAGACGGTTACAGGGGAAGGCGAAGCCGAAGCCAGCACTCAGGACGAAGCGACCGACCCTGCCGTGGTTGCGGCAATCTCCGAGGCGCAGCTTGAGCCGCGGGATGTAACCGAACTTTTTTCCTCGGCGATTTCAGGGGATCGGGCGGCGATGACGGCCATGGCCGGGCTGACGCGTCAGGAGCGCGGGGATCAGCTGTGCGGGACCGAACTCAGTCAGCAGCTTCGCAACGGCACACCGGCCTATGTGCCCTATTTCCTGCCGATCCTGCGCCTGCGGGAGGGCAATGTGGTCGACGTGCCGCTCGCGGCCTTCCGCGATGTCAACGGGTCCTGGATCAACATTGCCGTGCGCTGCGAGGTTGACGACGACGCGACCGAGGTCGTGCGCTTCTCGCTGTCGGTGGGCAAGGCTGTTCCGCGCGCGGAATGGGCGGAGCGCGGCTTTCCGGACAGCTGAGGCCGGAGCGTTTAGCCGAGCGCCTTGCGGATGACCGCCATGAACACGCGGGCGCCGATGGCGGTCAGGTCATCCGGATAGTCATAGTCGGGATTGTGCAGGGCAGGGTGGTTCTCGCCGGCGCCGAGGAACAACATCGCCGAGGGGCAGACGGCGCGCAGACGGCCGAAATCTTCTGACGCCCGCATCGGCAGGTTGCCTTCATCGAAGCGGATCCCCTCCGCCTGCAGTGCCGCTTCCAGATGCGCTACGGCTTCCGGAGCATTCTCGCAGTGGAAGAAGATGTCGTGAGAGCTGATGCCGTGCTGGAGCCCGGCGGTCTGTGAAGCCTCGGCGACCAGATGTTCGGCCTTGGTGCAGAGATCCGCCATCCGATCGTCTACCAGGGTTCTTAGTGTGACCCAGATCTCGGCATCGCCTGGCGCAATCCCGAAGGCCTGTTCGCCAAGTGATGCGTGGGTGACTGTTGCCAGCGTGAAGTCCGTCAATGGCGGTGCGCCATGGGAGAGGGCTGTGAGTTCCGGCATCAGACGCGACATGGCCGCCATCGGCGAGATGCCGGTTTCGGGCTGGGAGGCATGAGCGGTCTTGCCGGATAGCTTGATCTTCATGCCGCGCGAGGCGCAGTTCACTGGACCGCTCTTCAGCGCCACGGTGCCGAAGGCAAGGCCCGGCATGTTGTGAAGCGAATAGGCGAAATCAGGCCGGATTTCGTTGAAACGCGGATCTGCGAGCACGGCAGCGGCCCCGCTTCCGTCTTCTTCTGCCGGCTGCCAGAGCAGTACCACGCGTCCCTTGCCGACGGGTTGCCGGGACAGGCCCCGCGCCAGCGCCACAAGGATGGTCGAGTGACCGTCGTGGCCGCAGAGATGGCCTTTGCCGGCAATCGTCGAACGGTGGGAGGCTTGCGACTTCTCCTCGATCGGCAAGGCATCGAGTTCGGCGCGGATGAGAAGCGTGGAGCCCGTCAGTCCGCTGTCGAAGACGGCCGCAACGCCGTGACCGCCGAGATCCGTGACGATCCGGGAGGGTGCGAGTGGCTGCAAGGCTTCAACCACGCGGCGGGCGGTCTCCCGTTCTTCGCCTGACACTTCCGGATGGCGGTGCAGCTCGTGCCGAAAAGCCTGAAGCTCGATCACATCGCGGTTGGTCAGAAACATCGGTCCCTCCTCATGACACTGCGCGTCCGGTCTATACCATCGCGAGCCGTCGCCCAAGTCGAAGCGGGCACAAGGTTACAGGATCAGCTTGAGCGCGATGGCTGCCATGACAAAGGCGATCAAACCGTCGAGAACACGCCAGGCGACGGGCCTCGCGAACAAGGGGGCAAGCAGGCGCGCGCCATAACCCAGGCTGAAGAAGAAGGTGAAGGAAGCGGTCATCGCGCCGAGCGCAAAGGCGGTCTCCTGTCCGGCGTAGCGGGTCGAGATCGAGCCCAGAAGCACGACCGTATCGAGATAGACATGCGGATTGAGCCAGGTGAAGGCGAGGCAGGTGAGAAAGGCTGCCTTTAGGCTCGTTGCGGTGGTTTCTCCCGCCCGGAGGCTCGCCCCCCCGGCCCAGGCGGAATGGGCACTGCGTAGCGCATAGACGGTGAGGAAGGCTGCCCCGCCATAGCGCATCACCGGTTCCAGCCAGTCGAGGCGTGACAGAACGGTTGCAAAACCCGCGACGCCGAGCGCGATGAGGATCGCATCGGAGATTGCGCAGGTGAGGACGAGCGGCAGCACATGCTCCCGCCGCAGACCCTGACGCAAGATGAAGGCGTTCTGCGCGCCGATCGCGACAATGAGGCTGAGACCGAGCAGGAACCCGGCGGTGGCGGCAGTGAACATGGCGAACTCCTGTTGGCGATGCCACTTTGACTAGTCGCCTCGGGCAAATTAGAACAGCTAATAAGTCTAATGCAGGATAAGGGTTTCTGATGTTTGATCCCTCCCAGCTTGCCGCTCTGTCTGCCGTTCTTCGGGCGGGCAGTTTCGAGCGTGCCGCCCAGATGCTGCATGTGACCCAATCGGCAATTTCCCAGCGTCTGCGGCAGCTCGAGGAGCAGGTCGGCACGTCGCTCGTCATTCGCTCGCAGCCATGCCGGGCGACAGAGGCCGGCGAACGCCTGTTTCGCCATGCCGAAGAGGTGCGTCTCCTGGAACAGGGAGTGCGCCGCGATCTCGGGCTTTCTACTCGCACAGGCGGCGACGCCGCCGGCTTCCCAACGCTGCGGCTTGCCGTCAATGCCGATAGCCTTGCGACCTGGTTCGTGGCAGCCATGCAGGATATCGAGGGCGTATTGTTCGATCTCGTCATCGACGATCAGGATCACAGTGCCGACTGGTTGAAGCGCGGCGAGGTGCGGGCTGCGATCAGCGGCTCGGCCAAACCGGTCCAGGGATGCGATTGCCGACCGCTCGGAACGCTGCGCTATCTGGCGACCGCAAGCCCTCGGTTCTTGGCGCAATGGTTCGAGGGTGACAGGGTGACCGCGGCCAGCCTCGGCCGGGCTCCCGTCATCACCTTCAACTCCAAGGACCGGCTCCAGGTCCGCTGGGCGGAGGAGGCGCTGGGTGTCGCAACAACTGGTCCCTCGCATTGGCTGCCCTCCAGCCACGCGTTTGTCGATGCGGCCATTGCCGGCCTCGGCTGGGGCATGAACCCCGAACTGCTTGCCGGCGCCGCTCTTGCCGACGGACGTTTACGTGAAGTTGTGCCGGGAAAGCCGCTTGACGTGCCGCTCTACTGGCACGTCAGCCGCTCCGTGGCCGGGGCGATGACACCGGTCACCGAAGCCGTGATCCGCGCGTCCGCCCGTGTCTTGCGCCCAATCCGGTGACGCCGGGCCGCCCGGGGCGGCATCTTGCTTCCCGCGCTGACAGGCCTATCTTGTCTGAGAAGAAGGAGAGGCCCATGTCCCTGAAAGAACAGACACTTGCCGTTATTGACGCCCTCAATCGGCATGACTTCGATCGGCTTCTCGCAATGTTCGAAGAGGAGGCGGTGCTCGATCTGCCGGATGGCATCCGGGTGATCGGCCACGCGTCCTTCCGGGACACGCTGGCGGCCTATGTTCTGCGCCATGGCATCACGCTTTCCGATCATATGGTGATGACGGATGCCGCGGGCTTTCGCGTTGCGGTGGAATGCACGCTGAACGGCTCGGACCGCCGCGACGCCGATGGCGGGGTGAACGGCGACGAGGGCCCCTATGCCCTGCCAGCCGTCCTCGTGCTTGAACGCGAGAGCGATCTGTTCCTGCGGCTCAGCCTCTATGCGGGAACGCGCCCTTAAGCGAGGCTCTCTTCAGCCGGTGCCGAGATAGGCTTCCAAGACCGTCACGATCATCGCATGGTCCTCTTCCGACTTCAGACCGGAAACGGTGATTGCGGCGACGACGCCGGTGCCTTCCACCCGGACCGGAAAGCTGCCGCCGTGATCGGCATAGTCCATGGGATCCAGGCCGATCTCCGCCGATACAATGCGGCCACGGGCGCGATTGAGCTCGCCGACCCGAAGCGATGCCTTGTGCATGCGCAGCGTCACATTGCTCTTGCGGCGTGCCCAATTATCATTGTCCGGCGAGGCGCCAGGCAGGGCGGCGTGAAACAGCGTGCGGTCGGGCGTTCGGATGTCGATGACCACCGGCGCCTTCTGCGACAGGGCCAAGTCTACGATGCGCTGGCCGACATCGAGCGCCACCCTTTCATCGAAGCTCTTGAAAACGAGCAGGCTTTCCTGTCTTTCGATGGTTTCGATCAGGCTCATCTCGGTGCTCCTCCGTTTGTCGGCGCGAGACTATAGAGGGTGGTCCGGATAGGCTAGGGGCCGACGTCGGTTCTCCCCGCCGAAGCACGAAAGGATGGGCATGACCATACAGAGACTGATGATCGCCACGCGCGGGCAGGGCCTTTACGAGTTCACTGAGGCGGTGCATTCGTTCCTTGCTGACTGCGGCCTGGAAGAGGGCGTCATGACCGTCTTCGTGCGTCACACCTCCTGTTCGCTGCTGATCCAGGAGAATGCCGATCCCTCGGTGCAGTTGGATCTTAAGGCCTTTTTCCGCCGCCTCGTGCCACCGACGACGCATCCGTCGATGGACTACATCACTCATCGCGACGAAGGGCCGGATGATATGCCGGCGCATATCAAGGCGGCGCTTCTGCCGGTGTCGCTCTCCATCCCGTATTGCGACGGGCGCCTGCTACTCGGGACATGGCAGGGCATCTATCTCTTCGAACACCGCGACAACCCGCATCGGCGTGAGGTCGTCTTGCATGTCTGAGACGTCGGAGTGGCTCTGCCCCGCAAGGTGAACAGTCGCTGAATGACGGATTCGGACTGCATTCAGCCTGCCGAATCTATTCTCTCCTCAATCGCTCGAAACGGCGGGATGGAAACCAAGGCGCCAGGATGCGCCAGTCCTAGGAGAGAGAAAATGATCGGCATGCTTCGGAAAATCGGTCTCGCAGCCATCGTCTCGGTCATGGCGACCACTGGCCTTGCCAGCACGGCTTCGGCCGACAGCTTCGGCTGGGGCGTCTATATCGAAGGTCCACGCAATGGCGGCCCCGGCTGGGATCGCCCGGGGCACCGCCCGGATTGGGATCGTCCCGGTTGGGATCGGCCCCGTCGCGGTGAATGCCGTCCGCATCAGGCCGTGGAAAAGGCGCGCTGGAACGGTCTGCGCCGGGCCTTCGTCGCCGATGTCACGCCGCGGCGCGTGGTGGTCGCCGGTGTCCGTCACGGTGGTCGCGACCGGATGGTCTTCGCCAATGTCCGCGGCTGCCCGGTCATTCGCCACTGACGCCATGGCTGCGGAGCCGATTGGCTTTCGCCCGAACGCTTGAGCCTTGATCGCCCGCTGCCCGGGCCATGCAACAAGGGGCCAGACAAGACCCCGGCTGCATGGCCCGACTTTTTCATATCGGTTGATCCCGATGCCTTGAAGACGCCCGAATCGATTGCCATATCAGCATCAACCCGCTGGTCCGGGCCCCTCTGGCAAGAGCCTCCGGCGCTCTTGCGATGTCGGACCTTTTTCGACACCGCTGCCGGTCCAAGGACCACTCCATGAGACACCACCACTCCATCCTGATTTCACCGGGTCGTTTCCCGGCACATGACGCCGCTCATCCGCGCCCGGGCATGCCGAAGCCGCGCATTGCTCTGCCGAGCCCTCTTGCTCAGTCGTCGGCAAGGTCGGAGACCGCCCGATGATCGGCGAATGGATTGCAGCGCTGTTTGCCGCCTTCGTCATCGATCCTGTCGAGGCAGATATTCGCCAGAGGCTCGAGGAGATGCAGGCGCCCGTGCAGGTCGTCGCCCAGGTGGGTGACTGTCTTCGCACCACCGGTCCCATGCTTGTCGACCGCGCGAGCGGGGACCTGTGGTGGGCTGCCACGACGGCGATATCGGTGACAACCGGCCTTACAAGCCCGGCGGAATTGCTCGATGCCGACAACCCGGCTTGCGCGCCCATTGCCGGCTATCTCATCTCCGCGGACGCGGAAGCCTGATTCATGACCGAGGAGGAAAATCGATCCATGCCGCTCACCATTGTTAAAGCCGCCGCCCAATCCGCTCACCCGCATGAAGAGGACGGGCTTGGCAGCATCCGTGCCCGGCGCAATCTGCTCGCCGGGTACTGGGCGGGCTCGCTGATCGGCTTTACCGGCGACGACCTCGGGCGCTACGCCCGGGATCTGCACGCCGTCGATCATGTCGTGGCAGGTGACAGCGACGTGATCGCGCGGTTGTCGCGGGATCTGGCGACCGCCGGACACCAGACCAGCAAGGCCGATATCGAGGCGGCGCTGCGCCGCTTTCATGCCCAGGCACTGAAGGACACCGGCTGTACCGAATAGCAGCCGGCACTCTTCTTACACTGATCCTCCGATCTTGCGTTGTGTCCGGCGCAAGACGCGCTACACTCCCCTTGTCACCATAGACGGGCTTTGGGAGGAGCAAATCAATGAGACGCATGTGGCCGGAGGAGTTCAGTTCGTTGCTCGACGGTGCGGAGGAGGTCACGCTGACCAGTCCCGCCCGAACCCGTGAGGACGGCTCGCACAGCGAAGCGATCCGTCGTCAGGCCCTCAAGGTGCGCCTGACGCAGGCCGACTTCGAGCGCATCTGGCCACTTGCGGAAGCGCGCTATCGCCTGCAGGGCCAATATGCCGGCAAGGCGATCACACTCATCGTCAACAATCCCCACTACAGCCAGTGGCATCCCGCAGACGGCGGTGAAGTCGATAGCGTCTCCGACAGTGGTCGCAGCTATTCGACGCGTCATTTCATCGTGCATTTCCTGCTCGACGATGTGCGGGAGACGGCAGACGCCTGAGGACGTCCCTGGCTGATGGGAGATTTGGTGGGCCCTGAGGGCCTGCCGAATCTAGATGATTTCAACCTGTTATGTGTGCATGGGCAAATTTCAGGTGTGAGGAAAATCAGTGGCTTAATGAATATGGCGGCTGATCTGAAGCCCATCCGATCAGAAGTGGATTACGACGCAGCTCTTGCCGAAGTCGAAACCTTGTGGGGAGCAAAAGCTGGCACCCCAGAAGGAGCTGGTTGGATATTCTGGCGACCCTCATCGACGCCTACGAAGCAAAGATTTATCCTATGGATCCCCCCGATCCGGTGGAAGCAATCCGGTTTCGGATGGAGCAGCAAGGTTTGACCCGAAAGGATCTCCAACCGATGATTGGACCGCGTAACCGTGTAGCAGATGTCCTGAACCGCAAGCGAAGCCTGTCGATCGACATGATCCGCAAACTTCACGCTCGATTGGGTATTTCTGCAGAAGTCCTGATCAAGCTGAGTAGGTGGCAAGGTCGCCTGAGCGGGTTCTGTTTCGCCAACGGTTTCTTCTCGGCGTGGACCAACACATCAGTCACACTGACTGACGTGTAGGAAGCCGGGAAGGGCCCATGTGATGATGGGCGTCGCCCTTGCTGCTCAAGGCAGCTGTACGAAATGCCCCTTGCTGACTTCGCGGTACTCGCGGCGGGGCGGTGTATAGCCGGTTGGCCGAACCGGGCTTTTCAATTCGTCGATGGCCGCGCTGCGCCTCAGGCCACGGCGCTCGGGATCGGGAACCGGCACGGCTGCCAACAGCTTTTTTGTGTAGTCATGCTGCGGGTTGTCGAAGATCGCGGCGCGGGGGCCGATCTCGACGATTTCGCCTAGATACATGACGGCAACCCGGTGGCTGATCCGCTCGACCACAGCCATGTCATGGCTAATGAACAGGAAGGCGAGATTGAATTCTTCCTGCAGGTCCATCAGCAAGTTGCACACCTGCGCCTTGATCGAGACATCAAGCGCCGACACGCTTTCGTCGGCCACGATGACTTTCGGATTAAGCGATAGAGCGCGGGCGATCGCGATGCGCTGGCGCGTGCCGCATCCGACCTCGGCTATGACGTGACTGTCGTCCATGATGCCATCGCAACCCGTGATCTGGAGCTTGGCGGCGGGACGGTCTCCGCAGCCGACGTCCATGCGTCTTTCATGGCGGCGCTTGCATTTGCCTATACGAATGTCGTGAGCGCGGATGAGTATCTCAACAGCTGAAACATGATGAACAAGGCCGGGGAGTTCCCCGTCCTTGTGGTATTCTGCGGTCCGTTGCGGATGACGACATTTGGTATGAGATGGCCTGCGGGCTCTCAATAGCCCAGAGCAATCCCATCCTTGCGGGGTTCAGATGCGCCCAACAGGGTGCCATTCTCCCAATCGATCCGCACGACCTGCGCGCCGCCGATCGGATCTTCAGCCGGCACGATCTCGAAGCCACGGCGGGTCAGCTCGGCCTTGGTCTCCGAGGGAACGGTATGCTCGGCCTCGACGCGCGGGACCTTGCCGCCAACCGGGATCAGGCGCGGCAGGTCGATCGCATCCTGCATGTCCATGTCGTAGTCGACCACCTTCGAAATCAGATGGGCATGGCCCATGGCCTGGTAGTAGCCGCCCATGACGCCGAAGGACATTTCCGTGCGGCCGTCGCGTGTCACCATGCCGGGAATTATGGTGTGCAGCGGACGCTTTTCCGGCGCGATCATGTTGGGATGACCGCGCTTCAGCGAAAAACTCTGGCCGCGATTGTGGAGGATGACGCCCGAGCCCGGCGCGACGAGGCCGGTGCCGAAGCTGTCGAAGATCGAATTGATGAAGCTGACCGCATTGCGGTCTTCGTCGACGATTGAGATGTAGACGGTGTCGCGATGGAGCGGCATCTCGAAATCAGGCAGTTCGGTCAGTGCCCGGGTCAGGTCTATCTTTTCGGCCAGTCCCCGCGCGAAGTCGGCCGAAAGGAGTTCATCGATTGGCACATTTGCCTTGGCCGGATCGGCGATCCAGGCGTCGCGCGCGGCATAGGCGAGGCGGGTAGCCTCGATTTCCAGATGCAGCCGGTCGGGTGACTGGGGGGCGAGCGAATTGTCGAAGCAGGAAAGGATATTGAGGATTAGCAGCGCGATGATGCCCTGGCCGTTCGGCGGGCATTCGTGCACGGTGTAGCCGCGGAAGTCGGTCGTCACAGGGTTCACGTATTCGCCCTGGGCTGCCGCAAAATCCTCCAGGGTGTGGAGGCCGCCATGGGCGTTGAGATGCGCCACCATGTCTTCGGCGACGGATCCCTTGTAGAAGCCGTCGCGGCCTTCGGCGGCAATCTTGCGGAGCGTTGCGGCAAGCTTCGGCTGGCGGTGCGTTTCTCCGATGCGCGGTGCGCGGCCGCCGGGTAAGAAGATCTCGGCTGCTGCCTTGTCTGCGGCGAGAAGCTTCTCTTCTTTCTTCCAGTCGCGATGGACGCGCGGCGAAATGGCATAGCCCTCTTCGGCATAGCGAATGGCGGGTGCAAGAACCTCGGCGAAGGATAAGCGCCCGTGGTCGGCATGCAGTCGGGTCCAGGCGTCAATGGCGCCGGGGATGGTGACGGCGGATGGGGACTGGCGCGGGACTTCGGTCAAGCCGCGCTCTTCGAACCAGTCGATCGTCAGCGCTTTCGGCGTGCGGCCGGAGCCGTTGTAGGCGATGACCTCTGCGCCGCCTTTCGGAGCGTACAACGCAAAACAATCGCCACCGATGCCGGTTGAGCCCGGTTCGACCACGCATTGCACGGCGCAGGCCGCAATCGCTGCATCCATGGCATTGCCACCGGCCTGCAGAATGTTGATGGCCGTTAATGTGGCATAGGGGTGGGAGGTCGCGGCCATGGCCTTGGCCGAGACGGCCACCGATCGCGTCGGTTTCTCGAAATTGCGCATCCTTGTCAGTCTCCTCGTATTCTCTCGTGCCACGACTTCAGCCGCGGGATCTGTATGGTGTCATGCGGATCTCCAGGAAGGCTAGTGCCCGGACGATCAGGAAGTTGATGAAAAGATAGATGGCGCCAGCCGCAATGAACACTTCGATTGCACGGTAGCTCTGTGAAATGAGCCCCTGGGCAATGCCGGTCACCTCCATCAACGTGATGATCGAGGCAAGCGAAGTGCCCTTCACCATCAGGATGATTTCATTGCCATAGGCAGGGATCGCCTGACGCAGCGCGATCGGCAGGATCACGAGGCGAAGGGTGAGGACGCGGGACATGCCGAGTGCCTGGGCGGCTTCGCCGAGGCCACGCGGGACGTTCTTGATTGCGCCGCGCAGGATCTCGCTGCCATAGGCTGCGGTGTTCAGAGTGAGGGCAAGGATGGCGCACCAATAGGGTTCGCGAAACAGACCCCAGAGACCAATGGCCTGCAGCGAGGGGCGGAACTGACCGAGCCCGTAATAGATCAGGAAGATCTGGACGAGCAGGGGTGTGCCGCGAAAGACGGCGACGAAGGTTCTGATGGGCCAGACGACGAACCGGTGTTCGCCTTGCTGGGCGAGTGCCAGTAGAAGCGCCAGGACGAAGCCGAGCAGGATCGAGGTGCCGGCCAATTGAAGTGTCAAAGGCACGCCCGATAGAAGCTTCGGTATGATTTCGAGGAAGAAGCCGATGTCGATCATCGATGCATGATCCCCCGGGATGTGCGTGTCTCGGCGGCGCGGAAGACCTGGCCGGTAATGCCGGCGATGACGAAGTAGAGGCCGGCGGCGGCGAGATAGAACAGGAAGGGTTCACGCGTCGAGCCGGCACCGATTTGTGCCTGACGCATGAGTTCGACGAGACCGATGACGGAGATCAGGGCGGAATCCTTGAGCACCAGTTGCCAGACATTGCTCAGGCCCGGGATCGCATGGCGCAAGAGTTGTGGGATGATGACGAGGCGCAGCATCTGCAAGCGCGACAGGGCCAAGGCTTTCGCGGCGTCGAACTGTCCGCGTTCGACAGCCTGATAGGCGCCGCGATAGACCTCGGCCTGGTAGGCGCCGGAGATGATGCCGATCGCGATGACACCTGTTGCAAGCGAGGGCAGACCGACGAAGCCTTCGGAACCGAAGCTCTTGGCGATCGCGGTGAGGGCAACGCTGCCGCCATAGTAGAAGAGGTAGATCGTCAGCAGATCCGGAATGCCACGAAAGACGGTGCCATAGGCTTCGGCAAGGGATCTCGGGATACGTTTCGCCGATAGAGCGCCGCTGGCGCCAAGCGCGCCAAAGACGGCTCCAAGCAGAAAGCCCAGCACCGACAGCAGCAGGGTCATGGCGGCTGCGCCGAGAAGTGCCGCACCCCAGCCACCTTCGGCGAAACCGAGCAGATGCAGTTTTTCAAGCATGCGGGCGAACCCCTTTATGTCACTCCTGCGGCCGGAATTGCGAGAACTCCGGCTGCAGTCGGTCCGCCTTGGTTACTTGACCGGGGTGACGTCGGTGCCGACCCATTTCTCGGAGATGCGCTTGATGGTGCCATCTGCAATCGCGGAGTCGATCGCCGCATTCAGCATGTCCTTCAACTTGGTGTCTTCCTTGCGCAAACCAGCGCCGGTGCCGAGGCCGAAAACGCCGCCGACGAAGCCCGGGCCAGCGATCGTGTAGTCGCCAAATTCCGGCTTGGCGAGCGTGGCGGCCAGTGCCGTCTGCTGGGCAAAGAGCGCGTCGATGCGGCCCGCAGAAAGGTCAAGATCGTGCTGTTCGGTGGTCTTGTATTCGCGGATCTCGACGATGTCGCCGAAGTACTTCTTAACGAAGTCGAGGTTGGTGGTGGCAGCCTGCACACCGACGATCTTGCCCTGAAGCAGCGGCTTCAGCTTGTCGATGGCCGCGATCGCCGCAGCTTCATCCTCCAGCTTGAACTTTTCGGCGGAGATGCCGAACTTGCCGAGATCGCTGTCCCTGGCGACCGCAAAGCCTGAGGGATCGACGGCGTAAGGCTGGGTGAAGTCGATGGTTTCCAGGCGCTTCGGCGTGATGAACATGCTCGCCATGATGACATCGAACTTGCCAACGGTGAGCGAGGGAATGAGGCCGTCCCAATCCTGGGCGACGATCTCGCAGGTGATCTTCATGCGGGCGCAAAGATCGTTTGCCAACTCGACTTCGAGGCCGTCGAGCTTGCCGTCCGCCGTGGTGAAGTTCCAGGGTGCGTATGCGCCTTCGGTCGCGATCTTGATCGGTTTCTGCGCATCCTGGGCCAGAACCGGCTGGGCGAGTGCAAGTGTAGTCAAGACAGCCGTAAGCGCTGCCATGCGATGGATCGTCATGACTTTTCCTCTTCGTTAATGTGCCGTGGATAACGGCGGTTCCCCGTCCGCGCCGGATGTTCCCCCGGCTACGGACATATCTTCAGGCTGGGCTCAAGGCCGCCCGGGACTGGCGTAATCGGCAAGCATGGATGCCGTTTCGATGATGTGTTCTTGCATGACCGCCTCGGCATGGCGGGCATCACCAGACCGCAGCGCGTCAATCAGCCTCTGGTGCTCCTCACGGGCCGAGAGCGGCTTGTCGACATAGTCGAACCAGATGCGCATGTAGGGCTCGATCGCCACATGCAGCGCGGTAATCTGTCGGATCAACTTCGGGCGACCACTCAGATTATAGATGAGCGCGTGGAATTCCTGATGGCGCAGGACCCAGTCGCTGCTGCCCGACTGTCCGGCGCGTTCCATGCGCTCCAGCAGCCGATCCAGTTCCTCGAATGTCTCCGAATTCATGCGCGGTGTCGCGAGACGAACGGCAAGGCCTTCAAGCACGGAGCGAATTTCGAAGGTTTCATGGATTTCGTCGAGCGTCAGTCCGGCGACGATGCAACCGCGATTGGGGCGCAGCGTCACCAAACCATCAGCCGCAAGCCGCCGAAAGGCCTCGCGAACCGGCATGCGGCTCATGCCGATCTCAGCTGCGATCTCTTCAGGGATCAGTCGCTCGCCCGGCTTGTAGCGACCGACACGCAGGGCGCGTTGCAGGTGGAGATAGGCCTCCTGCTCGGCCGTCGAGGCAAGATGCGCCGTGGCGGTGGTCGATATCGGCACGTTTGGCTCACTGGATTTTTGTATCCACTTATCCAAACATCACGCTTGAGAGCCGTCAAGCGCTTTTTGATCAAAAGCTGACGAGGGCCTCAGCGGGCGGGGTGGAGGCCGTTTGCCACCCTTTCCCGGACGAGGCGGGTGAAGGCCGCGATCGTGTTTCGGTCTGCGCCGGGAGACGCCACAAGGATGAATTCGACATCCTCGATCGTTGGCAGGGCGGACGGCGGAAGTTCCCGCAGTCCCGATGGAGCAAGGTTGCGCGGTTGCACGAGTACGCCCATTCCGGCTCGCGCTGCAGCGGTTAGGCCGCTCAGGCTCTGGCAGGAACAGACGATCCGCCAGGGTTGCCCGGCGCGTTCCAGCGCCTCCATCAGGAGTGTTCTTGTGAGGCTCGGTGGTGGGAACACGATCAGCGGCAGGATGGGTTTTGCAAGGACTGCTTCCGGATCGTGGGCAAGCCAGACAAGCGGTTCGCGCAGGATCGCCTCGCCCCGGCGATCGCCCAGGCGACGCTTGGCAAAGACTAGATCAAGGTCGCCCTTGTCCCGCATGTCGGCGAGATCCTTGGAGAGCGCCACCGTAAGGTGGAGCTCGACGGCGGGATAATCGGCAATGAAGTCCTGCAGGAGTGCCGGAAGCTGGCCGGAGACCAGATCTTCGGAGATGCCGAGCCGCAATCGGCCTCGCGGCCGGGCAGACTCGAAGAGGGACGCCGTCTGCCGTTCGAGCGATAGAAGTTGACGGGCATGCGGAAGAAGGGCTTCGCCGTCGGCCGTCAGGCGCACGCCGTGGGTGTCGCGGTCAAGCAGGCGCCGGCCGAGTACCTCTTCGAGGCGCTGCAGGTGCTGGCTGACGGTCGATTGTCGCAAACCGAGTTTCTGGCTGGCAAGGGTGAAGCTGCCAAGCTGGGCTATGGACACGAAACTGCGCAAGTGAACGAGATCGAGCATATCACGTTTTCCGATGACTGTTATTTCTTGCATCGGATTTAACGATAACTAGTCTCAAGACTCTGTCCAGCTGGATCCCTCAGATGAAACGCTTTCTTCCCGATACCTTTACCCTGCTGCTCATAGCCATGGTCGTGCTTGCGACGTTATTGCCGATTTCCGGCAAGCCTGCGGAATGGTTTGGGCTAGCGACCAGTTTGGCGATTGCGCTGCTTTTCTTCCTGCATGGCGCACGCCTTTCGACCGATGTGGTCGTCGCGGGCTTCCTGCACTGGCGGCTCCAGAGCTTCATTCTCGCGGTCACCTTCGTGGTCTTTCCGCTGCTCGGTCTCTTGATGGGGTTCCTATCGCCGTGGTTGATCCCGCCGGCGCTCTATCTTGGCCTTCTCTATGTCTGCGTTTTGCCATCGACAGTGCAATCCTCCATCGCCTTCACATCGATCGCCGGAGGCAATGTGCCGGCCGCGATCTGTGCTGCTTCTGCGTCAAACATTCTAGGCATGTTCCTGACGCCGGCGCTTGTTGCGGTACTCTTTTCAGCGGGAGGTCATGTCGGGGTGTCGCTGGACATGATCTGGAAGATCATGCTGCAACTGTTTCTACCCTTCGTCCTTGGCCAGTTGTTGCAGCCCTTCATCGGCAACTGGATCCGGGCGCGCAAGTCCCTGCTTGCGCCCGTCGATCGCGGTTCGATCCTGATGGTCGTCTATCTCGCCTTCTCCAATGCCGTAATCGAGGGCATCTGGACTGAATTCTCCACCGCGGACCTGGCCTTGGTGATCGGTCTCGATGTCGCCCTGCTTGTCGCCGTGCTGTTGATTACGGCGTTCGGATCGAAGCTGTTCGGCTTCAGCCGGGAGGACCGGATCACCGCGATCTTCTGTGGCTCGAAGAAAAGTCTGGCAAGTGGTGTGCCGATGGCCGGCGTCATCTTCGCCGGCCAGTCGGTTGGCGCAATCGTGCTGCCGCTGATGCTCTTTCACCAGATCCAGTTGATGCTCTGTGCGTGGCTGGCGCGGCGGTTCATCCTTGAAGCGCCGGAGCCGGTGCTCACGTCCTCTCAGCAGACGCCTGGAAAATAGGTTCAGCAGCCGGTCCGGTCAGGCTTCCTTCGGCAAAGAGCCAGATGAAACCCGGCGATCAGGTGTAGGTTGCTGCAAGACCGCCATCGATCGGCAGGTTCACCCCATTCACCCACCGGGCATCTTCCGAGCAGAGGAAGAGTACGGGCCCTGCGATTTCATCGGCCAGCGCCGGGCGTTTCATCCGGTGGGAGTCTGCCTGGACACGTTCCTGGCCAAGCATGGTCACGAAGTCGCCGAGGATCGGGGTGAACACGGGACCGGGGGCCACCGAATTCATCCTGATGTCGTGCTCCATGAACAGGGCCTGGCTGCGCTTCATGGTCCAGACGATCAGGGCCTCCTTGAAATACTGGTAGCAGGTTTCCTGCGCGACCGGGTTCGCTGCAAGCCAGGCTTGGCCTTCGGCGAAGCTCTTGGTGTCGGCGAGCACCTTATGCTGCTCGATGCGCTTTGGCCATTCTGCACCGAGGATCGAGGCGAAGTTGACGATGGAGGAACCTTTTGGCATGCGCTCGATCAAGGCTTCGGTCAAATGCCGAAGACCGAGATAGTTGACACGGGCCACGAGGTCTTTGTCGGCGGTGCCGGGAACGCCCGCAGCATTGACGAGCGCGTCGATGCGGGCGGGGAACTGGGCAAGCACTGCGTCGATGGCGGCCGGATCGGCGAGATCGATCTTGATGAAGCCGTCGAGTGTCAGCATGGCGTCGTTGCGATCGACACCGATGACGGTTGCGCCGCGAAAGCGGGCGAGGCGGGCGACTTCACCGCCGATGCCCGAAGAGACGCCTGTGATGACAATTGTTTTTCCTGCAAGGGTCATGGTCTTGTTCCCTGGGTTTTGTGTGGATGAAATCCGTCCGCCATCAAGGCGGACGGTGATCCGATGCTCGGTTGGGGAGCGAGGTGATCAGAACGGATAGGGTGTCGCGGTCTTTTTCACCGAGACCCACTGCCACTGGGTGAACTCTTCGATGTCTGCCGGGCCGCCGACACGGGTGCCGTTGCCGGACTTTCCTCGACCGCCGAAGGGCGCATAGGGACCGCCATTGACCGTCTGGTCGTTGATGTGGAGCTGTCCGACATTCAACTCGTCTCCGACGGCCATGGCGCGTCCGAGATTGTTCGAGATGACGCCAGCCGCCAGCCCATAGTCCGATCGATTGGCGAGCTCTACCGCTTCCTCATCCGTCTTGAACGAGACGATGCAGGCGACAGGCCCGAAGATCTCTTCCTCAAAGGCCAGCATGCCCGGCTTGACGTCCGAGAGCACGGTTGCGGCATAGAAGCGACCGTCATGGGTGCCACCGGCGAGCAGCTTCGCCCCCTTAGCCACGGCATCGTCAACGATCTTCTGGATCGCTTCGACCTGGCTGTCGGAGATGATCGGGCCGAGCGCCACCTGCTTGGTCGAGGGATCGCCGGCTGGCAGGTGTTGTGCCTTGCTGACAAGCCGCTCGGTGATAGCAGTCTCGATCTTTTCATCAACCAGGATCAGCCCGGTTGCCATGCAGATCTGGCCCTGGTGCAGGAAGGTGCCCCAGGCGGCATTGGAGGCTGCCACATCAAGATCGGCGTCATCGAGAATGACGAGTGCATTCTTGCCGCCGAGTTCGAGCTGGACGCGCTTGAGGTGACGGCCGCAGATCTCACCCACTTTGGAGCCACCACGTGCCGAGCCGGTGAAGGAGACCATGGCAATGTTCGGATCGCTGCAGAGGGCTTCACCGGCATCCGCGCCACCAGGCACGACATGCAGGACGCCCTTGGGAAGGCCAGCCTCTTCGAAGATGCGGGCGATGATGATGCCGCCGGAGATCGGCGTTCGCGGATCCGGCTTGTGCACCACAGTATTTCCAAGCGCGATTGCAGCCGCGATCGAGCGTACGGACAGAACGAGCGGGAAATTGAACGGAGAGATCACGCCGACCACGCCATGCGGCACGCGCCGGGCATAGTTGGTCCGATCATCCATGCCAGGCAAAAACATGCCGGACGGCTGGGTTGCCAGCGATGCGGCATGGCGGATGAAGAGTGCGCCGTGTTCGATCTCGATCATCGCTTTCGGATGGATGGAGCCGGATTCCTGCATGATCCAGGCCGCCAGTTCCTGACCGTTTTGCTCCAAAAGGTCAGCGGCACGATTGAGGATCGCCGCACGCTCAGCCGGCAAGGTCTTGGCCCATGCCTTCTGTGCGGCTTTGGCCTGTTTTGCCGCGCGGGCGACATCGGCCGGGCCGCAGAGGCCGACGGCTGCCAGGACATTGCCATTGGCGGGATCGGTCACATTGAGCGTTCCTGCCATGGTCTCCTGCCACTCGGAGATATAGGCCAGCCCGCCCCAGCGAGCGGTGTCCAGAAAATTGGGCGCGTGCACATTCATTGGTTCAGGGCCTCCAGTTCCCTTGGTTGGGGAGGTCCGCGCACAGCTTCGCCGTCATGAGGTCGGCCCGTGTTGAGCCGCTCATCCCATCTCAGCTGATCGATGCGTCCTCCGTACCACCTCCTCAAGTGGCTCGAACAAGTCATCGCAAGGGATGTGCCAGTTGCTGCCTTGGCAGTTGCATGTCACTTCTGGGCTTCGAAAAATCTCGAAACTACAATGGAATAGCTGGCATTCATTCGAAATTGCTTCCAGCGTCGACTTGGATTGCAGATTTCATCAAATGGTGAAATCATGGAAAAAACCTGAAAACGCATGAAGCCGATATGACCCCTACCAAACCGCCTAAGCTCGTTTCTCTGGCCGATGTGTCGAAGTCGACGGGCAAGATGTTGTCCAAGGGGGCGTTCAGCGAGCTCGATACAGGTGCCTCGCCGACACTGTCGGAACTGACCGAGGCACTGCATTTTGCCTTGGGCGACGGCCGGATCTGGCTCAACGACCAGCGCATGGTTCTGATGCAGAGCCAGGTTCTCGGTCGATTGCGTCAGGAGATCATCGAGGCCTTCGGCATGGAGGCGGCAAAAGGCATCTTCATGCGTGTTGGCTACATGCAGGGCGTCCGGGATGCCGAGCTGATCCTGAAACGCTTTCCGCATCAGGATCTCACTCATGCTCTCGCCGCAGGACCGCGCGTCCATACCTTGGAGGGTTTCGTCAAGGTCGAGACCAAGCAGTTCGAATTCGACAGCGATAAGGGACGCTATTTCGGCGAGTTCTATTGGTACGATTCCTCCGAAGCGGGCGAACACATCGTTCATCATGGTCTGGCAAGCGAGCCCGTCTGCTGGATGCAGACCGGCTATCCCAGCGGCTACACCAGCACGCTCTTCGGCCGGCCTGTGATTTTTCGCGAGATGGAGTGCTCGGGCATGGGGGCGTCACGCTGTTATGTCGTTGGCCAGAACGCCGAAGAATGGGGAGAGGACGCACCCGAACGAGCGTATCTCGGCCTCGAATGGCCACGATCGCGGCGCACTTCGCGCAGCCGCTCGGAGAAAACGCAACGAAGCGGTGATCCCGCCTCGGCGAACCCGACGGCGAGCACCGGTGGCGACCCGGTCGTGGGCGTTTCCGCCAGTTTCCTGCGTGCGCGGCTGATGGTGGAGAAGGTGGCCGACACGGAGGCTACGGTTCTGCTGGTCGGGGAATCCGGTGTCGGCAAAGAACTGTTTTCCCAGCAGTTGCATCGGCTTAGCCAGCGCTCGACCAAGCCGTTTGTCGCACTCAACTGCGCGGCCATTCCCGACACATTGGTAGAATCGGAACTCTTTGGCGTCGAGAGGGGCGCTTTTACCGGCGCTGTAGCGTCCCGACCGGGCTATTTCGAGCGCGCGGCGGGCGGAACGCTCTTCCTCGACGAGATCGCATCACTGGCGTATGCCGCGCAGGGCAAGTTGCTTCGTGCCATCCAGGAGCGGGTCATCGAGCGTGTCGGCGGTTTGAAAACGGTGGCGGCGGATGTCAGGATTATCGCCGCCTCGAACGTCGATCTAGCCGACGAGGTGCGGACGGGGCGCTTCCGCCAGGACCTCTATTTCCGTCTTTGCGTCTTCCCGATTTCCATTCCGCCGCTTCGCGAGCGGCGGGACGACATTCCCCTGCTCGTCGACCATTTCCTGCGTCTGTTCCGCGAGCGGCACCGCCGCCAAGTGGTAGGCCTGACCCGCCGCGCCATGGATGCGCTGCTCGCCTATGATTTTCCGGGCAATATCCGCGAACTGCAAAATCTGATCGAGCGCGGCGTGATCTTTGCCGATCCGGGCGGGTTTATCGATCTGCAGCACATATTCACAGCCAATGAACCACTGGCCCCGTCCCATCCGTCGCTGACACGTGAAGGACGCTTGACCTATGGCCAGGTCACCCTGTCACCTGCAGCAGTCACTCCGGATTTTCTGCAATCTTCTTCACACATCAAAGCGGCCGAGCTCGATCTCTACCGTCAAGCCCTCACCACCCATCGTGGCAATGTCTCTGCCGCCGCCCGCAGCCTTGGCATCTCGCGTGCGAAGCTCGAGTACCGACTCCGAAAGAACGGCCTCCACTAAAGCGCCGGCCTGGCTAGCAGCAGCCATTATAGGCTTGGTTCCACTCAGCGAGCGCCGTCTCGATGAGGGGCCAGTCCCGACGCAATGTCTCAAATCGTCGGACAGATTGTCGGTAGCTGCTGCGCAATTCGTTTTCCAGGGCATCGAGGTCTATGCCGGGTAAACGTCCTTGCGCGACGATGGTCTTTCCCGCCACGATCACCTGCAGCACATGTCGTGCATTTGCGCGTGCAAAGAACAGGTCGACAGGCTCAAGCTCCATGATCCTGTCCCGATCGAGGCGGTCATAGTCGAGCTCAAGAAAATCGGCCGGTTCTCCGACTGCAATCTTGCCGGTCCCGGACATGCCGATCGCTTGCCGTCCATGAGCAATGCTTTGCAACAGGAAGTCCTGCCGCGACCAGCTCTGCGTAAAGCCCATCCCGCCGTGCAGGGCATTTGCGAGACGGATCTCGCGGATCATGTCGTCGTCCTCGTCGAAGGCCTGACCATCCACACCGATCGCGACATGACAGCCTCGCTGCCAAGCGCTGGCGACGGGTCCGAGCCCTGAACGGAGATGCAGATTGGATCCGGAGTTCGTGACGATGCGGCAACCTGCCTCCGCAATCATGTCCAGTTCGTGCGGGCGGGCGTGGACGCAATGCACAAGGGTCAGTCGCGGCGAGAGCAAGCCGATTTCCTTCAGATAGGTGACGATCCCTTGCTGAAACGTGAGATCCGACCACCGCCTCTGATAGGGTGTCTCGAGGAGATGCATATGAACTCTGCGGCCGGTTTCGGCAGACCGTCGCGCGATCGCCTGGAGCAGTTCATCGCTACACCATTGCACGCCAGCCGGTCCAAACTGCACGTCGACCATCGGTCCCTGGATGGCTTCCGCGATCTGTTCCGTTGTCTCGATCAGGCGCTCGGGAGATTGGGGTGGCCGGCAAAAGGTCTCCCGCAGCAGAGCCGCGGTGCTGGCCGGAAGCTTGTCGAGCAGGGCCGTTTCGTCACCATAGACGAGCGGATTTTTGTCTCTCAGCGCCGGGGCAAAGGCAATCCTGACACCGACGTCCCGTGCGGCCCTTGCAACTTCGCAGGCTTCCTCGACTGGATCGAGTTTGCCGCTTGGCCGCGTATAGTGTACCATGACCGCGCCGCAGCCAGACAGTGCTGCGCGCGCGAGCGGTGCCACGGCGGCCTTGTAGGCATCCGACGGCGTGGCAAGGATCGTGCGCGGCAGCCACGCCTCCAGGGGCAGGAAGGCGGTTCCGAAGGATGACATTGGCAGTGGCCGCGCATGATCATGGGCATTGGCCAGTGCAGGGATTACCAGCGTGCGCTGGTTCCCCGCCGTTGCAGGGCTGGCGTCTTCCACAGCCGTAATGACCCCGTCTTTCCAGCGGATGCGACGATTCTGTTGCGGGCCCCGAGGCTCGCCGATCGTGTGGGTGGCGTAGAGCTCTCCTGAATGGGTCATCGGTTCTGATCCGGCGATAAGGCAACACTCGCCGCTGAGCCGTTGCCGCGTGGATCATGGGCACCTTCCACACTGCCATTTTCAGACAGCCGGATCACGCCTGCCTGTCCGAAAATCGGTGAAAGGGCAGGGAGCATCGCGACTTCATGGCCGAGGGCCGAAAGTGCTTCGGCCTCTTCAGGCCGAATCGATCCCTCGATCTTCAGGCTGTCACGGCTGTCGGAGAAGGTTCGTCCCAGGAGGAAACGTGGCTGGGCCAGCGCCAGCTCGGGTGTCATGGCGTCGTCGAGCAGGCTGGTCAGTAGCACAGACAGCGTCTGCGGCTGACCATCGGCGCCCTGCGTGCCGTAGAGCAGATAGGGTTCGCCGTCCCGGATCGCGATACCCGGGTTGAGGGTGTAGAAGGGCCGCTTGCCGGGCGCCAGGCAATTCGGGTGGCCGGGTTCAGTCGAAAAGGCTGCGCCGCGATTTTGCCAGAGGATGCCTGTCCCGGGAACGATGACGCCACTGCCCCAATCGAAATAGGTGCTCTGAAGCAGGCTGGCACAACGTCCCTGAGGGTCCGTGACGGCAAAGAAGACGGTATCTGCGCTGTTGACCGGATGAGGCCACGCCATGGCGGATGCGGGATCGATCCTGCCCGCTGCGGCGTCGAGCGTGCCTGTTTCGAGCATGGCTGCGGCCGGGTCATGCTTTCCAGTATCGAAATCCGGATCGGCGATCGATGAACGCTTCAGGAAAGCCTGCTTGGTCGCCTCGACAAGCAGATGGATCCGGGCGGCGGTTCCTGGGGTCGTCTCTACGAGATCAAACCGGGAGAGAATGCCCATGATGGCAAGCGTCGAGCAGCCCTGCGTTGGGGGCGGCGGCGCCAGCAGCAGCGTTCCGCGATAATCCAGCGCCAGCGGATCGACTTCACGCGTGCGGGTGGCTGCCAGATCCGCTTTGTTGAGCGGCGAGCCTACTTTCGCCAGGCCGTCGGCGATCGCTTCCGCCAGACAGCCATCATAGAAGCTCCGGTATCCTTCGTTCGCAAGGGACCGCAGGCTTGCAGCCAGCTGAGGCTGGCGCAACAGTCCCGCGTCGCTGCGATGGTCGAAGATTGCTGCAAATCCGGGCCATACGGGGTGCTCTTGCCCGCGAAAGTCGAGCCAAAAATCCTGGGAGGCGCTTGGTATATAGCCGCCATCGGCCAGTTCGATCGCGGGAGACATCAGATCCGCGAAGCTTTCCCGACCGGCCCAGTTCGCAGCGCTGAAGGCGAGGGCATGTCCCCAGCTGTCGACAGCGCAGGCGGAGGTCAGCATGGAGGATGGGCCGCGCGCTGGAATGGCGTCTTTCGGAACGGTGACCCCGGCAGCAGCCTGGCCTATTCCGAGGAAGCAGCGGCGGCGCCCCTCCCGGTCGCAGACCAACCAGACGGCATCGCCGCCCAGGCCGCAAAAATGGGGCATGACCACCGCGAGCACTGCGGCAACTGCGACTGCCGCTTCGATCGCGTTGCCTCCGCGTGCCAGCACGGCCCTGCCGGCTTCCGTTGCGAGCGGGTAAGGGCTCACAACCATCCCTGATTCCAATCGGTGGGCACGTGTTGGCTGCATGTATCTTGCTCGCGCGGGATTTGTGGCCGGCGGCAGGATGCCGCCGGCCGGGCCATTGGATCAGTTGATCGTGTAGGTGAGCTTGCGCTCTTCGAGCGGCGGCAGGAACTGGCGGTCAAAGACCTGCTCGGCCGTCGGCTTGGACGGCAGCTGATAGCCTTCGGCCACGATGTCGATGGAGCGAGAAAGGCGGCTGTCATCGAGATCGCCCAGTCCGAGCTTTTCGACTTCCGGGGAGACGATCAGGTTCTCGTAGGAGAATTTGAGGCGGTCGTGCTCCAGGTCACGCTTGACGAGGTTGTCGTAAGCGACGACGGAATCCATGCCCTTTTCGGTGTCGAGCCCGATTTCGATTGCAGCCTTGTTGACCGCGCGGACCAGACCGGCAACCGCCTGCGGGTTCTCGGCGATCAGCTTCTGCGACACCATGAGGCCGTTCGAGTAGAGGTCGAGACCGTGATCACCGAACAGCAGCCAGTTATAGTCCTTTGCCGGATCCTGGCGGTTGTTGATGAGGTTGAACCAGCTGGTGATGTTGAACACCAGTGCGCCGTCGATATCGCCCTTGATCAGCATGGGTTCCTGCAGGTTCGGACCCATGTTGTCGATCTTGACCTGAGCCAGGTCGACTTTGTTGAGCGTGGCGAGGACCGTCACCAGGCGCGTGGTCGGTGTTCCCTGTGCGCCGCCGAGCGTCTTGCCGACGAGGTCTGCCGGCGTAGTGATATTGGTCTCCTTCTTGCTGACGATCGCGAAGGGCGGCTTGTTCCAGAGCTGGTAGACCATGACCGGGGCTTCATCGGGGCGGGTCGCGGCATTCTGGATGATGGCGTTGATGTCGCCGAAGCCGGCATCATAGGTACCCGACATGATGCGCGTGACGGTGGCCGCCGAGCCCTCGCCTTGGTCAATGGTCACGTCGAGACCTTCCGCTTCAAAGTAGCCTGCTTCCTTGGCGAGCAGAAAGGCAGCGTCCGATCCTTGCGTCTTCCAACCCAGCGTAAACTTGATGGCGGTGTCGGCAAGCGCCGCGCTGTTGAGGCAAAGGCCAAGAGCGACGGTGGAGAGAAATGTCTTCAGCATGTTGAGCTCCGATTGTTCGAGGGGTCAGGCGGTGGTGGTGAGATCGTTGCGGCGGTTCGCCCAGCCGGCGACACGCATTTCGACGAGAGAGAAGGCGGCGTAGAGAAGCACGCCGAGCACTGCGAGAATGAACAGTCCCGCAAATACCAGCGGCACGTCGAAATTCGAGGATGCCGTCATCATGACGTTGCCGATGCCGCGATTGGAGGCGACTGTCTCCGACAGAACGGAGCCGACGAAGGCAAAGGTCGCGGCGATTTTCAGAGAGGCAAAGAAGAAGGGCATGGTGCGCGGCAGGCCGACGTTCCACAGGATGTCCAGCTTGCTGGCGCCCATCGATTTCAGTACGTCCTCAAGTTCAGGCTCGGTCGTGGCCAGTCCCGTCGCGATGTTGACGACGATCGGGAAGAAGCACATGGCCAGCGCCGTCAGGATCGCCGGCACGGAACCGGATCCGAACCAGAGAACGAAGATCGGAACAACGGCCACCTTGGGGATCGAGGAAAAGCCGATCAGCAGGGGATAGGCCGTATCATAGGCAATCCTGGAGGTGCCGATACAAGCCCCGATCAGCAGGCCGACCGTGACGCCGAGGAGGAAGCCCACCATCGTCGTCCACAGTGTCTGCAGGATATGCGGCCAGAGGACATCGAAACGGTCCACCAGCGTCGTCATGACCTGCGAGGGGCGTGGCAGGACGAGGTCGGAAACCTGCAGCGCGATGCAGAGGATTTCCCAGAGGCCGAAGAAGGCGAAGATTAGGAATGCTGCCCAGAAGCGGCGGCGAATGGTGTAGGACATCTCAGGCCTCCTCAGCGACGTCGGTGCGGGCATCGATGATCAGCTCGCGCAGGCGCTGGTTAAGCGCCGTGAATTCCGGCTCGAAGGTCATCGGGACCGTTCGGGGGCGGGCGAAGTCGACGGTGCTGTCGTCGATGACCCTGCCGGGACGGGCGCTCATCACGCAGATGCGCGATGCCAGAAAGCCGGCTTCCTTGAGGTCATGCGTCACCAGCAGAACCGTCGGTTTGCGCTTCATCCAGAGCGACTGCATCGTCGCCCAGAGCTCCTCGCGGGTGAACTGGTCGAGCGCTCCGAAGGGTTCGTCGAGCAGGAGAAGGCTCGGTTCATGGACCAGGGCACGACAAAGATTGGCGCGCTGCAACATGCCCCCGGACAGCTGCCAGGGGTAGTGGTTTGCGAAGCGCTGTAGCCCGACGTCTGCCAGAAGGGTGTGGACGCGATCGCGGTACTCCGTATTCTTCTTGGAACGGTACTGCGAGCGGAACGGGCGCACGATCTTCAAAGGCAGCATGACGTTGCGTTCGATGGTCAGCCAGGGAAGGAGCGTTGGGTTCTGGAAGGCCATGCCGATGCGCAGAGCCTTGGCGCTGACTTCCTTGCCGCCGACGATCACCGCACCGCTGCTCGGCTGCAAAAGGCCGGAGGCCAGTTTCAGGATTGTAGACTTGCCGCAGCCGGACGGGCCGACGAGTGCGAGAAACTCGCCCTCGGCAATCTTGAGGCTCGTTTCCTGCAGGGCCGCGACGGCTCTTTCTCCGCGGCCAAAGGATACGGCCGCCTGCGACAGCTCCACCGCCACGGGATGCCTGTCTCTCGCGTCTGAAAAATCGATCATGCACCTCACCTTCAGTTGTTGCGAAACTGTATGCAACAGGCGTGCCAAATCGGCTCACTGAAGGCGAAGTCCGGAAATCATAGCAGTTTCATTTTCGTAAAATGTCCATGC
Organism: Rhizobium sp. AAP116; assembly: GCF_001295785.1. Lineage (NCBI taxonomy): Bacteria > Pseudomonadati > Pseudomonadota > Alphaproteobacteria > Hyphomicrobiales > Rhizobiaceae > Rhizobium > Rhizobium sp. AAP116. The sequence continues at coordinate 168,148 of NZ_LJIB01000043.1, forward strand.
GAAAAGTGCATGCAATTAAATTGTGCAATTTGCTTGCTATGGCAGCATCAGGGCGAGTTGAAAAAGCGGTTTGGGTGGATTATCCAGAGCAGCATGAAGGGAGCCCGTCATGGCATCTGAAAAGCGTCAGCCGCGGAGCGAAATCGATCGCGTGCAGGGCATTTGTCATGCTCTGCGCACGGCGATTATCGAGCGCGCGCTCTTGCCGGGCGACCGGCTGCCCGAAGATGCACTTGGTGAACGTTTTGGCGTCAGCCGCACGATCGCCAGGCACGCGCTTGGTCAGCTGGCAGCCGAAGGTCTGGTGGATTTGAGGCGTAATCGGATCGCCGTCGTGGCGACGCCTTCCTTCGAGGATGCCAGAGATATTTTCGACATCCGGGTCGACCTTGAGCGTCAGGTGGTGCGTCATCTCGCGGGTAAGCTGACGGACACCCAAGTCAAGCAGTTGAAGGCGATTGTCGAGGCAGAGCACGAAGCGCGCCATGGCGCAGAAGGCACGTCAATTCGGCTGGCGACGGAATTCCATGTCCGGCTTGCGGAGATGACTGGCAAGCCCATACTCATTCGCTACGTGACAGAGATCTGCTACCGCGCCGGCCTGTCCCTGTCCGCCTTTGCGCGTCCTCATTCCTCCGACTGCGCCGTCAGCGAGCATTTGGAGTTGATCGACGCCATCCAGCAGGGACCCGCCGAGCGGGCCTGCATGTTGATGGATGAGCATCTGGAGGCTGTCGCATCTCGGGCGCTGTTGCAAAGCTCAGGCGCCAGAAGCAGGGATCTGATGAATATCCTTGCTCCCTACGCCGATTGAAACTGTCCACACCTGCATCTCATTGCCGTGCACAGGAGGGGTCGAGGATCCATTCGGCACTGTCGTTCCATACGTCGGTCTCGACGATGAGCCCGTTGCGCACGACGAAGCGGTCGACATAGCGATTGTTGTCGAAGCGTTGCCCATCCGGCCATTCGCCGTATAGGTAGCCGAGGCTGTAGACGATCGTCTCGCCGTCGCCTGGCACGACGTCATAGCGCTCGATGCGCTTCTTCACCCATTTGTAGCGAGTGGCGTTGAAGCCCGTGGGACCGCTTGGGCTATCGAACACCCGGTTGCCTGTGAACCTGCAGACGAAGCTTGCATCCACATATCGGGCTGCCCGTACGGGGTCCGGCGCCATGGAGGCCTCCAGGTAATCTTTGACTGCCTGAAGGTCGCGCTGCGCAAGGTCGTTCATTTTTTATCCCCGTCTGTTGCCATGATCGACATTAAACTGCATACAGTTTCTCTATTCAATTCCTATTTTGGCTTCAAGCATGAGTTCCATTCCCGCCTTCGATACCCTTATCCGGAACGCCGCCCTGCAGGGGAGCGTGGCCCTGACGGACATCGGCATCCGTGATGGGCGCATTGCCGCGATCATTCCTGTTGCGCAGCGCGGGGAAGATAAAGCTCATGTCGTAGAGGATGTCGGTGGCCGTCTCGTTTTGCCGGGCTTCGTCGACACCCATGTGCATCTGGACAAATCCTGTCTTCTTGCATGCTGCAGGGGTGTTGGGGGAGGGTTGAAAGGCGCAGTTGCTGCAGTGTCGCGGCGGAAGCAGGAATTCACGGAAGAAGATGTCTATCGCCGTGGTGCCCGAACCATCGAAATGGCTATCCTGCAAGGCACCATGCACATGCGCACGCATGTGGAGGTCGATCCGCGTGTCGGTCTGCGAAGCCTTGCTGCTATCCAGCGGCTGAAGCGCGACTATGCCTTTGCCATCGACCTCTCTGTCTGCGTCTTTCCGCAGGAGGGCCTGTTTAACGATCCCGGCACCGAGGCATTGCTGGAGCAGGCGCTAGACAGTGGCGCGGATCTGCTCGGCGGCTGCCCCTATACGGACAGCGATCCTAGAGCGCATATGGAGCGTCTGTTTGACATGGCAGAGAGCCATGACGTCGATCTCGACTTCCACCTCGATTTCGATCTTGATCCAAGCTGGACCCATATGGATGACATCTGTCGCTTGACGGAAGCCAAGGGCTGGCAGGGGCGGGTGGCGATCGGACACGTCACCAAGCTGGCTGCAATGGAGGAGGCGCTCTTCGAGCGGCATGTCACCCAGCTATTGGCCGCCGGCGTTGCGGTGACCGCCCTGCCTTCGACAGATCTCTATCTGAACGGGCGCGACAAGGGGTTTCGTGCCGTACGCGGCGTTGCACCTGTGCACCTGTTGGCGGACCGAGGTCTTACGACGTCGATTGCGACGAACAACGTGATGAACCCGTTCACGCCTTACGGGGATTGTTCTTTGCTTCGCATGGCCAATCTCTACGCAAACCTCATGCACATAGGACCCGAAGGTTTCTCCCAATGCCTCGATATGATCACGGGCGATGCCGCGCGCCTGATGCGTATCGACGCCTACGGCATCGCGCCGGGCCATTTCGCAGATCTGATCGTTCTTGATGCCACTTTGGAAGATGAGGCTTTCGGCAGCATCGCGCCCGCCTTGATGGGTCTAAAGAAAGGCAGGAAAACATTCGAGCGACGGGCCGAAATTTTTCATAGTCGACGAACGCCGATCGCACAGGCTGAGATGATTGCCGAGGGGCCGTAAGCCTTGCTTTAAACAAGACTGCAGACAGATCTATCGCGCTACCAGTGCAAGGGCTGGAGCCTTCTCCACATCAGGACGCGCTGATCCAGTTGCCGTCGGATGCCCGCGTCTCCCGCGTTTTGTGATGGTTCAGTATCGGAGAGTCTGTCGATAACCGTTGGGCAAAAGACCCTTTTGGGCTGTCATGTGTCGGCCGACTTGGACGTCGCAACCGCCTCTAATGCCTCGGCGAAGAGGCTTGTACCCATCAGAGCTCTGCAACGGGCGAAGCGCCTATCGGCATAACTGCGGAAGTCGTCTGCAGGATTGTCGTTTGCGAGCTGTATTAAGCCCCAGAGTGTCCATAGAAGGTCGCACATTGCCTTATATATGATGATGCGCCCACGCTCGGCGGCAGTGGGCTCACCGCCGAAATAAGCAAGGATCATTTCTTCCTCCTGCTCCGGCCCGAAACCGCCTTCGACGCAGAGATCGCCGAGATCCCACATGGGGTCGTTCATGCCGGAATATTCCCAGTCGACGATCCACATGCGCTCACCACTGTCGAGGAAGTTTTCGCAAAGCGGATCGCAGTGGCAGGCGACATTCGGCAGCGGATGGGCCGATAGCGCTGCCCGCACCGCCTCCGCCTCGCTTAGGACGTCATGATATCCTTCCGGCAGGTCGACATCCTTCGTGGCGAGGATGCCGAGGTAGCTGTCGATCATCGCGAAGAGTTCGAAGCGTGCAGGGAAGATGGCGCCACTGTCATGCAGTTTGCGAAAGGCCTTGCCTGCCCTGGCAGGGGCGCCGGCTCGCGACCGAAACCGCTCCGGTGTCATGGTCGCGGCCCCATCCAGGAAACGGGAGACGAAGATGCCGCTTGTCGCGTCCGCAAAGAGAATGTCCGGGCCGACACCGGCAAAGGCGACTGCCTCTGTCGCCATCATCTCGTTGGCGCGATCAATGTATTCCTCTGTGCCCTTGCCAGGGATGCGCAGGCAGTGGTCCCCAACGCGGAATACCAGATTGGTGAGGCCGCCCAGGCGTTCGATCGGGCCGTCATGACCGGCCAGCAGGGGGATCGTCTTCACTGTTTCCCGGGCGAGCGCGATCTCGGTCTCTTCGTTCATGCCTTCAGCCTCTCCATCTTCGCATCATAGAGGGTGCGGGCGCCCCGGCGGGCTTCATAGGTCCTGCCGAAGGCCTCGATCTGGAAGTGCTCGCCTGTGGCAATCTCAGTTGGCAGGTAACCGAAGGCAATGGTCTTGCCGAGCGTATATCCGTAACCGGTGCTGGCCGTGGAGCCCACGACCTTGCCGTCGAGTAGAACCGCCTCGCCGCCGTGGAAGGGGGCGAAGCCGTCGACGGTGTAGGAAACGAGCCTGCGCTTCACGCCGTCCGCCTTGATCGTCGCCAGGGCCTCCCGGCCGATGAAGTCGCCTTTGTTGAGCGCGACGCAGAAGCCGAGACCAGCCTCATACGGATTGTAGTCGGGCGTGATGTCGCCGGACCAGTAGAGATAGCCCTTTTCCATGCGGGCCGCATCGATGGCCCGGTATCCGGCATCGGCGATGCCTGAGGCTTGTCCGGCCGTTTTCAGTGTATCGTAGACATGGGAGGCGTATTCCTGGTCGATATAGAGTTCATAGCCGAGTTCGCCGACATAACCGATGCGGACCGCAAGCGCGGTGGCTGAGCCGATGTCGATGCGTCTTGCGGTCAGAAAGGGCAGCGCGTCATTGCAGAGGTCGTCGTCGGAGATGCTTTGCAGGACGTCACGCGCCCGCGGTCCGCAGATGTTGAGGGTGGCGAAGCGATTTGTGACGTCGCGCAGGCAGACGCCTGCCGGCAGGTGGCGGGAAACCCAGTTACCGTCTCGGACGCCGAAGCCGGATCCGGTGATCAGGTAGAGGAGGTCGTCGGCGAGATGGACGATCGTCACATCAGCCTCGATGCCGCCGCGCTCGTTGCAGAGCTGGGTGTACACGGCCTTGCCCGGCGGGCCGGACAGATCATTGGCCGCGATCCGCTGCATGGCAGCCCAAGCGCCGGGACCGCTGATTTCGAACTTGGAGAAGGACGATTGATCGATGAGCGCCACCCGCTCGCGGATCGCCTTGACCTCGTCTCCGACCGCGTCGAACCAGTTCGGCTTGCCCTCGAATGAGGGGATGTCCCTGGCTTCCGGCCCCGCTTGCGAAAACCAGTTGGGCCGTTCCCAACCAAATTTCGAGCCGAAGACGGCGCCATTTCTCGCCAGGACATCGTGCAGCGGCGGTCGGCGCAGACCTCGGACGGCCTGCGCTTCCTCGCCTGGCCAATGGACCTTGTAGTAGGCGCCGTAAGCCTCGATGGCGCGTTCTTCCAGATAACGTCCCTGGGCATGGACAGCGCCGAAGCGACGGACGTCGAAAGGCCAGAGATCCATGCCGGCATCGCCGTGCAGGATGAGATTGGAAAGCGCAAGGCCGGCTCCGCCAGAGGCCGCGATGCCCGCGGTGAAGCCGCAGGCGACGTAGAAATTGTCGAGGCCCGGGGCAAGCCCCATGATCGGCTCGCCGTCGAAGGAGACGGGGATCGGGCCGTTGATCACCGTCTGGATGCCGATCTCGTTGAGGGCGGGAATGCGGGTCGCGGCCGGCAGGGCAAAGAGCTCCAACCGGTCCCAGTTCGGCTCGAACAGTTCGCGACCGAAATCGAGCGGCGGCTTGCCACGCCAGCAACCCTTGGTGCCATCCTCCCAGCCGCCGATGGCGAAGGAGCCGGTGTCCGGCTTCAGATAGAAATTGTTGTCGGGATCGCGCAGGGTGGTGAGATCCGGGGGTAGAGTGAGCTTTTTTTCGGTGAGGAAATACTGGTGCTCCACGACGCCTGCCGCGAGCGGGACGCCGGCCATCTCACCGACGCGTTTCGCCCAGAGGCCGGCACAATTGACGAGAATATCGCAGGAGATCGTCCCGCCATTCGTCACCACGCCGACGGCCCGGCGGTTCTCGATGACAATCTCCTCGACCGTCACCCCTTCCTCGATCTTCACGCCGTTCATCCGCGCGCCCTTGGCATAGGCCATGGTCAGGGAATAGGGATCGATATAGCCGTCGCCGGGTATGAAGGCGGCACCCTCGATGCCCTCCTTGACGATGTAAGGGAAACGGTTCGCTGCCTCTTCAGCGGAGAGGGAGTAGCATTCGACGCCGAAGCTTTTTGCCTGGGTCATCGAACGGCGAATTTCGCTCCAGCGCTCAGGACTTCCGGCAAGCCTGAGCGAGCCCACCTTCTTCCAGGCAATGTGCTGGCCCGTTTCCTGTTCCAGGCGATCGAAGACCGCGACGGAATTTTGCATCAGCCGGGTCAGATTGCGCTTGCCGCGAAGCTGGCCGACGAGGCCTGCCGCATGCCAGGTGCAGCCATGGGTGAGCATGGCCTTTTCGACCAGCAGGACATCCCTCGCGCCGTCGCGGGCGAGGTGGTAGGCGACGGACGTGCCGATGGCCCCACCGCCGATGATGAGGATGTGGACGTGACGATCCGCGCGAAATGACATATCGAAACCTCAGGCTTTGATCTTGTCCATGGCCGGGTCGAGGATCGGCCCGAAGTGAAGGGTGGCCGGCGTCTTTTCCGCCGCAACCACGAGCTCGTAAGTTCCGCTCTTCAGATAGTCGTCGCTAACGCCCTCAGTGTTGCGAACATAGCCGTAGCCAATGTTTCGGCCGAGCGTGTAGCCATAGCCGCCGCTGGTCAGGTAGCCGACGGCCTCGCCGTTCCTGAGGATCGTCTCGCGTCCCGCGATCACGATCGATGGGTCGTCGACGGTGAAGCCCATGAACCGTTTCTTGAGCGGCTGACCGGCAAGGCCTTCCAGCGCTCGGCGACCAAGGAAATCGGTGTTCTTGCGGAGTTTCACCGCCCAGCCGAGTCCAGCCTCGAAGGGCGTGTCGTTCGGCGTGATGTCGGAGCTCCAGGCACGGTAAGCTTTTTCGAGGCGCAGGGATTCCAGTGCGCGATAACCGATGGGGCGGATGTCATGGGTTTTGCCCGCTGCCATCAGGACATCATAAACTTCTCCGAGTGCGGCGATCGGTATGTGCAGTTCCCAGCCGAGTTCGCCGACATAGGTGACCCGGAGCGCCCGAACGGTGGCGCCGGCAATCCCGATTTCTCGCACATGGCCGAAGGGGAATGCCGCATTCGACACATCTGCGGCGGTGACGCCGGCGAGTACTTCGCGGGCCCTTGGTCCCATCAGCGACAGCGTGCCCCAGTCTTCGGTAATGTCGGAGAGCGTGCAGTCCAGACCGGCCGGAATATGATCTGATATCCAACCGAAGTCATGGGTGCGGAAGCCGGTGCCGGTGACGATGTAGAATCTGTCTTCGGCGAAGCGCGCGACGGTCAAGTCCGCCTCGATGCCCCCCCGCGTGTTCAGAAGCTGTGTGTAGGTCAGGCGACCGACGGGCTTGTTCACGTCGTTGGCGCATATCCAGTCGAGTGCCTTGAGGGCATCGGGACCTGAAAGCTCGTATTTCGCAAAGGACGACTGGTCAAACAGCCCGACCGCCTCGCGCACGTGGCGATGCTCGTCGCCAACGGGCCCGAACCAGTTCTGCCGGCCCATGGAGTAAACGTCCTTCGGTGCCATGCCTGATGGTGCGAACCAGTTGGGGCGCTCCCAGCCGAGCTTTGAGCCGAAGACGGCGCCTGATGCCTTCAAGCGGTCGTAGAGCGGAGAGACAAGACGCGGGCGGCCGCTTTCATATTCCTCGTGCGGGAAGGCAATTGTGTAGTGTTTGCCATAGGCCTCCAGCGTGCGGTCGCAGACCCATTGGCGGTCGCGATGCATGCCGGCGAAACGCCTGATGTCGACGACCCAGAGATCGAGCGGCGCTTCGCCGTCGACCACCCATTGCGCCAGCACCCAGCCGGCGCCTCCGCCGGACGCGATGCCGAAGGCGTTGAACCCGGCGCCGACGAACATGTTCTTGCATTCGGGGGCTGCGCCGAGAATGAAGTTGCCGTCGGGCGTGAAGCTCTCCGGACCATTGATCATCTGCTTGACGCCGACCGTCTCCAGAGCTGGTACGCGTTCGACGGCCTGGATCATGTGCTGTTCGAAATGGTCGTAATCGTCATCGAACAGGCGGAAGGCCCAGTCATTCGGCAGGTCGCCAGTAAGCCAGGGTTGCGGATTGGGCTCATATCCGCCCATGACAAGGCCGCCAACCTCTTCCTTGTAGTAGGTCCGCCTGTCAGGGTCGCGGATGGTCGGTGCGTCGGTCGAAAGGCCGTCGATCTTCTCGGTGATGATATACTGGTGCTTGACCGCCTGTAGAGGCACGTTGATGCCCGCCATTTCGCCGACCTGGCGCGCCCATTGGCCGGCACAGTTGACGACCTTTTCGCAGGCGACGTCGCCCAGCGTGGTTTTCACAGCTGTGATCCGGCCGTCCTTCATCTCGAAGCCGATGACCCGAACGTTTTCGACGATCTTCGCGCCATGCATGCGGGCGCCCTTGGCCAGCGACTGGGTGATGTCAGAGGGGCTCGCCTGACCGTCCGTCGGCAGCCAGCTCGCACCGACGAGATCATCGACATTCATCAGCGGCCACATCCGCTTCACCTCTTCGGGGGAAACGAGATGCATCTCCATACCGAAGCTCCCGGCCGTCGTGGCGAGGCGCTTGAATTCGGTCCAGCGATCCTGATTGGTGGCAAGCCGCAGGCAGCCCGTCATCTTCCAGCCCGTTGCGAGCCCGGTTTCGGCTTCCAGCCCTTTGTAGAGCTCGACCGAATATTTCAGCACGCGGGTGATCGAGGCGGACGAACGCAGCTGGCCGACGAGACCCGCCGCATGCCAGGTCGAACCCGATGTGAGGGCGCCCTGTTCGAGGAGCAGAACGTCTGCCTTGTGATCCTTGGCGAGATGATAGGCGGTGGAGCAGCCGATGATGCCACCGCCGATGACGACGATCTGGGCGTGGGAGGGCAGGGTCATGACGCATGTTTCCCGTAGACTGAGTTGTAGTGGTCCAGCGCTTCTTGGAGGCGCGTGAGGTTTTCGGCCGTGTAGCCGACATAGTCGGCCCCTGGCGCATCGAGGTAGAGTTCGGAGGTCATGCTCCACATCGCTTCGCGCAACAGAGAGGCGCATTGCATGGCGGCGAGCGAGCGGCGGATCTCGGGCGAGGGCACACCACCGAAATAGGCGGTGAGGAACTCTTCCGACTGGTCGGGTGTCAGGCCGGCATTGGAGGTCGCACCGGCGAGATCGAACATGGGCGTCGAGAAACCGGCATATTCGAAATCGATCAGCCAGAGCCTTTCGCCGTCGTCGAGGATGTTGGAGGGCAGGAGATCGTTATGGGCGAAGACGATCGGCAAGGGCGTCTGCGCGGCTTCGAGCTCCTCGGCCAGCACCAGGTAACGGGCCAGCTCCGGGATCATCCGGCTGTTGCCTGCCTCGAGCGTGCGGGCATAGTCGCGCACCACGTGGAAGGGCCAGAACATGAAGCCCGCACCGGTTACGTGGCGTGGCATTTCCTTGTGAAACCGGTGGAGAAGGAGCGCCACGCGCTGGCGTTCGGCTGCGACGTCGTTTGCCGAAAACGTCTTCGCGTCGAGGAAGGCAGACACCATAACGCCCGATTCTGCATACTCCACCTTCGGAGCGAAGCCGGCCGCGTGGGCAGCGCGGGCCGTCATGAGTTCGCGGGTCCTGGAAACGTGATGGAAGGGATAATCTGTCCCGAAGCGCACGACGTGGCGGCCAGAGGCATCGGCCACCAGGAAGCTCTCATTGCTGAGGCCGCCCTTGAGCACGGAGATCTCCAGCGCTCCAGTCCAGCAGGGCAGGGACGCGATGCGATCTTCGAGTACTGGGTTCGGGGCGATGTCGGTCATGCCATCCGCTCCCTCAGACGAGCAGCGCCGGCAGAGATCAACCGGTCGGCGATGATGGCGATGAAGGCAACGGCGAGGCCTGCGACAATGCCGCGGCCGGTATCGGCCTTGGTCAAAGCGATATAGACCTCCTGGCCGAGGTCGCGGGTGCCGACCAGGGCCGTAATCACGAGCATTGAGAGGGCGAACATGATCGTCTGGTTCAGGCCGAGCATGAGTTCGGGAAGTGCGAGCTTCAACTTGATCTTGGTGAGGATCTGAAAGGGCGTGCACCCCATGGCGCGTCCGGCCTCGACGACCTTCGGGTCGACGCGCTGTATCCCGAGTGCCGTGTAGCGGATCGCTGGTGCCACGGCATAGGCAACGATGGCGATCAGAGCTGTGAAGTCGCCGACACGGAAGAGCATTACGGCCGGCATCAGATAAACGAAGGAAGGTAGCGTCTGCAACGTGTCGATCACCACCTGCAGCCAGCGCCAGAGCCGCTCACGCTCTGCGGCGAGAATGCCGATTGGAATACCGATCAGGCAGGCGATGATCACCGCGATGCCACAGAGATAGACCGTCACCATCGCCTTTTCCCATTGGCCAGTCGCGGCGATCAGGAAGGAGAGCGTGGCGGCCAGGACAGCGAGCCGCAGCCCGCCGAGGCGGTAGCCGGCGATGGCCAACACGGCGACGACACCCAGCCAAGGCAACTCGGCCAGGAAGCGCTTGATCGGTACCAGAAGGTGGATGAGGAGGGTGGTGCGGATCGCCTCGAGCGCGTCGAAGAAGTTGATGTTGATCCATTTCACCACCTCGTTCCAGAAGGTGCCGGTCGATAGGGTGAGGCTGTCGGGCAGGGTGGCGACAGCAGGCGAAATCAGGCTTGCGACGAGGCTGAAGACGAGCACGGCAAGGCCTGCAGTCAGATACGGGTGGCGCTGCATCAGGTTGTGGTCGCTGGTCGTTATGACGGACGGGACGCCGGCCTTTCGCGCAAAGGCCTGGCTCAAGCGGTCGAGGGCGACGGCGAGTGCGACGATTGCGAAACCCGCCTCGAAGCCGGCGCCGATGTCGAGACGGCGGAGGGCTGCCAGCACGTCGAAACCGAGACCGCCGGCGCCGATCATCGATGCGATGATCACCATGTTGAGAGAGAGCATGATGACTTGGTTGACGCCGACCATCAGCGCGTCGGCGGCCGAGGGCACCATGACCTTCCAGGTCATCTGGCGGCGCGAGCAGCCAACCATTTGGCCAAGATCGCGGATTTCCGACGGAACGGCTCTCAGGCCCAGTAAGGTGATGCGCACCATGGGCGGCATGGCGTAGACAATGGTCCCGACGATGGCTGCCGTCGGCCCGAAACCGAAGAGGAAAAGGATCGGCACGAGATAGGCGAAGATCGGGATGGTCTGCATCAGGTCGAGAAGTGGCGAGATCGCCCGTTCTATCCACGGAAAGCGGTAGCCGGCGAGCCCGAGTAAAAGGCCGAGAATGACACCGATCGGAACAGCGACCAGGATGGAGGAGAGCGTCACCATGGCGCTCGACCACTGGCCGAATGCGGCGAGGAATCCGAAGCAGGTGACGACCAGTGCCGCCAACTTGGCGCCACCAGCATAAAATCCCATCAGACCGACGAGCACGATGACACCCAGGTAGGATATCGGCGGCACGATCTGGACTGCGGCGGATCCCTGGCCCGCGAGGAAGCCGGTGGAGAGCAGGCTGAGCGCAAACGTGTAGGGAATGTCGATGAGGTCTGCGATGAAGCGCGTGAGATCAGTGAAGGAGAAGAGGCCGAAGCTCGCTTCGTTGACCAGCCATTTCATCCAGACGCTGATGTGTCGAGCCGCGGGGATTTGCCAGGCGCGTGGATAGTCGAAGGCCCATTTTCCGATCGACGGGCCGAGCCACCAGGCCATGAGCATGGCAAAGGCGGCAAGCGCCAGGGCGATATCCACGAAGCGTTTGCCAGACGGCGCGCTTCCGGTCTCGTCGGCGTGGAATGGCGGGGCGGATAGCGCGCTCATCGGCTCAGCCCTGCATCATGACGTCAACGACATCGCTGCGTCGCAGGAGACCAACCGTCCGGCCATCTGCATCGACGACGCCGAGTGTGTCCCCGGCTGAGGCGAACAGGGGTGCGGCTTCCGAGATGGAAGCCGATGGCGATGTGGTGGCAGCGGGCAGGGGCCCGGTTGCGGCCGTCATCAGCGAGGCGACCTTAACGACCTTGGAACGGGCGACGTTGCGGGTGAATTCGGCGACGTAATCGGTGGCGGGCGCCAGAACGAGTTCTTCGGGGGTGCCGGCCTGTACGATCTCGCCATCCTTCATGATCGCGATGCGGTCGGCGAGCCGGATCGCTTCGTCGAAGTCGTGGGTGATGAAGACAATGGTCTTCTTCAGCACCGATTGCAGGCGCAGGAATTCGTCCTGCATTTCGCGTCGGATCAGCGGATCGAGCGCCGAGAAAGGTTCGTCCAGGAACCAGAGTTCGGGTTCGACCGCGAGCGAGCGGGCAATGCCGACGCGTTGCTGCTGGCCACCGGAGAGTTGGCGCGGGAAGGCGGTCTCCTTGCCGGCGAGACCGACCAGTTCGACCATGCGTCTGGCGCGACCCTCCCGCGTCGGCCGGTCTATGCCCTGGACTTCCAGGGGGAAGGCGACATTGTCGAGCACCGTCAGATGCGGCAGTAGCGCAAAATGCTGGAAGACCATGCCCATCTGATGGCGCCTGATCTCGATCATCCGCGCTTCGCTGGCTGAGAGCAGGTTTTCCCCGTTGAAGAGTATTTCGCCAGATGTCGGCTCGATCAGTCGTGACAGGCAGCGCACCAGTGTTGATTTGCCAGAGCCTGAGAGCCCCATGATCACGAAGATTTCGCCGGCTCTCACCGCAAGATTGACGTCCCTGACGGCGCCGACCAGGCCGGAATCTAACAGCGTCTCGGCGTCAGGCTTGCCATCGTTGAAGGACATGGCATCGCGGGCGCCCGCACCGAATATCTTCCAGACATTGCGGCAGACGAGTTTGGCTTCAGTCGACATGGCAGTTCCGCTGGATCGCAGGACGGATAGCCCGCAGGGGCCGCTCGAAAGAACGGTCACCCGCGCCGAGGGAGTGCGCGGGCGACCGAAGCCAGTCCGGCTATTTCTTGATCCATTCCGACCATTTGGCCTCGTTGGCGCCGACCCATTCGGCGACGACTTCCTCGACCTTCTTGCCTTCGAGATCGACCTTGGTGATCATCGCGCCCATTTCGTCGTTGCCGACATTGAAGGCCTTTATGGCCTCATGAGCGCCGGGCCACTTGTCCTTCAAACCGGACCAGGCGACCTTCCAGATCGGACCGAAGGGCTTGCCGCAATCATAGGCCATGTCCGGATTGGAGCCCCAGGCGGCGTCGGTGTAGCATTCCTTGGTGTATTGCGGGAATTCGACCCATTCGCCCTTGTATTTGGCCGGGGCCCAATGCGGCGCGTAGATCCAGAGGAGGATCGGTGCCTGACGCTGATAGGCGCTTTCAAGCTCTGCGAAGAGTGCCGCATCGGTTCCGGCATGCACGACCTCGAAGGGCAGGTCGAGCGCTTCGACACGTTCGTCATCAAATCCGCCCCAGGTGACCGGACCGCCGAGATAGCGGCCTTTCGGCGCTGTTTCCGCCGTCGAGAAGGCTTCGGCACAGGCTTCAGTCTTCAGAGCTTCCCAGTTCGGCAGGCCGGGGCATTTCTCCTTCATGTATTCGGGAAACCACCATTCTTCCTTGGCTTGCATGCCGGTTTCGCCGAGGTTTTCGACCTTGCCCGTTGCCGTGGCTGCGTCCATCGCCTCGCGGCCGGTCGTTTCCCAGATTTCCATGGCAACATGGAGGTCTCCGGATTCGAGACCGGCAAACTGGGCCAGATAGTCGGCCTGAACAAACTCGACGGAATAGCCCGCCTTCTTCAACACCTCGCCCATGATCTGGGTGGTGATCAACTGGCCTGTCCAGTCATGTAATGTCAGTTTGATCGGATCGGTGGATTCCTGCGCTGATGTCGGTGTGACGAAGAATGCGGCAGTCATCAGCAATGCGGCTGCGATAGTTCTCGGCATGCGGTCATGGTGAAGCATTCGAGTTCTCCCAGTAGAGCCCGTTGAGATTGCTTAAATCTGGCAAGGCACCCGGTCGCCGTTCCCCGTACTTTTCGTATCTGATGACGACCGCGTGTATGTCCGCAGTCTCGGGTCAAGCGAGAGAGCTTGTCAATCCGAATCTGTGGCATTTTGTGATTTTGTGACCGATTATGTGGTGTCTACTTGAAGCTGGTGTTGCCGCGAGCTAACGATGCGGTGACGAGCAGGATGGAGATGGTCATGCCCCCTTCAACACGGCAGCGAGAGATCTTGCGTGTTCTGGATCGCGAGGGAACTGTGGCCCTTTCGGCCCTTGCGCGCAAACTCGGTGTATCGCTGGAGACTATTCGGCGGGATCTTAAACCGTTGGCAAACGGTGGCAGTCTGATCAGGATGCATGGCGCAGTAAGCCTGACTTCCATGGTCGGCGAGGCGCCGTTCGAACGCCGGATGCGTGAAAACAGCGAGGCCAAGCGGGCCATCGCGGCCTCTGTTGCAGCGACCATACGTGACGGGGACTCGATCATGATGGACACAGGCACGACAACGAGCTTCCTTGCGCGGGAACTCCTGGGTCACCGGCGTCTGACCGTCGTGACAAACTCTTCCGACATCGCGCGCACGCTTGCTACGCTGAATGACAACAAAGTTTACATGGCAGGCGGGGAGTTGCGCAGCGACAACGGGGCGGCGTTCGGGAGTACGGCTATCGATTTCATCAGTCGATTTTCCGTAACCCACGCGATCATCTCGACGGGTGCCGTGAATTCAGAGGGGATGATGGATTACGATCTGGATGAGGCGGAATTTGCCCGCACGGTTATCACGCGCGGACGACGCACGCTGGTTGTGACGGACCGGAGTAAATTCGGTCGCGAGGGTCTGGTCCGTGTCTGTGGCTTCGAGGCGATCGCTGAGCTTGCGACCGATGTCCAGCCTCCACCGGACATTGCCGAGGCTATGGCTGCAGCCGGTACCAGTGTGTTGCTTGCCTGAACTCTGAGGCTATGTGTTCTTCGGCCGGTAGCCGAACTTCCCGATCGGGACGCACGTTTTGCGCGCCTAGAAGACCACGTTTGTTGGAAACGTTGAGGCCATGATCGATCGTCACGTCGCTTTGACAGTCAGGGTCCCGCGATGTCTCGGTTGGTCTGCGCGTTCGAGCCTGAAGTCCCGGTCCGAAGACAGTTTTAAATTGGCGCGTCAGAGACGGTGCGGATGCACGGCATCCACCGCACCCGTCCTTGGTTCAGTGCATCACTCAGCTGCCTTGCCCTGAGAGCCGCCATGGCGTCGCGCCAGGAACTCGAAGAGACGCGCGACAGCCTCTGCACCTGGATCGATGTGTCCTTCGAGCTGCTGAGCATTGATATACGCGGCCCGCCCGGCTCGGGCCTTGACGTAGGTTGCGGTGAGGTTGGCGCCTGCGCGTGCAGCACTTGCTGCTGCCGCGAAACCCTTGTCATAGGCATCAAGCGCAGGCGAAAGTGCGTCGATCATGGTTCGGTCGCCGAGCGCAGCGCCGCCGATTTCCTGCATGCGGGCAAGCCCGGCCTTCAACGCGTCGCGCATGCCGAGCCCACTTGAGGCTCCATCGCCTGCCGCAGCAAAGAAGATGGCGAGCAGCACTCCGGACGAACCGCCCATGGTCTGGCTAAGCTCCTGACCCATGGCGCGCAGTAACTGGGTATGGTCAGCAAGCGGCAGGCGGTCCAGAGCCTCGATCAGGGCCCGTGCGGCGCTTGCAAGGGTCGAGCCGGTATCGCCGTCACCGGATTTTGCATCAAGCGCATTGAGGTCCTTTTCTGCCTCGATCAGAAGCTTGCAGCACTCGGTGAGAAATTGACGGGTCGGCAGATGCTGCGAGGCAAGTGGCGCGATCGGGGTCAATCCGTCGGGCAGGGCGATGAGGTTGACCGGCCGAATGGCCGTTACGCCTGGCCATGCTGCAAGATCGACTGGCTTGGCAAGCAGGTCGAGGTCGGCTTTTTCCGCCGGCATGACCGAGATCGAAAAGCCCTGCATGTCGAGCGAGGTCATCAATGGGGCAGGACCAACGATATGCGAAATCCGATCGCCGATCGCTGATTGGACAAGTTCGTTGAGGACCACGGCCATTTCAAGCACGGAGGTGCCGCCAAGATTATTGATCAGCACCACATGCGGCTTGTCTTCCATGCCCACGGCAAGGCGGTCCACCATCGCTGCGACCGCGCCACGCACGCCGTCATACTCGATCTGCTCCACGCCCGCCTCACCATGGATGCCAAGGCCGAGTTCAGCGCGGCCCTCGGGAATTCGCGCTTCCTTGGGCGAGCCCGGTACGGTGCAGGTGTCTAGCGAAATCCCGATCGAGCGAATATTGGCGATCACGCGGCGTGCAGTGTCGATGACGGCATCGAGGCTTGCGCCGTTTTCGGCCATCGCACCGGCGATCTTGTGCACGAAGAGCGTGCCCGCGACTCCGCGAGACTGCGGCAGGTCGGGAAGCGCAATGTCATCATCTACGATCACCATCCCGACATTGAGCCCGAAGGCGCGCGCGCGCTCGGCCGCCAAGCCGAAGTTCAGCCGGTCGCCAGTATAATTCTTGACGATCAGCAGGCAACCGAGCGGGCCGGTCACAGCAAGGATTGCAGCCAGAATGGCGTCGACGCTCGGGGAGGCGAAGACATCACCACATACAGCGGCCGTCAGCATGCCGCGTCCGACAAAGCCTGCATGGGCCGGCTCATGGCCGGATCCGCCGCCCGACACGATCGCCACCTTCGACTTGTCCCAGTCGGACCGCACCACGACGCGAATATGCGGAAAGCCATCCAGGCGGCTCAAGGCTCCGGCTGAGGCCATGAGTACGCCGTCGATTGCTTCGGTGACGGCATTTTCCCTGCTGTTGAGGAATTGTGGCATGAGACCCTCCCTTAGACGAGACGCATTCCGGCCGCATCGAAATAAAGCGGCTTGTGCGGCTGGATTTTGATGATGTCGCCGCCCTTGAGAGCGGTATGGGCATCGGTGACGGTGATGATCGGGTGTTCCCCGAGCATGAGATGAAGGCGCGTCTGATCGCCGAGATGTTCGACCCGGGTGACCTGAGCTTCCTGGCCTTCTCCCGCACGAATATGCTCGGGCCTCAGCCCAATGGAATGGGCCCTGACCGGTGCGCCGGGGAAGAGGCTTGCGGGGAGCACGTTGATGCGCGGCTGACCAAGCCGGGTTGCTGCATAGATGCTGACCGGCGTTTCATAGATCTCGCGCGGCGATCCGAACTGCGCGAGTTGACCCTCCTTGAGTACACCGACATGGGTCGCCATGGTCATCGCCTCGATCTGGTCATGCGTCACATAGAGGAACGTGGCGCCCGACTGAGCCTGGATGTTCTTCAGTTCAACGCGGAGATCCGCGCGGAGTTTCGCGTCGAGCGAGCTGAGTGGCTCGTCCATCAGATAAATCTGCGGATTGCGGACCAGCGCGCGACCGATCGATACGCGCTGCATCTCTCCCCCCGAAAGGGCTGTCGCCTTGTTGTCGAGCTTGTGGGAGATCTGCAGGACCTCGGCGATCGCCTTCACCTTCTGGTCGATCTCCGCCTGCGGCGTGCGCAGCAGCGGCGACTTCAGCGGAAATTCGAGGTTTTGCCGCACTGTCATGTGCGGATAGAGGGAATACTGCTGAAAGACCATCGCGACATTGCGCTGTGCTGGTGTCAGTCCTGCCATGGAGCGTCCGCCAATCCTGACGTCGCCTTTGTCTTGTGTGTCAAGGCCGGACACCGTGCGCAGAAGGGTGGTTTTTCCGGCTCCGGTGGGCCCCAGGAGTACCACGAACGAGCCATCCGGAACGGTCATCGTCACGTCATCGAGCGCACGGGTGGCGCCGAACGACTTGCTGATGCTGGAAAGGACGACGTCAGCCACGAGCCAGTACTCCTTCATTGCCTTCGGACACCAGTGCCCTCCCGCTTTTCGCATCAAAAAGGGTGAGCGAGCGGCGATCCAATTCAAGCCCAACGGAAGCCCCCGTTCGGATCACATCGCTTGATGCTGTCCGCGCCTTGATCTCTCCGTGGTTGGTCTCGATCGTGAGGATCTGTGTGGTGCCGAGATATTCAACGGCGGCCACCCGTCCGCGAAGGCCGGCCGCGTCCGACAGGCGGACATGTTCCGGCCTCACCCCGAGTGTCAGCGCACCCTTGCAGCCTTCCCTGGATGTGGGAAGCTCGATGCGCGATCCACCGATCTCCACTGCATTGCCGCCTTCTTCAATCGCGCCTTCGAACTCAAGGAAGGACATCGGCGGCGAGCCGATAAACTTTGCCACGAACTTGGTTGCCGGCCAGTCGTAGATCTGTTGGGGTTTGCCGAATTGCTCGATCACGCCATGGTTCATGACGACGATCTTGTCGCCCATCTGCATGGCTTCCAGCTGATCGTGGGTGACATATACGGTGGTCGCCCCCATGCGGTCATGAAGGGCACGCAGCTCCTCGGCCATATGTTCGCGGAACTCCGCATCGAGTGCGCCGAGGGGCTCGTCCATGAAGAAGGCTTTCGGCTGGCGTACGATCGCACGGCCAAGCGCCACGCGCTGCCGGTCGCCGCCCGAAAGCCCGCCGACGGGTTTGTCGAGGATCGATGAGATCTGTAGGATGCGGGCGACTTCGGCGACACGGCGATCGACTTCTGCGCGCGGCACGCCCTGGCTCACCATGGGATAGGAGATGTTCTTGCGCACATTCATATGCGGATAAAGCGCAAACATCTGAAAGACGAAGGCGATGTCGCGCTCGCTCGCGCGCTTCATGCCTACCTCGTCGCCGCCGATATAGATCTCGCCACTGGTCGGCAGCTCAAGGCCAGCCATCATCCGCAGCGTCGTCGTCTTGCCGCAACCGGACGGGCCGAGCAGCATGAAGAACTCACCGTCCTCGACGGTGAAGGTCGACGACTTCACCGCATTGAAGGCTCCGAAGTCTTTACGCAGGTTTTGAACGCGGATCTGAGCCATCACTTACTCCGGGAAATGACTGACGACGATGAACATGACGGTTCCGATCAGCGTCACCGGAAAGGAGAAGGTAAAGAGCGTCAGCGAAAGCGGCTGCATGAGCATGACCACGCCGAGCGCAATCAAGGCCGAGGCGATCATTTCCCATTCGGACCGGCGAAACCGGCTGAGGCGGGTAAGGAAGTTCATCATTTGCGCACGGCTCCGAATGTGATGCCGCGCAGCAGATGCTTGCGCAACAAAACGGTGAAGACGACCACGGGTAGCAAGAACAGCGTCGCAGCCGCTGCAACCGCCGGCCAGTCGATTCCGCCGCCGACCGAGAGGATGGTTGGAATGAAGGGAGGTGCCGTCTGGGCATTGCCGCTCGTCAGCAGGACCGCGAAGGCATATTCATTCCAGGCGAAGATCAGGCAGAAGATCGCGGTCGAGGCGATGCCAGTTGCGGCCTGCGGCAGCACGACCTTGTAGAAGGCCTGGAAGCGGGTATAGCCATCGATCAGTGCCGCTTCCTCGTATTCGCGCGGGATTTCATCGATGAACCCCTTGAGCAGCCAGACCGATAGCGACAGGTTGACCGCCGTATAAAGCAGGATCATGCCGAGGTGCGTGTCGGAAAGGCCGAGCTGGCGGAACATCAGATAGATCGGGATTGCGACCGCAATCGGCGGCATCATGCGGGTCGACAGGATGAAGAACAGGAGGTCATCCTTGAGCGGCACCTTGAAGCGGCTGAAGGCATAAGCGGCAAGCGTTCCGAGGAAGATTGAAAGGAATGTCGAGCCGAAGCCGATGATGACCGAATTCAGGAACCTCTGACCGAAGCGCGACGGACCCGAGATGATCATGCCTCTGTCTCGGGTGATCTTGTCATACCAGGTGGTGGGCGGTGGCAGTTTGGCAAGGTCCTGTGCCGATGGGCGTGACTGTGTTGTAAAGAGGTTCACATAGCCTTCAAGCGTCGGCTGGAAGACCACTTTCGGCGGATAGCTGATCGAGTCCGGGCCGGACTTGAAGCTCGTCGAAATAATCCACAGCAACGGGATCAGCGTGATTACCGCGTAAAGTCCGACAAGGATGCCTGCAATCCACTTGGAGGCAGGCGACGGTTCGGTGACGGAATGTGCGCTCATCGTTCCTTAACCTTGTTCAGTGCCTTGACGTAAATAGAGGCGAGGCCGAATACCGTGACGAACAGGATGATTGCATAGGCACTGGAATAGCCGGTCCGCCATTTTTCGAAGGCCTCTCGCTTCAGATCGATCGAGGCGAGCAGTGTCTCGTCCCCCGGTCCGCCACCGGTCAGAAGGACCACGAGGTCGAACATCCGGAAATTTTCGATGCCGCGGAACAGGACCGCAAGCATCAGGAACGGTAGCGCCATCGGCAGCGTGATCGTCCAGAACTGCCGCCACTTCGATGCGCGGTCGACCTCCGCTGCCTCATAGATGTAGTCGGGAATGGAGCGCAGGCCCGCCAGGCAGATCAGCATGACGAAGGGCGTCCACATCCAGGTGTCGACAATGACGATCGCCCAGCGTGCCCAGCCGCCGGGGCCAAGCATCGAGAAGCTGTCGGCCGGAATGCCGGTCAGGAATTCGACGGCGTAGTTCACGAGGCCGATTTGCGGCTGGTAGAGAAAGGTCCAGAAATTGCCGACCACAGCGGGCGAGAGCATCATCGGGATGACGATCAATGTCGTGACCAGGTCATTGCCCTTGAACTTGCGGTTGATCAGCCATGCCAGGGAGAAGCCGATCAGCACCTGGAAGGTGATTGTCCAGATGAGGAAGTGGGCGGTTGTCTGCATGTTCGCCCAGGTGTCGGCGTCTGTCAGGATGCGCATGTAATTGCGCAACCCGACCCACTGCACTTCCGCATTCGGCTTGTTGGCGGCGAAGTTCGTAAACGACAGGCGGATTGTCCAGATCAGCGGGAAAATGTTGACGGACAAAAGCAGGAAGATCGTCGGCGCGACAAAAATCCAGGCAATGGCTCTATCGCTCAGACCCCGGATACGTTTTGCAACCGGTTCGGGTGTTGCGCGGGCGAGGCGGTCTGCAGTTTTGTCGGTCATCGTCCCGATCCGTGTGACGTTTCCAAATGGGCAGCCGGGTCCTTGTGCCTTGTCGCAACGACGCAAGGTTCGGCTTTAGCCGGCAGGCTTCAAGGGTCTTAAAGATTGGTGCCGGCGGCAGCGCTGGCTCTGTGTCTCTCCCTCGGCATTGCCGAGGGAGAGAGTAGGGGGCTTACCCGGGTCCGGGCATCAAGCTCGTCTTGTGTCAGAGCTTACCTTCGTCCTCGAAGGTTTCCGTCCAGTCGGCGATCAGCCCGTCAAGCGCTTCCTTGGCGGTGCCATTGCCAGCGACGACATAATCGTGGAAGCGCTTCTGCGATGCCTGTAGAAGCGACGCATAGGCCGGCTCTGCCCAGAAGTCCTTCACAATCGCCATGCTGTCGAGGAATGTCTGCGCATAGGGCTGGCTCTTGGCGAAGTTCGGGTCTTCGACCACGGCGCGAAGGCACGAGAAGCCGCCCATGGACCACCATTTGTCCTGCACATCCTTCTGGGCGAACCACTTGATGTAGGCCAGCGCGCCGTCCATGTTGTCGGTATTGGCGACGACCGAAATGCCCTGACCGCCGAGCTGGGCGAATTTCTCGCCGCCGGGGCCTGCGGGATTGACCAGATAGCCCGTCTTGCCGCCGCCAACATTCGGATCCGCCTCGAACCCCGGCCAGGTGAAGGCGAAGTTCATCTGCATGGCGACCTGGCCCGACTTGTACGCGTCAATGCCTTCGCCCATGTAAGTGTTCGACGTGCCCGGCGCGACGCAGCAATCATAGAGCGACTTGTAGAATTCGAGGCCCTTCACGGCGCCTTCCGAATTCACGAAGCCTTCCATCTCATAGGGCTTTTCGGGGTTGTCGTACTTGAAGCCATAGCTGTAGAGCACGTCCATCACGCCCATCGTGATGCCTTCCGAGCCGCGCTCGGTATAGATCGAGGCGCCGTAGACGGTCTTGCCATCGATCTCCCGGCCCTGGAAGAATTCGGTGACCTGCTTGAGTTCGTCGAAGGTTGCCGGTGGCGTCAGGTCGCGACCGAACTTTTCCTTGAAGGCTGTCTGGATTTCCGGGCGTTCGAACCAGTCCTTGCGATAGGTCCAGCCGACCACGTCACCGAAGGCCGGTAGCGACCAGTAGTTCGGGGTATTCTTCGGCCATTCCGAATAGCCTGTGACGGTTGCCGGAACGAAGGCATCCATGCTGATGCCTTCCTTGTCGAAGAAATCGTTGAGCTTCACGTACCAGCCGTTTTCGGCGGCACCGCCGATCCACTGGCTGTCGCCGATCATCAGGTCGCAGAGCTTGCCGCCGGAGTTGAGCTCGTTGAGCATGCGGTCGGCGAAGTTCGGCCACGGCACGAACTCGAATTTCATCTTGATGCCGGACGAGGCCTCAAAATCCTTGCTGAGTTCGACCAGCGCATTCGCCGGATCCCAGGCGGCCCAGCAGAGTGTCAGTTCCTTTTCATCGGCATGCGCCACGACAGCGCCGAAACTCATTGAAGATCCGACTGTCGCGGCAGCAAGCAGGCCTTTCACATAAAGGGATTTCATCATGTCATCCTCCCAGCGCCGTCCGGTCTCCAACGGATGGCGAAACGCCCTTTCGGGCCAAATGCCGGCTCCGGACCCTCATCCAGGCCGGCCTCCTCCAGCGGAACGGGCGGCGTTGCTTGCGCCGACCTGAACCACGTACAAGGCTAATTGATGTGCGCACCTCAAAGCAAGTCGTTTTTGAGGTGCGCACATCATTTCTTGCGTTTTGCCGCGATTTGAAGGAAAGCTCTGCCAGGCGGCAATCAGCAGGAAGTGTTTATGCGTCCAACAGCGAAGGATCTGGCCGAGGCTGCGGGCGTCAGCCTTGCGACCGTCGACCGTGTCTTGAACGACCGGCCCAATGTGAGCCCGAAGGCTGCTCGGCTGGTGAACGACGCGATCGAGCGGATCGGCTTCGTGCGCAACCCGGCAGCCGTCAGCCTGGCCCGCAGCAAACTATATCGCTTCCTGTTTCTGTTGCCGGTTAGCGGCGATCTGTACCTCACTGAACTCCTACGCCATGTGGAGGAGCTGACCGTTGCGTTGAAAGGCGACCTCACTGAAATCACCTGCCGCCAGATCGCGACCGACGATGCACATGGCATGGCAAAGCTCCTCTCCGGTCTGGACAGGGAGACCGTTGACGGTGTTGCCTTTATGGCGCCCGAGTCCCCGCAGGTGCGTGACGCCATGGCCCGGTTGCTTGAGCGTAATATCAAGGTTGTGCAGTTTCTTTCCGGTCAGGAGAAACTGCCTGAGGCTGATTTCGTCGGCATTGATAACTTTGCGGCTGGAGCAACCGCTGGCAAGCTGATGGGCATGCTGGCAGGTTCACAGCCTGGGAAAGTCTTGGTGATTGCAGAAACCATGCAATCGCTCGATAGCATCCAGCGCCGCCTCGGCTTTGACCAGGTCATCAACCAGATGTTTCCGCATCTGACCTGCCTGCCTTCGATCGAAACCCATGCCGATGAGGCACGCACGCGGCAGGTGGTTGGCCGCGTGCTGGCTGGCAATCGCGACGTGGCTGGCATCTACGTGCTGAGCGCAGAGGCTCGCGTGCCGATCCTGGCTGCTGCCGGAAATGTTGAGGTGAGCCGGATAGCTGTGGTCGTACATGAACGAACGCCCTTTACCGAACAGGCGCTGCGTGACGACGTGATCGATGCCGTCATCGCACAAGATCCGGGCCATGCTGTGCGCAGCGCAATTCGTATCATGCGCGCCCGATCGGATGCCCGCGAGCCGCTGGCTGCACAGGAAAAGATCCGTATCGAGATCCTGCTCAAGGAAAACCTCTAAGCGCGACGTCTGAGCGGAGCCGTAGGCGTCAGGTCAGTCGAGTGGCTTGCCGATCATTGCCGCACCTTGCAGAGATGCGAGTGCGGTGCAACCAGCAGTCCAAGAGGCAGGGCAACAGAGGGCCGCCTGGTTCAAGTCGATGCCATGGGGGAGGCCGTGTCCCGGCGATATTTTTCGATGAAGGCGTCGATCGCGAGTGCGCGGATGTCAGGCAGGCGGCCGCGCAGCGTGTCATGGTGCCAGTCCCACCAAGCGATATCGAGCAGTGCTTCGGCCTGCTTTTCGCTGAAGCGCCGCTTGATGAGCCTTGCGGGAACGCCGCCGATGATCGTGTAAGGCTCGACATCCTTCGAGACGACCGCACCGGCGCCGATCACTGCGCCGGTACCGATTGTCACGCCTGCAAGTACTGTGACGCCGTGGCCGATCCACACGTCGTGGCCGATGGTCACCCAGTGATCCTTGCGCCACTGGAAGAAGTCGGTGTCGTCTTCGCCCAGCCCGTATTGTGCAGCTCGGTAGGTGAAGTGGTGCTGGCTTGCGCGCCAGGTGGCGTGGTTGCCGGGATTGATGCGCGCGCCTTCGGCAATCGAGCAAAACTTGCCAATCGTCGACCATACAACGTTGCCGCCCTTGACGATGTAGGAATAGTCACCGAACTGACTTTCCCGCATGCTCACATGGGCCTGGATCTCGGTCCATTTGCCGAGTTCGCAGCCGAAGACCGTCGCCGTTTCATGGATGGTCGGAGCTTCCGACAGCATTTTCATTTCGCGTGTTCCCATTTGCCGATGAACCGCTCGCGGATTGCGCCGGAGATGGCGTCGATTACATAGACCATGGCGATGATAAGGAAGATGATCGACCAGGCCTCGTCCCATCGATAGGCGCCGATGCGGTCGGAGAGGATGAAGCCGATGCCGCCGGCGCCGACAATGCCGAGAATGGTCCCTGAGCGGACATTGGATTCGAAGTTGTAGAGGGTGATGGAAAGAAGCACCGGCCAGACTTGCGGCAGCATCCCGAAGCGGATGGCCTGGGAGCGAGACCCTCCGGAGGCAACAACGCCCTCGACGGGCTTCTTGGAGATGTTCTCGATCGCCTCGGCGTAGAGCTTTGCAAGAACACCGATTTCGCCCACCGCGATCGCGAGCACTCCGGGAAGTGGGCCGAGGCCGAAGGCGCGGATGAAGACGAGCGCCAGGATCAGCGTCTCGAAGGCGCGGATGATGTCAAAACCGCGCCGAACGCCAAAGCGCAAGAAGGCGAAGCGGTTGATGTTCTTGGCGCCGAGAAAGGAAAGCGGAAAGGCGAAGACGGCGCCGAGCAGCGTGCCGAGAAAGGCCATGGCGAGCGTTTCGCCGAGGCCTGTCAGGATATCGCTTAAGGGATCCCATTCGGTCCAGATATGCGGTGGGAACATGAAGGAGAGAACGCGGCCGAGGCGGCTAAGGCCGTTGATGATGCGTTCCGGCGTAAAGCCGAAATCATAGAGGCACCAGGCAAACAGCGCGGTAAAGCCGAGCATCAAACTCCAGCGCTTCAGCCGCGTCTGCATGGACGGACGGAAGGCAAGCGGCATGGACTGGCGCAGCGCCAGGATTTCCGCGCGGGTAACGGTCGTCATCAGTGGATCCTTTCCATGCCGATGATCCGGTGGCGCAGCTTTTCCGAGCCCCAGTCGATCACAAAGACGGTGACGAAGACGATGATGAAGAGCGCCGACAGATCGGTGTATTCCTGCAAGGAGATGGCGGTGCGAAGCTCCTGGCCCAGACCGCCGGCGCCGACATAGCCGATGATCGAGGACGAACGCACATTGATCTCGAAACGCAGCAGCGTGTAGCTGATAATGTTCGGCAGGATCTGCGGCACCGCGCCATAGCGTATCTGGTCAGCCCAGCTGCCGCCCGCCGATTTGACGCCCTCCAGCGGGCGCATGTCGATGTTCTCGTTCACTTCGGAATAGAGCTTGCCGAGCGCCCCACAGGTGTGGAGCGCGATCGCCAACACACCCGCCATCGGGCCGACGCCGAAACAGAAGACGAAGATCAGCGCGAATACCAGCTCCGGCACCGTGCGGGCTATCTCGAGATAGCGACGCGACAGCCAGAGCAGCCACCTGCTGGGGGAGAGATTGCGCGCTGCCGGGAAGGACATAACGAAGCCGCCCGCGACCCCAAGCGCGGTTGCCATGAACGCAATGAGCACGGTTTCGAGGAGGAGCCAGCCCCAGACCTTCCACCGCCAGAACCAAGCAGCGAGATCTGCGCCAAGCGTTTCCCACGACAGCTGAGGAATAGTCTTGGCAAGATATTCGCCGAGCCGTGGCAAGCCTGCGAGCAGGATCCAGCGTTCGGCTCTGCTGCCGTCAGAAAGCGTGATCTGGCTGACCTTCAGGAGATTGGAGAACTCGGCTGTCACAACAAAGGCGATCAATAGCGCCGCCGTCACGACGAGGAAGGTAAGCCGGCCGCGGGCGCGCTGGCGGGCGTAGGCGCGTTCGAAATCCAGCACCGCCTCGGAAGGGGATGCTGCAGGGGCGAAGGTCATGGCGTTTCCCTGTAAAAAAGGGGCGATCCCTGTCGAGATCGCCCCATCTGCGTCTGCGTGGGATCAGCTCTTGCGCTGGGCCTTCAGCCAGGCGCGCATGTCGACGATCCACTGGTAGCGGTCATGGTCGACCTCGACATAGCCCTTGGCCGTCGAGTTTTCCGCGCCGGTCATTTCCTTGTGGGCTGCCGGATCGGCTTCCGGAACAGCCTTTACGGCGGCCTGCATGTCGGCGATCAGTTCAGCCGGCAGGTTGGCACGGGCGGTGAACGGACCGGAAGTAATCTCGGGCGACTTCCAGATATTGCAGACCTCGCCTTCCTTGATCATGCCCTTGGTGACCATGCGCTGCGGAATGCCGCTCTTCTCGTTGTTGATATAGGTGGCGGCGGCATCGAACTGTCCGTTGACGACGCCTTGAACGCCGGCCTCGTGGCTGCCGGAGAAGGGCGTGGCCGAGAAATAGGTCGAAGGCTCGAAGCCCTGCTGCACGAGGTTGTAGTTCGGAACAGCATAGCCGCTGGTGGAATCCGGATCGGCGAAAGCCAGGACCTTGCCCTTCAGGTCCTCGATCTTCTTGTAGGGGCTGTCGCAGCGCACCGTGATGACCGAGAAATAGCCGGTGGAATCGTCTTCCTGAACCGCGGTCAGGAGCGGAACGATTCCGCCATCGGTCTCGGTATAGGCCGCGGCATAGGCGGAGGAGCCGAGGAAGGCGAATTCGATCTGGTCGGCGGCGAGCGCCTGGACGACTCCGTCGTAATTGCCAGCAGTGAAGAGTTCGACGTCGATGCCGAGGGTCTTTTCAAGATAGGCCTCGAAAGGCTTGTAGCGAGCAACGCGATCCTTCTCGTTCTCGCCGGACAGGACGCCGAAGCGGACGACCTTGTAGTCGGACTTCCAGTCGGCAGCGATGGCCGGCAGGGAAGAAAGCGTGAGGAGGGCTGTGGCGGCGATGAGACGCATTGGTATTCTCCCAGAGGTTGATCAGGCCGGAATCGCCGACCGGATGGAGGTCGAGGTGATGGATTCGTTGAACTCGGTGAGGCCGGAACCGCCGTAGATGTCACGAACGACATCGTCGGTAAGATTGCGGGCGCTGCCGTCGAACATGACGATGCCGGAGCGCATGGCGATGATCCGGTCGCAATAGGCACGCGCGGTGTCGAGGGTGTGCAGGTTGACGATAACGGTGATGCCGTCCTCGGTGTTGATGGTGCGCAGCGCTTCCATGACGCGCATGGCGTTGCCGGGATCGAGGCTGGCGATGGGTTCGTCGGCAAGCAGGATGCGCGGCTCCTGCAGGAGGGCGCGGGCGATCGCGACGCGCTGCTGTTGTCCGCCTGAAAGCGTGCCGGCGCGCTGAAGGGCCTGGGGCGCGAGATCGAGCCGGTCGAGCGCGCGGATCGCCAGCGCCCGTTCGGCGTCGGAAAAACGCATCGCCATGGAACTCGCAAAACCATGCGAAGAGATGCGGCCGACCAGCACGTTGGTCAAAACGTCCAGGCGCTCAATCAGGTTGAACTGCTGAAAGATCATCGCACATTCACGTCGCCACTGGCGCAGCGCCCGTCCATTGAGCGACGTGATCTCGCGCTCACCAAAATGGACGCTGCCGTCGGTTGGATCGATCAGCCGATTGATGAGGCGCAGCAGCGTGGACTTGCCGGCGCCAGAGCGGCCTATGACACCGACGAACTCTCCGGCGGCGATGTCGAGACTGACACCGCCGACGGCTCTGGTCTGGCCAAAGGTGCGGCCGAGCTTGCGAAGGGAGAGTGTGTTCTTTTCCATGAAGCGATCATGGAGCGCCTCTGTGACAGCGACATATCATCCGAATGAATTTAATTTGGAGGATTTGCGACAGTTCTGTAGCAGCCTCAGCGGCGTTCCAAGCCCTGTAGACAAGGGCGAAAGAGAAACGGGCCGTGCAATGCACGGCCCGTCAGACGGCGACAGGTTCTTTAGCGATCTTACGCAGCTTGAGCGAAGGTTAGCGAACCGTCGGAATAGATTTTGCGGCCACCCCGGAAGACGCAGCGGACATGGCCGATGCCATTATCGTCGGCGACAAGAAAGTCTGCTTTTTTTCCGACCGCGATCTCGCCACGATCGGCAAGCCCGAGCGCCTGAGCTGGATTGGACGTCGCCAGCCGGCAGGCACCGGAAAGGCCATGCTTGTCGGTCTTTGCCAGTTCCAGCACCGCCGGCAGGATGGCCGACGGGTGATAATCTGCGGCCAGGATATCCAGCAGTCCGGCGGCATGAGCGTCGCGCGCCGAAAGATTGCCTGAATAGGACTGTCCGCGCAGCGCGTTTGGCGCGCCCATGGCGTTCATCAGGCCGAGTTTCTTCGCCGCGGCGGCGGCCTCGAGGGTGACCGGGAACTCGCTGATCAGGACACCAAGCGAATGCATCAGTTGAACCTTGGCGACGGTGTCGTCGTCATGGCTAGCGATCGCCACACCATGGGCATGGCAGGCCTTCGAGATCGCATCCAGCGTATGCGTCATTACGTCAGCCGGCTGGGTGCGCTCCTCGATGCGCCGCGCGATCGACTGCGCGGCTTCTTCGAGGCTCATACCCTTTTCGCGAGCGAGCTTTTCGATGTGGCGCTCGACATCGCGATACTGCCCCTGTCCCGGCGTATGATCGTTGAGCGAGATCAGATCTACGGAACCCTCGGCGATCAGCTCCTCGATCACGGCGAGCGCCTTGGGGAAGGTGATTTCGAAGCGGGCATGGACTTTGTGATCGACCAGGAGCTTGCCGCGCATGGTCTTGATTGCGCGGATGATGCTGCTGGTGTGCTCGTAGCTGCGCAGGTGCCCGTAGGTCGAGGCAGGACTGAAAGATAGCGCGGCATAGGCGGTCGTGACGCCAGAAACAGCAAGACGGCGGTCGAGATCGCGCAGACCGAGCTCAAGCGGCATGCGCACATTCGGCCGTGGCTCCACCTCGCGTTCCACCATGTCGCCGTGCATGTCGATGAAGCCCGGCATAAGGATCAGGCCTTGCGCCGACATATCGGCATTGGCGACGGGTTTTTCCGAGATTTCGGCGATCATTCCGTCCTCGATGCGCACCGCACCGTTCGGCAGCACGCGGTCTAGCAGCACCACCCGGCAATCAGAGATCCACATTGGCAAGTTCCTCAAAGGCTTGAAGTTCGATTTCCCGGTCGATGAGCCCAGCCACGTCGCCCGGATGATGAAAGACGCCGATCATGGCGACACCCTGCGCCTTGAGGTCGGCGAGACGGTTGACCAGCGCCTTGCGAGCGCCGGCATCAAGTGAGGCCGTTGGCTCGTCGAGCAGCAGCAGCCGCTGCGGCAGGATGAGCGCTCGTGCGAGGTTCACCTTCTGCTGTTCGCCGCCGGAAAAGGTGGTGGGATAGGCTTTCCAGAGATTGCGCTTGACGCCGAAGGCCTCCAGCCAGCGCCGTGCCTCGACGAGCGCTTCTTCGTGCTGCATGCCCGCTTGGCGCAAGGGTTCGGCAACGATATCCTCGGCAGGAACCCGCGGACGGGCGATCAGGAATTGCGTGACAAAGCCGATCTCACGCCGGCGCAGAAACGCAATATCGACATCGGCTGCCCTGGCAAGGTCGATGCGGCCCTCGGCTGTATGGTACCAGATATGCCCCGCGCGCGGCAGATAGCTGCGATAGAGGGTGCGCAGAAGCGTCGATTTGCCGACGCCATTCGGCCCTCTCAAAAGCAGGAACTCGCCGGGGTTCAGCGTAAACCCTATGCCTGAAAATGCGTGAAGGTTCTGGTCGAGATGGTGCATGTGGAAGGTTTTCGAGAGGCCTTCCACCTCCAGGACGGGCTGCATGGCGGCCTCACAATTTGGCGTGAACGAGTTGCTGGGTGTATTCGTGTTGCGGATCCTGAAAGATCTGGTCGACCAGGCCTTGCTCGACCACGCGACCGCGCCGCATGACCATGACCCGGTCTGCCATGGTACGGATCACGCCGAGATCGTGGCTGACGATGACCATGGTGATCGCGCGGTCCCGCTGCAGCCGTTTCAAGGTGTCGAGCACCAGCGCCTGAACGGAGACGTCGAGGCCGGTGGTCGGCTCGTCCAGCAGCAGCAGTGCCGGTTCGAGCGCAATCGCCTTGGCGAGCTGCACGCGCTGCTGCATGCCGCCGGACAGTTCGATTGGCCGCGCATCCATGCGCTCTAACGGGAACTCGGAGGCATCGAGCGCCTCTCGTGCCTTTGAGCGCAGTTCGGCGAAACTCCGCTCGCCAGCGATTAACAGTCGCTCCGCCACGTTGCCGGAACTGGTATGACCCATCAGCAGGCCGAGATGCGGGTTCTGGTAAACGATGCCGATATGGCGCGCGCAAAGCATGCGGCGGGAGAAGCGGTCGAGATCGAACAGGTTGCCGTCGAGCTCCGGCAGGGCCAGGCGATAGTCACCGCTGTCGGGTGTGTCCTCAAGGTTCATCATCCTCAGAAGCGTGGACTTGCCCGAGCCGCTCTCGCCGACGATGCCGAGTACCTCGCCGGGATAGACGGTGGCGGACACGTCCTGAAGCGCGACCACCTTGCCGAAGCGTTTGCTGACGTCGGTCATTGTCAGAAGCGGCGGGGTTGTCATCAGTTGCGGCGCGTTCTGCAGCCGCTCAGCCAGAAGTTCTCCGATCATGGGCGGAATTCTCCGTTCTTGTACCAAGTCTCGCCCTGTTCCACGTTCAGCCCCTCGGTGCGGCGGATCGCCTTGATGCCGAAATTGCTGTCGGACAGCTCGAATTGCGAGCTGCCGTCGTCCTGCGGGATCTCGTTCATGAAATAACCGCTGACGCCCGAGCGGTGGCAGGTGAGGGCGGCATGGTCCTCGACCTTGTAGGGCACGTCGGAGAAGACCAGCGGCTCGACCCGCGTGAAAGGTGGCACGGCGTAGAGCCGCTTTTCGCGCCCAGCCGAGAGAAAGGTCAGGTGCCTTGCCATGTCGAGCTTCGGCACGTCCCAGCGCGGGATCGGCGAGGGGGTCATGACATGGCGGCCGTTGACCAGCGAAGGATAGGCCGCGCCCTGCATGATGCGGCCCGAACGCACGATCTGCTCATAGAGCGTCAGCCACAGCCGGCCGTAATCGGCGTCGGCATGCATCTGGCGGGCGATCGACATGTTGGGCTCGACCGGGCGCAGCGGTTCGGGATTTGGCACCTGCAGCACGAGGATCTGATCCTCGCGCAGCTTTTCCTCAGGGATACGGTGCCGGCTCTGAATGATCGTTGCCTCCTGCGTGTCCCAGGTCTCACCGGCGCCGGATACGCGCGAAAGGAATCGGCGGATCGAGGCGGCGTTGACGCTGTCGTCGGCGCCCTGGTCGATCACCTTGATCACGGAGGAGGGCTTGATCAGGGTCAGCGTCACTTGCAGGCCGCCGGTGCCCCAGCCGCGCGCAATCGGCACCTCGCGGCTGGCATACGGCATCTGGCAGCCGGGTACGGCAATCGCCTTCAGCATCTTGCGGCGCAGCTCGCGCTTGGCCGAGGCATCAAGGAAGCCGTAGCTGAAGGCTTCCCATGGCTTTGTGAGTGCTGAAAGGCTCATGCCGGCTCCTTCACGAGCTTGGTGGTTTTCGTGGCGTCATCGGCAGGGGGCGCCGTCTTCTTTGCGTCGCGCAGGGCGTCGAGCGAAGACTGGAAGGTGACGTAGTGCGGCAGCTTGAAATGGATGCAGAAGCCCGAGGCTTCCACGGGTTCGGTGTGGTAGAGGAAGAATTCCTCGTTGACGGGTGAATTCTGATCCGCCGCTGCCGAATTCAGATCCAGCGTCGCGCCAGCGATGGTCTTGATTTCGTTCCAGCCGAGTGTCGCGCAGAAGCCGAGCTGAAGCTGGCCGCCTTTTCCTTTGCTCGTGACTTCCGCCTGCGAGACGCGAACGCGACCAGCCGAGAAAACCGTGCCCGCCGGATGGCGCACACGCACCTCCGCTTCTGCAAGTCGCAGCTCGTTGACGGTCGGATGCGCATTGCCATAGCCGCGCATCGCCGAATAGCCGAGTGCCAGCACACCGCCTGTGTCGGCGCGAGCCAGGCTTTGCAGCGTATGGGCGCGCTTGGCCGGAAACAGAAGCGGCTCGCGGGTGAGGTCTGGAATGTCGTCAGGGGCGACTTCGTCGGCGGCGATGTCTGCAACCAGTCCTTGCGCCTTTTGCCAGGCGGCAAGCGACGGCTGGCACGCCGGTGCGGGTCTTGCCGCAGGTTCGACCGGGGTCGGCTCGAATGCCTGGCCTTCCAGCACGCCGGTCGCCAGCAATCGGTGTGAATAGTCGAGCGTCGGGCCGAGCACCTGACCGCCGGGAATATCCTTGAAGGCAGCAGAAATGCGGCGGTGCGTGAAAAGGCTTTCCTGCGTCACCGGTTCGGCGATCGCAAGGCGCGGCTGGGTGGTGCGCCAGGCACGCAGAAGGAGCACCGCCTCGTAAAGGTCGCCGCCGGCCTGGGCGAGCGCAAGCGCTGCCAGATCACGGTCGTAGAGCGAGGCCTCGCCCATCACGCGGTCGATCAGGTAAGGCAGGCTTTCGCGGACGTCCGCGACGCGCTCCATGTCAATCGTCCCCATTTCGGCGCGGTAAAGCCTTTCAGATTGTTCAATGGCGCGTTCACCGCCTCGAGTTGCCACATAGGCCATCAGAGCACCTCCACCGTGGTTGAGCGTGGCAGACCGACAACACGGTCTCCATCGACGAAGAAGAGTTCGAACCCGGTCGGGTAGAGGCAACGCGTCGCGCGAAGCGTCCAAATATCAGGCCTGAGGCCGCCGAGGCGGATATCCTCATAAGTTTCGATGCCGGGGCCGCGCAGGCGAAGCCCTTGTCCCTCGCCAATCCTCGCCCCTGAAAACACGGT
The DNA here is from genome assembly GCF_001295785.1 of Rhizobium sp. AAP116. Classification (NCBI taxonomy): domain Bacteria; kingdom Pseudomonadati; phylum Pseudomonadota; class Alphaproteobacteria; order Hyphomicrobiales; family Rhizobiaceae; genus Rhizobium; species Rhizobium sp. AAP116. Next base: position 201,083 of record NZ_LJIB01000043.1, read on the forward strand.
GGCGCCATCATCGGGATAGAGATGCGACCCCGCGGGCGCGACGGCCAGATCGCGCAGGCCCGCCTCAGTTTCCAGATCGATAAAGGCGTGGTCGGCGTCGCGTGCGCCGGTAATCGCCGCTCCGGTCGAGGCGATCAGCGGCAGGAGCGTCTTGTGGCCCGAAAAGACCCTGCATTCGCGGTCAATCAGCGTTTCGACGATGGCCTCCAGGCCCGGCTGTGGCAGTGTCTGGACAGTGCCGGGGCGGGCGAGCGCCCACATCAGGGCGTCGTAGGTGGCATTGTGAAGCCGCTCCAGGTCGTTTGGAACGGGGACAGCAATCAGGGCGGAGGCATCCATCAGAAGGTCTCCATGTCTACACGGGTCGCCTCGACCGCGCGAAGGCGCTCTGTGTCTGCGCCCATGATCTTCAGGGCCTCATCTTCCACGAAGTCAGTGATGCGCGCGGCGAGGGTTTCGATCGATCCGGCGGCGTCCACGATCGCCATTGCCATGGCCCGCTCGAGGTCGCGGCCAACAATCATGCCATAGCCTTCAGTGCCGTTGGACTGAAGCCGGATATGCGCCTCCGCCACCAACACCTCGCCGAGATGAAAGTCTGTGCCCTTTACCGTGTCGCGCATCGGCAGCATCGCGAGCCCTGTGCGGCTCTGAATGACGTCGATCGCGCCGAGCGGTGCAAGAAGCTCTTCCGCGAAGGCCTTCAGCGCGGCTGTATTGGCGCGCGCAAGGGTTTCGAGCCGGCGGGCGTGGGCGTCGCCCGGCGCACCGGCATGCTGGAACTGTGTTGTCATGGGGCCTTGCCCTCCTCGCCCACGAAGGGGTCGTCGAGACTGTCAAAAGAAAACTGGACGCGGTCGCCTGCCCAGACCGCCTCGGAATAACCAAGCGCGGTGCCCTTGGCATCGACGTCGATCTTTGTGACGACCATGACCGGATGATCTGGGTGTTGCCGCAGCAGTCTGGATTCCTCCGGCTCGGCGCGGCGGGTGAAGATGGTGGTGCTCTTGCGGAAATAATCGGTGACCCCGTGGTCACGATAGATTTCGGTCACGGAAACGCCGGCCTCACGGCGCACGCCTAGGTCCGGAAAGAGCGCTACCGGATGAAAGGCGATGCCGAGATTGATCGGCATGTCGTCGGCCAGACCCCGCCTCATGATCCGATGGACCTCGGCCCCGCGAGCGATCCTTAGCGCCTCCGCTACACGGTCGGGCGCCGGCACGATAGTTGAGGAGAGGTGCTCGGCGGAGGGTTTGTAACCCTGTCCGGTCAGGTTCTCGCGGAAACGCGTCCTGCGCCCGATCTGGTAGTTGATCAGCCGGGTCGCCTCGACGAAGGTGCCGCGCCCCTGTTCAACCCTGAGCTTGCCCTCGACCGCAAGCGCCGATACTGCACGCCGGACAGAGTGGCGGCCAACGCCGAAGACCTCGCACAGCTCGGGCTCCGTCGGCAGCCGCGTGCCGGGAGCAAGTTTGCCTGAGGCGATGTCACTGGCCAGATGGTCTTTGACGATTTGCCAAGTGTCTCTTTGCATACGCTATCCATGATTCATTCGAATGAATCATGGATAGCGTATGCGTATGACGCGGCGATGACGCGGCCTTGATCCTCAGGACAGGAAAATGGGTTTGGGTTAGCGAGGTACGATCAGTACAGCTGCATGCACGAGCGAGGAGGGCGGACTGCGAGTCTTAGCGTCTAGATGGCGATTCCACCAACAGAGAATTCTGTATAGATGCGCATCTATAATATATGTAGAACATAAATTGCTTTATTTATAAGAAATCCGCTGGTGATTCTGGTGTAAAATTTCGTTTTTTATAATGTTTAAATATAGAATGTAATTATCTGCAGTCTAATTTATGCAAAATACGGAACGGTTAGTGGCAATTCCCCGTTTTAATGGGGTTCTGCAGTAGAATTCACGCAGCCATTTCCAGTTTATGTGCGGGTGTGATGCCGCCGATGCTCATATTGTGGCGTTCGTTGCTGTAGGTCCATAGCCATTGTACGGCGAATTCCTATGTTTCTCGTGCGTCACGGGTCTGTAGAGAAAGCTTGAGCGTCGATGCCTTTTTCTGTGGATGTACCTGCTTCGGTAGCGGCCAACGCAGATAGAAAACACCGCATCGCGACTTCACGAGATAGGACGGATTGAACAAACCAATGTTCCCCTTGGATGCCACCCCCAAGAAAATCCAATATTTAAGGCATTGATTTTAAACGAAATGGTGGGCCCGGAGGGACTCGAACCCCCAACCAAGCGGTTATGAGCCGCCGGCTCTAACCATTGAGCTACAGGCCCAGCCCGGCGTGATGCCGTCGGGCGGGTTATGGTCACCCCGCACCGGTCACGGGCTCTAACGCAATTTCAGGTATGCGACAAGCCTCTGCCGCATTGGCTTCACAATCACGCGTCATCACAGATGTCGGAAGGGCATCTGTGCCGGGTGAGACGAAGAGGTCCGCCGGCACTGCGGGACAAAGGACATATTCCATGCTGAAAATTACACGCGCGCTCGTCATGGCCACGGCTCTGTCGGGTTCGGTTCTCTCGAGCGGCTTTGTTGCCCAAGCCGTGGCTGCCGAGGGCGAGCGTCGCGAGGCGACGATCATGGTCTCGGGTGAGGGTGAGGCTGCGATCGCGCCCGATATGGCCGTCATTTCGCTCTCCGTCGTTCGCGACGCAGAGACTGCTGGCGAGGCGCTCTCGGCCAACAGTGCTGCCATGAGCGAGGTGCTGGCAGATCTCAAGGCGCAAGGGATTGCCGAGAAGGACCTGCAGACCACGGATTTCTCGATCCAGCCTAAATACAAGCAGGAAACCAGAACCGATGGCACCTACGAGGCGCCCGTGATCGTCGGCTATACCGTCAGCAACGGTTTGACCGTTCGGGTGCGTGACCTTGCCAAGCTCGGTGAGATCATCGATCGGTCGGTAAAGCTCGGCGTCAACCAGGGTGGCGGCATCACCTTCACCAATGATGATCCGGAGACGGCGATCGAGGTGGCGCGCAAGCAGGCGGTCGAGAAGGCCGCCGCCAAGGCGAAGACGCTGACGGAGGCCGCCGGCGTCAAACTCGGCCGTGTCGTTGAGATCTCGGAGAATTTCGCCCGACCGATGCCGCAGATGTATGCCGCAGCGCCGATGGCGAAGATGGCGGACGAGTCAGTGCCGATCGCATCCGGCGAAAACCTTTATACGGTGACCGTCAACGTCACCTATGCGATCGAGCAGTAAGCGCCAACGCTGTTGCGAGAAATGAAAGAGGGCCGGTCTTCCGGCCCTTTTGTCTTTGCTGCATTCGCCGACGGTCAGACGTCGAGCGGGTGTTCCGAAATCATCTTGGTCAGGCTGCCTTCTGCCGGGAAAAGCGGGATCAGGCAGGCCTGCAGGGCGTGGTAGATGTCGCCCTTGCCGGGGAAGAGGCTGTTGCACGGCTTGCCGTCCTCGGTCAGTTCCTCGTGCCAACCGCCGAACTCGCGGTCGAGGCTGTTGCCGGCGATGTAGTTCCAGATCTTTCGGTAGCTCTCCTCGTGGAAGTCGCTTTCCTGATGCTGGTTGAGGAAGTGCGCAGCCGCTGCCCCTTCGCAGAGCGGCCACCAGAGCTTTGCGCGCTTGTCGGGGGCATTTTCCCAGTCGAGCGTATAGAAAAAGCCGCCCTTGTCCTTGTCCCAGCCGAGCGCCATGGACTGGAAGAACAGGCCGCGTGCCGCCTCCGGCATCCAGGCCTGTCGCTTGCCGCCGAGTACCCAGAGCTGCAGGATGAGGCGGGCCCATTCCAGCCAGTGGCCGGGCGTGGTGCCGGCCGGGCGGAACATTTCGTTCGGATGATAGTAGTTGCGGTCGACCACCCAGTTTTTATCGAAATGCTCAGCGACGCGGAAGGCTTCTTCGCGGGCGCGGCGGTTAATGATCAGGTCGGCTATGCGCTCGGCCTTTTCGAGGTAATGCCGCTCGCCGGTCGCCTCAAAGGCAGCCATCAGGCTTTCGGTCAGATGCATGTTGGAGTTCTGGCCGCGATAGCCGGGCACAGGTTGCCAATCGGCGGAAAATTCTTCCGCGATCGCGCCGTGCTCGTCTTCCCAGAATTTCTCGTCGATCACCTGGGTGATGTCCGCCAGCATGGTGTCGGCCAACGGATGGCCTGCGCATTTGGCCGAGGTGGCCGCGAGCAGGACGAAGGCGTGGCCGTAGCCCTGCTTCGTGTCGTCGGCAGCGCCTGTGTCATCAGCCTGCCAGAAGTAACCACCATTCTTTTCATCGCGGTGGCGTTCCCAGAGATAGCGCATGCCGTGGTCGACGATGTCGGCCGAACCCGGGCGACCAAGCAGATGGCCAATCGCGTAGCAATGCACCATGCGGGCGCTGGCATGGATACCACGCGCCGGATTGTCGGTTGAGAGAGGCTTGCCGTCACGCGACAGGTCGTAGAAGCCGCCCTTCGGGTTGAGGGCCGTGCCGGAGAAGAAATCGAACAGACCGTCTGCCTGTGCCAGCAGCCATTTGCGGTGGTAGGGGCGGGCGCTCCAGGGGGTAGATGGCAGCTGCTGTGATTGATTTTCCGACATTTCTTCCTCCCTGGACGTATCGTTGAGCTTTCTATAGCCGATCGCCGACGCCGCTTCCACCGCCTGGCCTTTGTCGCGCACAAGTGGATCAATTGTTGACATAAAGATATCTTTATGTGATTTGGGCGTGTCGCATACGCAATAGGAGAGTTCGCAGATGCTCGATCAACTGTTCGGCCGCGAGGGCGCAAACCGTGACGGGGCGGAGATCCTGAAGGCGCTGCAAGAGGCAGCGCGCGAACGCATCCTGATCCTCGATGGCGCGATGGGTACCGAAATCCAGGGTCTTGGCCTGACGGAAGACGACTTTCGCGGCGAACGTTTCCTCGGCTGTGCCTGCCATCAGCAGGGCAATAACGACCTCCTGATCCTCACCCAGCCTGATGCCATCGAAGACATCCATTTCCGCTATGCGATGGCGGGTGCGGATATTCTTGAAACCAACACCTTTTCGTCGACGCGGATTGCCCAGGCCGATTACGAGATGGAAGGGGCGGTCTACGACCTCAACCGCCATGGTGCGGAACTCGTGCGCCGGGCGGCATGGCGCGCCGAGCGGGAGGACGGCAAGCGGCGTTTCGTGGCCGGTGCCATCGGGCCGACCAATCGTACGGCGTCGATCTCGCCCGACGTAAACAATCCCGGCTACCGTGCCGTCTCCTTCGACGATCTTCGCCTTGCCTATGGCGAGCAGATCGACGGCTTGATCGATGGTGGTGCCGATCTCATCCTGATCGAGACGATCTTCGATACGCTGAACGCCAAGGCTGCGATCTTTGCCTGCGAGGAGCGCTTCCTCGCCAAGGGCATTCGCCTGCCTGTGATGATCTCGGGCACGATCACCGATCTTTCAGGCCGGACGCTCTCCGGCCAGACGCCGACGGCCTTCTGGAATTCCGTGCGTCATGCCAAGCCCTTTGCCGTCGGCTTGAACTGCGCGCTCGGGGCTGATGCGATGCGGCCGCATCTGCAGGAATTGTCCGGTGTCGCCGACACCTTCATTTCGGCCTATCCGAATGCCGGTCTGCCGAATGAGTTTGGTCAATATGACCAGAGCCCGGAAGAGATGGCGGAGCTCGTTGCCGGTTTTGCCGAAGAGGGCATCGTCAATGTGGTCGGTGGCTGCTGCGGGTCCACGCCTGCGCATATCGCCGCCATTGCCGAGGCCGTGAAGGGCAGGGTGCCGCGTGCGCCTGCCGAGCATCGGCCCTTCATGTCGCTCTCGGGGCTCGAGCCCTTCGAGCTTACCAAGGACATTCCCTTCGTCAATGTCGGCGAGCGGACGAATGTCACCGGTTCTGCCAAGTTCCGCAAGCTGATCACGGCTGGTGATTATTCCGCAGCGCTCGTCGTCGCGCGCGACCAGGTGGAGAATGGCGCGCAGATCATCGACATCAACATGGATGAGGGCCTGATCGATTCGGAAAAGGCCATGGTCGAGTTCCTCAACCTGATCGCCGCCGAGCCTGATATCGCCCGCGTGCCCGTGATGATCGACTCGTCGAAATTCGCGATCATCGAGGCGGGGCTGAAATGCGTGCAGGGCAAGGCGGTGGTGAACTCGATCTCGCTCAAGGAGGGCGAGGAGAATTTCGTCGCTCAGGGCAAGCTCATCCGCAATTATGGCGCTGCCGTCGTCGTCATGGCTTTTGACGAGAAGGGGCAGGCCGATACCTACGAGCGCAAGGTCGAGATCTGCCGGCGGGCCTACAAGATCCTCACAGAAGAGGCGGGCTTTGCGCCTGAAGACATCATCTTCGATCCGAACGTCTTTGCTGTCGCGACCGGAATCGAGGAACACGACAATTACGGCGTCGACTTCATCGAGGCGACGCGGACGATCCGGCAGGAAATGCCGCTGGTGCATATTTCGGGCGGTGTGTCGAACCTGTCCTTCTCTTTCCGCGGCAATGAGCCGGTGCGGGAAGCGATGCATGCGGTCTTCCTCTACCACGCCATCCAGGCGGGCATGGATATGGGCATCGTCAATGCCGGTCAGCTCGCGGTCTATGAAAGCATCGACAAGGATCTGCGCGAGGCCTGTGAGGACGTCGTGCTGAACGGCCGCAAGGATGGCACCGAGCGGCTGCTCGAGATTGCCGAACGCTATCGCGGCACGGGCGAGGCCAAGGCCCGCACGCAGGATATGACGTGGCGCGAATGGCCGGTTGAAAAGCGGCTGGAGCATGCGCTTGTCAACGGCATCACCGAATTCATCGATGTTGATACGGAAGAGGCGCGCCAAAAGGCTGAGCGTCCGCTGCATGTCATCGAGGGGCCGCTGATGGCGGGCATGAATGTCGTCGGCGACCTTTTCGGGGCCGGCAAGATGTTCCTGCCGCAGGTGGTGAAATCGGCCCGCGTCATGAAGCAGGCTGTGGCGGTGCTGCTGCCCTACATGGAAGAAGAGAAGCGCCTGAATGGCGGCACTGGTGAGCGCCAGGCGGCCGGCAAGGTGCTGATGGCGACCGTCAAGGGCGATGTGCATGACATCGGCAAGAACATCGTCGGCGTCGTTCTCGCCTGCAACAATTACGAGATCATCGATCTCGGCGTCATGGTGCCGGCCACCAAGATCCTCGAAGTGGCGAAAGCCGAGAATGTCGATGTCATCGGTCTCTCCGGCCTGATCACGCCCTCGCTCGACGAGATGGTGCATGTAGCGGCTGAAATGCAGCGGCAGGGCTTTACGGTGCCGCTTCTCATCGGTGGTGCAACGACGAGCCGGGTGCATACGGCGGTGAAGATCCATCCGCAATACAAGGCGGGCCAGGCGATCTATGTCACCGATGCCAGCCGTGCCGTGGGCGTGGTTTCGGCGCTTCTTGCCGAGGACGGCAACGAGACCTATGTAGACGGTATAAAGGGCGAATATGCCAAGGTGGCCGAGGCCCATGCGCGGGCGGAAGCCGAGAAGCAGCGCCAGCCGCTGGCGTCTGCCCGGGAGAATGCGGTCAAGGTCGACTGGAGCGCTTACAAGCCGACCAAGCCGAGCTTTACCGGCACCAAGGTGTTCGAGACCTATGACCTTGCCGAGCTTGCCCGCTATATCGACTGGACGCCCTTCTTCCAGACCTGGGAGTTGAAGGGCCGCTATCCTGCGATCCTCGAGGACGAGAAGCAGGGCGAGGCGGCGCGACAGCTGTTTGCCGATGCGCGGGCGATGCTCAAGAAGATCATCGAGGAGAACTGGTTCCGCCCGCGTGCCGTGATCGGCTTCTGGCCGGCCAATGCTGTTGGTGATGATATCCGGCTGTTCAAGGACGATAGCCGCACCGAGGAACTCGCAACCTTCTTCACGCTGCGCCAGCAGATCGCCAAGCGCGAGGGGCGGGCGAATGTGGCGCTCAGCGATTTCGTCGCGCCGGTGGAGACCGGCGTTTCTGACTATGTCGGTGGCTTCGTGGTGACCGCCGGCATCGAGGAGGTGGCGATTGCCGAGCGCTTCGAGCGGGCGAATGACGACTATTCCTCGATCCTGGTCAAGGCGCTGGCCGATCGTTTCGCCGAAGCCTTTGCCGAGCGCATGCATGAACAGGTGCGCCGCGAGTTCTGGGGCTATGCGCCCGACGAGGCCTTCGCGCCGGAGGAGTTGATCTCAGAGACCTATGCCGGTATTCGCCCGGCGCCGGGTTATCCGGCCCAGCCCGACCATACGGAAAAGGTGACGCTTTTCTCGCTGCTCGATGCCACCGCTGCGACCGGCGTGACGCTCACCGAGAGCTATGCCATGTGGCCCGGCTCCTCAGTCTCGGGCCTCTATATCGGCCATCCCGACAGCTACTATTTCGGCGTTGCAAAGGTCGAGCGAGACCAGGTCGAGGACTATGCGGCGCGCAAGGGCATGGATGTGCGCGAGGTCGAGCGCTGGTTGGGGCCGGTGTTGAATTATGTGCCGAAGGCGGTGGCTGCAGAGTGATTGCAGGCGTCCGCTCAGAAGTGGAAGGCTGGAGAGCGCAGAGCGTTCAAGGGATTGAGATTGTCCATGGCATGAAGTGCGGATTGCATGACCTCTCTGGAGCTACCGGCAGCTAGCTCGTCGGTGGCCTGCAGGTCGTTCTCCCGGATGAGGTCCTCCAAGGACAGATCCAGTAGCGCCCATGCTTGGTAGATTGCCGAGCGGAAGGTATCGAGGGTGTCCTGGTCGCGCTCCGTCAGAGTAGCGATGGAGGCGTTTTCAACAGGCAATGCCGTTGACGGAGGCTCTGAACTCACAATGCCATTGGTGACGGCAGTGGAACCTGGATCTCTCTGTGCGGTCTCCATGCTGTCGCGAACGAGCTCGGTATAGTCTGTCGCTGCGTTTCCAAGCTCCTTCCCGATGGCCGCTGCACGTTGCGCCAGAAAGGCCGGCGAGACGGAGAACTGACGGAGGATCCGCATTTCCTCCTTAGCCCGATCGAGGCGGTCTTCCGCGATCTTGCGACGTGTCTCGGTCAGCGCTTCTTCCAGGCCGGAAAGCAGATTGTGATCAGGCTCGGAGCCTGTTGCGTGGACGGCTACCTCGCCCCCGCCGGTCTTCAGCCCTTGCGTCTGAACGCGATCCGTTTTTCTGGCTTCCAACCGGCTTGCCGAGGCACTTTCAATGCTGATCACCGGGGCGGCCTCACTCGATTTCCTCAACACGTTCGAAAATTCAAGCGAAGTATGCACGTAGAAGATTGATTTAGCTTTACCGTTAGTTGCCTGCGTGCGGCCGTCTCTTTGTGGCTGCGTCTTCTTCTCCTCGCTTGCGGGGAGAAGAAGCCCGAAGGGTGAGGCGCAACTCGTTGCGCCGGGGATGAAGGGCTCATCCTTTCCTTCACCTTCCTCACAAACCGATTCCGAATTCGGCGGTAAGTTATTGAGGCGGATTCCTAATTGCCTTCGCGCCTGCTGCCTTTAGCCTGCCTGAGAGCAAAGGCTTCTTTACGGCTGATATAGACGAGATTTCTCTCTTCAGTCCCGGATGCCTGGGGGACCGCTCCAATCCTTTTCGCGACCGCGATGGAGGCGAGGTTCTCAGGGTGAATGACGTGGATTGCTTCGGTCCAGCCAAGTTCCTCAAACGCCCAGATAAGGCAGGCTGTCGCAGCCTCCGTCGCATATCCTCTTCCCCAGACGGTGCGATGAAACGCCCATCCGATTTCTCGCCCGGGCCAGCCGGGCGGGTACCATGCACCAGCGCGACCGACCCATCGGCCAGACGCTTTCTCGATGACGGAGAAATTACTGTATCCTTGGATGCTCCAGGCACCTGCAAAGAGGCACAGATTGCGCCAAGCTCCAGCCTCATCCTGCGGTCCGCCAATGAAACGCGTCACTTTCGGATCAGAGAGGAATGCTGTCCATGCCGAGCGATCCGAAGTGTTGGGCGGGCGCAGAAGAAGGCGTTCGGTTTCTATCATGTGGCGCCGCCTCGTTCCGGCCCGGACGTGCGTTTAGCTTTCCTTTGTCACAACAGGATGACCGTTCATTGCCTTTACGCCTCCAGCCTCAGCAGGATCGCTGTCGTGTCGTCGCTCTGCTTGTAACGCGGATATTTCAATCCGTCCGGGTCCACCTCACGCTCCATATGCCGCAGTTCTGACACCAGCGATTTCAGCCCGGCTGTCGCGGCGCGCTGGATGAGCGTGGCGGGGTCGTAGAGCTTGTAGAGAGCCACAAGATCGGCGAGGCCGTCGGAGCAGAGGAGGGCGGTGGCGCCGCCGCCGTAAACGGGGACGTCGACCAGAGCGAGGTGATCGGCGGCTTCGGGGACCACGCCGAAGGTCCAGGTCGAGCCACTTGGCGTGTTCTGCAAGGCGCGACCACGACGCAGGTCTTCCAGCGTCTGCGGGTCGTCATTGGCGACCCCGGCCGCGCCGATGCCGCCGAGGCGGGCGATGTGCTCTGCCGCCCGATGTTGCTCCCATTCATAGGCGCCTGGGATCGGGATGACGAAGTCGGATTGGCCGTTGTCATGCAGGATGTACATGCAGCTGTCGCCGAGGCCAAACCAGCGGAAAACGGTGCTGGTCGCCTGCAGGGCGGTCAGGCTGCAGAGCGGCCAGGCGTAGCGCGGCTGGTCGCCAGCCATTGTCGTGAATGTATCACGCGCCTCTTCTGAGACCTCTCGCAGGACAGCTTTCGGATCGGCGCCGCCATCGAGGCGTTCAGCGAAGCGGAGTGCTGCGAATTCCGCGATCCAGGCGGCGTCCGAGCCGAAGCCATCCATGAACTGGCGGTCGCCAAGGCCTGTCGCGCCGTCGATGACGAAAGCGGCATGCCTGTTGTAGCCGAGGCGATCCTCGTTTGGTCTCGTGTCTTTGCCGGGGTCTGAAATGGTGTCGATGATGGAAATCTGTGGCATGAAGGCCTCGCGCTGAAAACGTCGTGCCGGAGGTATCCGGCGCGTTTCGTGCCTAGCATGGCAGGAGGTTGGCGTCAGCCGCGGGCGGCGCGAAAGCGACTCATGATCTCGGCGCGGGTCGGGTCCGTCATTGCGACGGCCAATCCGAATTCGAGCGGTGAAAGTCTCGCTTCATCCGGATAGATGATCTCGTCCGCGAGGATCTCTTCCGGCAGAAGCGCACGGACGCGTCGATCGGTTACCGTGCCGCCATGGACGATGTGCTCGCGGGCTGCGATCTCCGGGTCGAGCAGGTGGTTGATCAGGGCATGGGCGCCCGGCTTGTTATGTGCTTTGGCCGGGATCGCGTAATAGTCCGTCCAGATCTCGCCGCCATCGGTCGCGATGGAATAGGCGATCTCTGGCACATCTCGGTGCATCTGCGAGGCGTCATTGCTCCAGCACATGGTCATCCAGGCCTCGCCGGTGCGCATGGCAGGCTGATAATCACTGTCGACCGCCAGCAGATGCGGCCTGACCTCAATAAGCAGCTTTTCAGCGCTTTGCAGTTCAACTGGGTCAAGTGAGTTGAAGTTGTGGCCGAGGGCGACCAGAGCATTGCCGATGGCGGTCAGCTGGTAGTCATGCACGATGGTCCTGCCCGAAGCCTCCGTCATGGCGATATCGAAGAAATCGCGCCAGGTCTGCACCGGCTCAAGTTCACGGCTGTTGTAGGCAATGCCAGTCGTACCGGCGTTCTTTGGCACGCCATAGATCGCGCCTGCCCGGACGCCGGGCTTCATGAAGCGATCGGCATGCGCGGCCAGATCAAAATTCGGAAGGCGCCGGAGTTCAAGGGGCTCGAGCATGTCTCGTTGCACATAGGGCGCGATCGCATACTGGGTGGGTACGATGATGTCCCAGACCCTTCCTCTTTCAAGGGCCAGCAAGGTGCCCTCGTTGGAACCGATGATCGAAACGTCGACCTCGACGCCGTAGCGGGACGTGAAGTTCTCGAAGGTCGTGGGATCATGGTAGTTCGGCCAGGTCGCGAGTGAAACCTTCTTGCCGAGCGGCGAACCTTCCGACGTTGCCACGCTGGTCCTGCGGCTTCCTCCAATGACGAGGGCGGCCATTCCGAGCCCGGTGACAGCAAGAAAATGACGACGCGTGACGGAGCCACGTTTCAGGCGCATGAACTCTGCCATGAAACCCTTGGCGTCAATCTCCGTCGATGTCTTCCTGGCGGCCATGGCTGCTCTCGATCCGTTGCCGGTTTCGTGCCGCCGAATTTCACCACAAACGGGTTAACGCTATCACACCATAAGATGAAAACTGCTTGCGCGCCTGGGTTCTTACACCATGCGATCGATGATGCTGATGCCGTTTTCGCGGAAGCTGTCCATGGTGGCGAGCGCAGGGGCCGCTTCCGAAAGGGTGATGCGACGGCCGATCAGGCGATCGGGTGAGAGCTTGCCGGAGAGGATCATGCGCAGCATGGCATCATAGCGCCAGGACTGCATTCCGTGGCTGCCATAGATCTCGAGTTCGTGGGCAATGACGCGCGCCATCGGGATTGCCGGTGTCGCGTGATCTGCCAGCATCAGCCCGACCTGAACATGGCGACCGCGTCGGCGAAGGTTGAGGATCGAGTTGCAGCAGGTCTGGGGATGGCCGAGCGCATCGACCGAGACATGTGCACCGCCGCCGGTCACATCACGCACTGCTTCGGAGACATCGGCAACCGAGCGGCTGTCGATGGTGACGGATGCGCCGAGCGCCTTGGCGAGTGCCAGCTTGTCCTCGGCGATGTCGATGGCGACGACATTGGCGCCAAGCGCTGCACCGATCATGATGGCCGAGAGGCCAACACCGCCGCAACCATGGACCGCCAGCCACTCACCACCCTGGAGCCGGCCCTGGTCGACCACGGCCCGGAAAGAGGTGGCAAAGCGGCAGCCGAGGCTTGCCGCCGTCTCGTAGCTGATCTCTTCCGGCAGATGCACGAGGTTCTGGTCGGCATAATCGATTGCCACATATTCGGCAAACGAGCCCCAATGGGTGAAGCCCGGCTGGAACTGTTCCTCGCAAACCTGCTGGTTGCCGGAGCGGCATTCCATGCAGTGGCCGCAACCGGAGACAAAGGGCACTGTCACGCGGTCGCCGACCTTGAACCGGCGCACGTCACGGCCGACAGCCGAGATCGTGCCAGCCAGTTCGTGGCCGGGGACATGGGGAAGGCGGATATCGGGATCGTGGCCCATCCAGCCGTGCCAGTCGCTGCGGCAGAGGCCTGTCGCCTTGACGGAGATGACCACACCGGCATTGGTCGGCGTCGGATCGGGCAGGGTGCGGATTTCGGGTGCTGCACCGAATGCTTCAAAATACATCGCCCGCATGGGATATCCTCCAGATGCGAATGCCGCCCTTGCGGACGGCATTCCGACACAATTGCCCTTGGACGTCGTTTGCCTTAGTCGGCGAGCAGGATCAAGGCAGTCGGGTCGATCTTCACGCCCACGGTATCGCCAACGGTCGGCGGTCTGGTGCCGGGGTCGTTGAAGGTGTCGAAGGACAGTGTCTTGCCACCAACATCGATGCGTGTGCGGATAACCGAGCCGAGGAACTGGCTCGATGTAACCTGGCCCCGCACCGTGGCTTCATCCGCTCCTGCGAGCGTGCCGGCCTCCGGTCGCATGGCGAGCTGGATGGTTTGGCCGTTCGCCGTGGGGATCGTCTCCTTGATCGCCAGCGTCTTGTCCCCGATCTGCACGATGCCGGCGCCCTGATCGGCGACGACGGCATCCAGCACATTGAGCGTGCCGACGAAGGAGGCGACGAAGCGGGTCGTCGGGCGGTTGTAGATCTCGAAGGGCGTGCCGATCTGGTCGGCCTTGCCGGCATTCATGACGACGATGCGGTCGGATATCGACAGCGCCTCTTCCTGGTCATGGGTAACGAAGACAGTGGTTATGCCGAGCTTCTGCTGGATCTGGCGGATTTCTTCGCGCAGCGACACGCGGATCTTTGCGTCGAGCGCCGAAAGCGGTTCGTCCAGGAGCAGGACCTGGGGTTTGGGGGCAAGCGCGCGGGCGAGTGCGACGCGCTGCTGCTGTCCGCCAGACAGCTGGTAGGGGTAGCGCTCGGCCAGATGTTCGAGGTGAATGAGGGAGAGCATCTCCTTCACGCGCGCCTCGATATCGGCTTTCGGCATGCCGGCGATCTTCAGGCCAAAGGCGACGTTGTCGAAGACGTTCATGTTGGGAAACAGCGCATAGGCCTGGAAGACCATGCCGATGTTGCGCTGGTTTGGCTTCAGGTTCGTCTGGTCCTTGCCATCGACGACGATGGAGCCGGCCGACGGGGTCTCGAAACCGGCCACCATCCGCAGCACGGTGGTCTTGCCGCAGCCCGACGGGCCAAGGAAGGAGACGAATTCGCCCTTGTCGATCGCCATGTTGAAGTCGTGCACGACCTGCGTTGCACCGAAGGATTTCTTGAGGTTGTTTAGGGTCAGAAAGCTCATGAATTGATGTCCTCAAGCCTGGCGGGGGGCTGTTTTCTGGAGGCGGGAGACGAGCTGCATCAGGCCGAGGCAGCCCCAAGTGATGCAAAACGCGATCACGGCGAGAGCCGCCGGCTCATAGGCCCTGTTGGCGCCGAGCAGCTGCATGTAGGGGCCAAAGGCTGGCTTGTTGAGAAGGGCGGCCATCGTGAATTCGCCCATGACGATGGCGAAGGTGACGAAGGCGCCCGACATGACGGCGACGGAGACATTCGGCAGGATGATGCGGCCGATGATCGTCGCCCAACCCGCTCCGAGGCTCTGGGCTGCCTCCGTCAGGGTGGCGACGTCGATGGTTCTCAAGCCCGTATCAACCGCGCGGTACATGTAGGGCAGGCCGAGCGTGGCATAACCGAACATGAGCAGCATGTTCGTGCCGGTGGAGGAGCCGGTCAGCGGCAGCCAGCTCGAGGTGTTATAGAGGCGGATATAGCCGAACACGACGACGATCGCTGGGATCACGAGCGGCAGCAGCGTGACGAATTCGATGTACGGGCGAAGGCCGGGCATCTTCAGCCGCACCCAATAGGCCGTGGGTACGATCAGGAATACGCCGAAGATGATGGTCGTCAGAGCCATCGTCACAGAATAGCTGAAGGTTTCCTGGAAGCGCGGATCGGCCAGAACCTTGGCATAGGCATCGAAGGAATACTCGCCGCGGCGCATTTTCAGCGAGAAGTTCGTCATGCCGATCAGCGGCAGGATGAAATAGAGAAGGCCGAAGATCAGCGCGGCCCAAGCCCAGAGACGTTTCATTTCATCCACCTTTCGCTGCGGGCGCGCAGCCAGATGTAGAGGCCATTGGCAATTCCGGTGACGACGATCATGCCAAAGGCGAGCGCGTAGCCGAGATGGGGGTCGCCCAGGACGTCGCCGCGGATCTGGGCGAAGAGCAGGATCGGCACGATATTCAGCGAAGAGCCGGTCAGTGCGATCGCGGTTGCGACAGCGCCGAACGCATTTGCGAAGAGCAGCGCCATGGTGCCGAGGATCGAGGGCAAAAGAATCGGGAAGGCCACGAGCCGCCAGTATTGCGCATTGGTCGCGCCGAGGATCGAGGCCGCCTCGCGCCATTCGCGCTTCAGGCCGTCGAGTGCCGGCGCGATGATCAGGATCATCAGCGGGATCTGGAAGAAGAGATAGGTGATCGTCAGTCCCCAGAAGGACAGGAGATTGAAGCCGAGAAGGCGCAGATCGATGCCAAGCTGGGTCTTGAGGAAGACGGTCAACATACCGACAGGGCCGAGCGTCGCGAGGAAGGCGAAGGCGAGCGGCACGCCGGCGAAGTTCGAGGCAACGCCGGAAAATGTCAGCAGCGGGCTGCGGATCCAGGCAGGCAGTCCGCCGAGAATGACCGCGGCGGCCACGCCGAATCCGATCAGGCAGCCGAGAATTGCCGAGGCGAGACTGATCTTGATGGAGATCCAGTAGGCGGCCATGATCGAGGGGGTGAACAGGCCAAGCACATTGTCGAAGGTGAACGAGCCGTCCGGACGCTGAAATGCGCCGATGACGATCTTCATCGTCGGCATGATCAGGAAGAGAATCACGAAAGCTGCAAAGGGCAAGACCCCGAGCCAGTGAAGTGGAAGTTTCGTTCGTGGCCGTGCCTGATGGCCCGGGCTCACCGCCTCTGTCGACATTCGATCTGCCCCTCTGTCCGTGTTTCGACGGATCTTCTTAAAATGCGAGCGCCGCCCCGACCTTAGAAAAGATCGGGGCGGCACATCAAGGTCTCGACTTACTGAACGTTGGCGCCGACGACGCTGTCCCAGCCCGCCGTAACGGCAGCCTTGTTGGCGTCGACTTCTTCGAGCGTCGGGAAGTAGGCCTTTTCGTAGGACTCAGCCGGCGGCAGGGCGTCGAGAAGGTCCTGCGGAACCTTGCCGGCCTTGACCATGGCGTTGAAGCGGGCCGGGTGGCAGTAACCCTTCAGCCAGCCGAGCTGACCTTCGTCGGAATACAGGTGTTCCATCCACAGCTTGGCTGCATTCGGGTGCGGTGCATAGGCAGAGATGCCCTGAACGTAGACGCCAGCGAGAACGCCCTTGTCCGGAACGACGACTTCGACCGGCGGGTTGCCGGCCAGCGTGTCACGAGCGGCGAGCGCGTTGTAGTCCCACATGACGACGATCGGGGTCGCGCCCTGGGCGAGCGTGCCGGACTTGCCGATGACAGGCACGAAGTTGCCGGCCTTGTTCATTTCGGCAAAGTAGTTCAGGCCTGCTTCACCGGCGTCCTTGCCGGCAGCTGCACCGGTTGCCATGCCGGCGGCGAGAACGCCGAGGATAGCCTGGTTGGAGGCGCGCGGGTCACCGGCGAGAGCGACCTGGCCTGCATATTCCGGCTTCAGAAGATCGGCCCAGTCCTTCGGCGTGTTGGCGACGAGGTCCTTGTTCACCAGGAGCGACATGACGCCGTAGTAGTCGCCGTACCAGTAGCCTTCAGCGTCCTTGATGTTATCAGGGATTTCGTCCCAGGTGGAGACCTTGTACGGCTGAAGCAGGCCTTCGGCCTTCATCTGCGGACCGAAGGCGAGACCGACGTCAACGACGTCAGGAGCCTGCGGGCCCTTGTTGTCCTTGTTTGCCTTGATGGCTTCGACTTCGTCGGCCGAGCCGGCATCCGGGTTCAGTTCGTTGACGGTGATTTCCGGATACTTCGCCTTGAAGGCGGCGATGACTTCGCCGTAGCCGCACCAGTCGTGGGGCAGGGCGATGGTGGTCAGCATGCCTTCCTTCTTGGCAGCTTCGATGAGCTCGGCGCTCGGCTCGGCATAGGCGACGGCCGAGCTCGTCATGACCAGCGCGGTCGTGAGCGACAGGAATTTGCGAAGATTGGTTGTCACTGTAGTTCTCCTCTTGTGTTGGAAGCGATGCGGTTCACTTATGTGGCCTTTGTTATGGTTATGTGACGGATATCGGCCTTGCCTGGTCTATCGATATTGGCCCGTATCCTGGACGATCCTCCGGTTTCTTCTCTCAGCCATGTCGGGGCTTTCGGAACAGGCGTGCCTGTTCGAATAGTCCTTCGAGGGTGTTCATTCGCTCGCGCGTCTCGTCCCAGGACGAGCTCTGCACGGCCTCGATCAGGGCTTCGACGACAAACAGCGTCACGACGGAGCTGTCCCAAGCCGACGGCGCCTCGATATGGAGCTTGAAACAGTGGCGGGCATGCTGTGCCACCGGCGACATCCACTGGTCTGTAAACACGATGATCTGCACGCCGTTGGCGCGCGCGACCTCCGCGAGCGTCGTCAGATCCGCCTCGTAGCGCCTGATGTCGAAGATCACGAGCACGTCGCCATCCTGCATATTGAGGACGTGCTGCGGCCAGGAACTGGCATTCGACGACATCAAGGTCGTCCGGGGACGGATGACCTGCATATGGGTGAAGAAGTATTCGGCAAGCGCCCCCGTGATGCGTCCGCCGACGAAATAGATGCTGCGATGGCGGTCGCCGATCAGACGAGCGGCTTCATCGAAGGTCGCCGTGCGCAGTTCTCCCAGCGAGTTGCGCAGATTGGCCATCACGGCTTCTGCAAAGCGATTGAGGATATGGCGATTGGGGGCGTTGGCGGCCCAACGATCGTGCTTGGCGATCGGGTTTGAGATCGTCGCCTCAAGCTCCTGGTGGAGATGCGCCTGGAATTCCGGATAACCCTTGTAGCCGAGCTTCTGCACCATGCGGGCGACTGTCGGGGTCGAGACGCCGGCATTCTCGGCAACGGTGGTGATGCTGCCCAGTCCGGAGACGGGGTAGTTCTGCAGCAGGCTTTCTGCCAGCTGCCGTTCGGCACGCGTCAGCCCGTCGAAATGGGCATGGATCACGTCCGACACCGTGGTCGACGCATTCATCAAGAACCGATTGACTCCCCTCAAGCCAGTCTGTCGCCGGCTTTTTTCGGATTAAGCCTCGCTGTCACAATTGAGTCAACTGGCCATTGAAGAGAATTTTTCAGTAGCGGATTGACAGACGCTTAACCGTGAAGAATTCTCTTCGAAAATAAGTTGGGCCAACGAGCCCTGGGGAACAATCAGCATGCTCTTGAGGTCGGGGATCCTGACAGCGTCGGACGGTGAGGTGGTTGCAGTCGATAATGCGACGGCGGCGAGCGGTCTCGTCTTTGTCTGCGAGCACGCATCTGCCGTGTTGCCGCCATCGGCAGGTGATCTTGGTCTTTCACCGGAGGCACTGTCCAGCCATATCGCCTGGGATCCGGGCGCTCTGGAGATCGCCCAGCGCCTGTCGACCTCGCTCAACGGCCTGCTCGTCCACCAGCGTTTCTCGCGACTGATCTATGACTGCAATCGTCCGCCGGAATCGCCGGCGGCCATGCCGGAAAAGAGCGAGATCTACGCGATCCCGGGAAATCTGAACCTCAGCCCGGCGGAGCGTTATGCGCGGACGGCGGCGCTCTACGTCCCCTTCCACGACCGGATTGCTGCCGAGATTGCGCGGGTCGCCGGGGAGGGCGGCAAGCCCGTCATCGTCACCGTGCATACGTTTACGCCGGTCTATTTTGGCAAACCGCGCGAGGTCGAGATCGGCATCCTCCACGATACGGACAGTCGCCTGGCGGATGCCATGCTTGAGGCCGCGGCCGGTGGTCCTTACCGTGTTGAGCGCAACTCGCCCTACGGACCCGAAGACGGCGTGACCCATACGCTGCGTCTGCATGCACTGCCGCAAGGCTTCGCCAATGTGATGATCGAGGTGCGCAACGATCTGGTTCGCGATGAAGCAGGCCTCAAGGCCATCTCCACCTATCTCGCGGACTTGATTTCAGGAGCGCTCGAAAGGGTCGCATAACTATTCGAAACGCTGAGCAAACCAAAAATCAATGAGGGAACGGATGCCGGCATACGAGATCATGAGACGAAGACCGCTGATGCGGTCCGGGCAGGCGGTAGACTGATGCCGCAAGCCCTGAAAACCTACGTGCGTATCGTCGATGCCTTCAATCGCCGCGTCGGCCGGATCGTCATGTATGGCGTCTTCGTCATGATGGGCATCCTGCTCTATTCGTCCATCTCCAAAGGTCTGTTCCTGCCAGCGCACTGGACGCTGGAAATGGCGCAGTTCGTCATGGCAGGCTATTATCTCTTGGGTGGCGCCTATTCGCTGCAACTCGACAGCCATGTGCGTATGGACCTGCTCTACGGTCGCTGGTCGCCGAAGACCAAGGCGATCGTCGACGTGATCACGATCATGATGCTGTTCGTCTACCTGTTCTTCCTGCTCTGGGGCGGTGTCTCGAGCACCACCTACGCACTGCAATATGGTGAAACCAGCTATTCTTCCTGGTCGCCCTACATGGCTCCCGTGAAGATTGTCATGGTTGTCGGTATCTTCCTCACCTTCCTGCAGGCGACCTCGATCTTCATCAAGGACCTTGCCATTGCCATGGGGAGGCCGCTTGCATGACTGAGTTCCTCAGCTACGAAATGATCGCGCTCCTGATGTTCTCATCGATGATGATGTCGATGCTGACAGGGCAGCGTGTGTTTGCGACCATCGGCTTCGTCGGCGTCGTGGCGGCTGCCGTGCTCTGGGGCAATGGCGGCTTCGAGATGGGCTTCTCGGCCGGCATGAAGCTGATGAAGTGGTATCCGCTGCTGACGCTGCCGCTCTTCATCTACATGGGCTATATGCTGTCGGAATCCGGCATCGCAGAGGACCTCTACAAGGCCTTCCATGTCTGGTTCGGTGGCATGCCGGGCGGTCTGGCGGTCGGCACGATCGGGTTGATGGTCGTGATCTCGGCGATGAATGGTCTGTCCGTCGCGGGCATGGCGATCGGGGCGTCTATCGCGCTTCCGGAACTGCTGCGCCGCGGCTACGACAAGATCATGGTCTCCGGGGTCATCCAGGCCGGAAGCTCGCTCGGCATTCTGATCCCACCGAGTGTGGTGCTGGTGCTTTACGGCATGATTGCCCGCCAGCCGGTGAGCCAGCTCTGGCTTGCAGGCGTCTTCCCCGGACTGATGCTTGCGACGATGTTCTGCCTCTACATCATCATCCGCTGCCGTCTCAATCCGGCGTTGGGTCCGGCCCTTCCCAAGGAAGAGCGTGACATGCCGATGCGCGAGAAGCTCAAGCTCTTGCAGGCGGGCATCCTGCCGTTCCTCATCTTCTTCCTGATGATGGGTCTCTTCCTGATGGGCATCACCAGCCTCGTCGAGAGTTCGGCGGTCGGTGCGCTCGGGGCTCTCTTTGCGGCCTGGTACAAGGGACGGCTCACCAAGGCGGTCTGGAACCGGGTGCTTGAGCAGACGCTCGGCATTTCCTGCATGTTCATGTGGATCATTCTGGCAGCCCTCTGCTTCGGCGCCGTCTTCGACGGACTGGGTGCGGTCAGGGCGATCGAAAAGCTACTGGTCAATGACATCGGTCTGACCCCTTGGCAGATCCTGATCATGATGCAGCTGTCGTTCCTGGTGATGGGGGCCTTCCTCGACGATACGGCCATGCTGGTCATCGTCGCGCCGCTTTACATTCCGCTCGTCGGCAAGCTGGATCTGGGCATTGAAAACCCGCTGATCTGGTATGGCGTGCTCTACACGATCACCTGCCAGATCGCCTACATGACACCGCCCTTCGGTTATAATCTCTTCCTGATGAAGGCGATGGCGCCACCCGATTTCAGGCTGATAGATATCTATCGGTCGGTGATCCCGTTCGTCCTGATCATGGTGCTCGGCATGGTGATCATCATGATCTTTCCACAGATCGCGACATGGCTGCCGAGCCAGATCTATCTCAGAGGTTAGCGTTCGAATGAAAAGAGGCCCGACAAACGGGCCCGGCACCAGGACTACCCGCCGGACCTCAGGTCCTGCGGGCTTCAAAAGAAACGAAGAACAGAGGGAAACAACATGACCAACAGCAGACGTTCATTCCTGAAGACGGCCGCCATGGCGACCCCTGCCGTTCTGGCAGCCCCTTATGTCAAGGCACAGAACGCCAAGATCACCTGGCGCCTGCAGACCTATGCCGGTGCAGCACTCGCCGAATTCGTCATCCGCCCGTCGGTTGACGCCTTCAACAAGGCTGCGAATGGCGAGATGGAAATCCAGCTCTTCACGGCAGACCAGCTGGTACCGACCGGCGAACTCTTCCGCGCCATGCAGGCCGGCACGATCGACGCTGTCCAGTCCGACGACGATTCGATGAACTCGCCTGTCGATATCAAGGTGTTCGGCGGCTACTTCCCGTTCGCCTCGCGCTACAGCCTCGACGTGCCGACGCTGTTCTACGAATATGGTCTCGCCGAGATCTGGGATGAGGCCTATACGGAAGTCGGCGTGAAGTGGCTTTCGGCCGGCGCCTGGGATCCGTGCAACTTCGCCACCAACAAGCCGATCACCAAGCTCGATGATCTCAAGGGCCTGCGCGTCTTCACCTTCCCGACGGCCGGCCAGTTCCTGTCGCAGTTCGGCGTCGTGCCGGTCACCATTCCGTTCGAAGACGTACCGGTTGCCATGCAGACGGGCGAAATCGACGCGATCGCCTGGTCCGGCATCACCGAGGTCTTCACCTCGGGCTGGGTTGATGTCACCAAGTACTTCCTGACCAACAATGTCTCCGGCGGCTGGGCGGGCTCGTTCTTTGCCAATGCCGATCGCTGGAATGAGGTCCCGCCTCACCTGCAGACCCTGTGGCAGATGTGCATGGATAGTTCCCACTACAAGCGCCTGCACTGGTACTGGGGCGGCGAAGCCCGTCTGCGTGCCGAGGGCGGTCGTCTCGAGCTCACCAGCATTCCGGATGCCGAATGGAAGACGGTCGAGGACGCGGCTCGCGTGTTCTGGGAAGAGGTTGCCAAGCAGACACCGCGCACCGGCAAGGTCGTCGAAATCCTGAAGAAGTATAATGGCGATATGGAAAAGGCCGGCAAGCCCTACCGTTACGGCTGATTGAACCGACATGGCGATCCGGCTTCGGCCGGGTCGCCTCCACAAAACAAGACGGCATAAGCCAATCGCTGCCCTGGGAACACCGAGATGACCACGTACACATTCGAAGAGTTGAAAAAAGACGTCGCAGAAGGGCGCATCGACACGGTTCTGGCGTGTCAGGTGGACATGCAGGGCCGTTTGATGGGCAAGCGCTTCCAGGCGGAGTTCTTTGTCGAAAGCGCCTGGAAGGAAACGCATAGCTGCAACTATCTGCTCGCCACCGACATGGAGATGGAAACCGTCTCCGGTTACAAGGCGACGAGCTGGGAGAAAGGCTACGGCGACTACACAATGAAGCCCGATCTTTCGACGCTGCGTCGGATCCCCTGGCTCGAAGGTACGGCGCTGGTTCTCTGCGACATGCTTGACCACGCCACCCATGCCGAAGTGCCGCATTCGCCGCGCGCCATCCTGAAGAAGCAGGTCGCCCGGCTTGAGGCCATGGGCATGAAGGCCTTCATGGCGACCGAACTCGAATTCTTCCTCTTCGACCAGACCTATGACGAGGCGCGGCTTTCGGGCTATCGCGACCTGAAAATGGTCTCGGGCTATAACGAGGACTATCACATCTTCCAGACGACCAAGGAAGAAGGCGTGATGCGCGCGATCCGCAAGGGTCTGCAGGGGGCGGGCATCCCTGTTGAGAATTCCAAGGGCGAGGCATCCGCCGGCCAGGAAGAGATCAATGTCCGTTATGCGGACGTGCTCACCATGGCCGACCGCCACGTGATCATCAAGAACGGCTGCAAAGAGATCGCCTGGTCGAAGGGCAAGGCCATCACCTTCCTTGCGAAGTGGCATTACAATGCCGCAGGCTCCTCATCGCATATCCATCAGTCGCTGTGGTCCGCCGACGGCAAGACGCCGCTGTTCTTCGACAAGGACGGCGAATACGGCATGTCCGAGACGATGCGCCACTACATGGCCGGGCTTCTCGCCCATGCCAGCGACTTCACCTATTTCCTCGCGCCCTATATCAACTCCTACAAGCGCTTTGTCGCCGGCACGTTTGCGCCGACCAAGGCGATCTGGTCGAAGGACAATCGCACCGCCGGCTACCGCTTGTGCGGCGAGGCGAGCAAGGGCATCCGCGTCGAGTGCCGCGTCGGTGGTTCCGACCTCAATCCCTATCTCGCCATGGCGGCTCTGCTCGCAGCTGGTATCGACGGGATCGAGAAGAAGATGGCGCTCGAACCGGAATTCTCGGGCGATGCCTATGGGGCAAAAGAGGCTCGCGAAATTCCAAGGACGCTGCGGGCGGCTGCGGAAACGCTTCGCGGCTCGGCCATGCTGCGGGCTGCTTTCGGCGATGACGTGGTGGATCACTATGTGCGGGCTGCCGAGTGGGAGCAGGAAGAATACGATCGTCGGATTACCGACTGGGAGGTGGCTCGCGGTTTCGAGCGGGCGTGACCAAAGGCGGCCTTGAGCCCGCCACGATCCCCGGCGTATGGGTGGAAACAAGGACAGCGGCTGCGGCCGCTGTCATCTCGTTCTAGAACAACAGGAAGACGATCATGACCATGATCCAATGCATTTCGCCGATCGACGGATCGGTTTACGCGGAACGTCCGGCCATGTCGCTGGAAGCGGCGTCCGAGGCTGTCGGTCGTGCGCGCAAGGCGCAGAAGGCCTGGGCGCGCCGGCCGCTTGAGGACCGCGTTCAGCTGGTGCTGAAGGGCGTTGCCCGCCTCAACGAGATGGCGGACGAAGTGGTGCCGGAACTGGCCCATATGATGGGCCGTCCGGTGCGCTACGGCGGCGAATACAAGGGCTTCAACGAGCGCTCCAACTATGTCGCGGCGATTGCTGCCGACTCGCTTGCGCCACTGGTCGTGGAAGCAAGTGACACGTTCGAGCGTCGCATCGAGCGCGAGCCGCATGGCGTGGTCTTCGTCATCGCGCCGTGGAACTACCCTTACATGACCGCGATCAACACGATCGCGCCGGCGCTGATGGCGGGCAACACCGTCGTCATCAAGCATGCGACCCAGACGCTGCTGGTCGGCGAGCGCATGGTGCGCGCCTTTGTCGAGGCGGGTGTTCCCGATGATGTCTTCATCAACCTCTTCCTCGACCACGCTACGACCTCGGCGCTGATCGCGGCTGGCAATTTCAACTTCATCAACTTCACCGGTTCGGTCGAAGGCGGGCGTTCCATCGAACGGGCCGCTGCCGGCACCTTTGCCGGTCTCGGCCTCGAGCTTGGCGGCAAGGACCCGGGCTACGTCATGGAAGACGCCGACCTGGAGGCTGCCGTCGATACGCTGATGGATGGCGCCACCTACAATTCCGGCCAGTGCTGCTGCGGCATCGAGCGCATCTATGTGCATGAGAGCCTCTACGACGCCTTCGTCGAGAAGTCGGTTGCCTGGGTGTCGAACTACAAGCTCGGCAATCCGCTGGATCCGGAAACGACGCTCGGGCCGATGGCCAACAAGCGCTTCGCCAAAGTGGTGCGCGAACAGATCGCCGATGCCGTATCAAAGGGTGCCAAGGCACTGGTCGATCCGAAGCTTTTCCCGGCCGATGACGGCGGCGCCTATATCATGCCGCAGATCCTCGTGAACGTTGATCATTCCATGGCCTTCATGAAGGACGAGACCTTTGGTCCGGCCGTCGGCATCATGAAGGTGAAGAGCGACGACGAGGCGCTCGGTCTGATGAACGACAGCCCCTATGGTCTGACCGCCTCGCTCTGGACGCAGGATCCTGAGCGCGCCGCCCGCATCGGCCGCGAGATCGAGACCGGCACCGTGTTCATGAACCGCGCCGATTACCTCGACCCGGCGCTTTGCTGGACCGGCGTCAAGGAAACCGGCAAGGGCGGCTCGCTCTCCGTGCTCGGCTTCCAGAACCTTACCCGTCCGAAATCCTACCACCTGAAGAAAGTCACGAAATGAACATCGTCGCCAATTGGAGCTATCCCACCGCCATCAAGATGGGACGTGGCCGCATCAAGGAACTGGCGGACGCCTGCAAATCGCTCGGCATGAAGAAGCCGTTGCTGATCACCGACCGGGGCCTCGCACCGATGGCGATCACCCAGACTGCGCTCGACGTGCTGGAAGAAGCCGGCCTCGGTCGCGCGCTCTTTGCCGATGTCGATCCGAACCCGAATGAGAAGAATCTCGAAGCCGGCATCAAGGCTTACAAGGATGGCGGTCACGACGGCGTTGTCGCCTTTGGCGGCGGCTCGGGCCTCGACCTTGGCAAGTGCGTGGCGTTCATGGCCGGCCAGACACGGCCGGTCTGGGACTTCGAGGATATCGGCGACTGGTGGACGCGGGCCAATTCCGATGCGATCGCGCCGATCGTTGCCGTGCCGACCACGGCCGGCACCGGCTCGGAAGTCGGTCGTGCCTCGGTCATCACCAATTCCGTGACGCATGTGAAGAAGATCATCTTCCATCCGAAGTTCCTGCCCGGCGTCGTCATCTGCGACCCGGAACTGACCGTCGGCATGCCGAAGATGATCACGGCCGGCACCGGCATGGACGCATTCGCGCATTGCCTGGAAGCCTATTCCTCGCCCTTCTATCATCCGATGAGCCAAGGCATCGCGCTCGAAGGCATGCGTCTGGTCAAGGAATTCCTGCCGCGTGCCTACAAGGACGGCACTGACCTCGAAGCCCGAACCAACATGATGTCGGCGGCTGCCATGGGCGCCGTCGCCTTCCAGAAGGGGCTCGGCGCAATCCATGCGCTGTCGCATCCGATCGGGGCCGTCTACAACACCCATCACGGCATGACGAACGCCGTTGTCATGCCGCCGGTCCTGAAGTTCAACCGTCACGTCATCGAGGAGCGGATTGAGCGGGCGGCTGCCTATCTCGGCATTGCGGGAGGGTTTGATGGCTTCTACGACTATGTGCTCGCCCTGCGCGCCGAACTCAACGTCCCGGCCAACCTGACGGCCATGGGCATTGCCAATGACCGGATCGATGAGCTTTCGGCCATGGCGATCGAGGATCCCAGCGCCGGCGGCAATCCGGTCAAGATGACGCTCGAAAACACCAAGCAGCTCTTCGCCGACTGCTTCTGATCTCACGCGTCGCTCTCTTGAAAGGCCCCGGCATGTCGTGCCGGGGCCTCTGCAGCCATGCTGTCGGGCCGAGCTTCTGCCTGCCCATTCCTATCTGCGAATATACTAGGTATTTCCGTCGCTTCTCCCCAATAAGGGGGGAGGGGGACCTCGCGCGCGTTTCCAGTTTGTTAACCATGTTTGCGCCATGATGACAGCATGTGGCACCGATGACGCAGGTTGCCAAAGAGCGATGAGCCGCTCGGATCTGACCTCCCAAGGAAACAGCATGCCAGTCATTTCTTTTGCCAATGCCAAGGGTGGTGCCGGCAAGACCACCGCAGCCCTTCTTCTCGCCACCGAACTGGCCCATCAGGGATACCGCGTCGCCATCCTTGATGCCGATCCGCAGCGCTGGATCACCCAGTGGCACGAGATCTCGGGTCCGCAGCGCAACATCGAGGTGGTCTCCGAGGTTACGGTCGCTTCCGTGCAAGGACATATCCGCGAGTTGTCGCGTAGCAACGACTACATCATCATGGATCTTGCCGGTGCGCGCGACGCCATGGTGACGACTGCGATCGGTCTCTCCGATCACGTGATGATTCCTGTCCAGGGGTGCGCCATGGACGCCAAGGGCGGCGCGCAGATCCTCGACCTCATCAAGCTGATGCAGGACGCCGGCAACCTCGTCATTCCACATTCGGTCGTGCTCACGCGCGTCACCTCGATGGTTACCACGCGCGCACTTCTGACGATCAAGGGGCTTCTGGCGGCTCGTGGTGTGAACGTCATCAACACGCCGATTGCTGAACGCAGTGCTTACCGCGAGATCTTCGACTGTGGTGGCACGCTGTATTCGATGGATACGGCGAAGATCAGCAATCTCGACAAGGCCCAGGACAATGCCAAGGCCTTCGCTTCCGAGGTCATGCGCCTGTTGCCGGTCAAGGTGATCCGCTCCAGCGAGCCGCGTCGCCTGTTCCGTCTGGTGCGCTCAGCCGCCTGATAACCCCAAATTCGACACTACAACCCGCGTTTGGCAAGCCAAGCGCGGGTTAACATTATGTCGCGACCTTCAGGGTCAAAGCCATGGCTGCATGCCAGCTCGTGCCATTCGACCGCAGCACCGGCGGCCCTCAGCTGGTCGACAAGCCCGACTGCGTCTAATCGTTCGCGCCTTTCGTCATCTTCTCCCGATACGAGAAGGAATGGTGTTCCGGCAAGATCGGGAAAGCAGTTCTGGGTGAAGGGCTTTTCTGGCCGAAGTAATACGGCGCCTGACACCAAGGCCGTGTGACGTGCAGTCAGGGCTGCTGCCATTATCGCGCCGCTCGAAAAGCCGATCAGCAGGGCCGGCTCTCCATGCCTCTGCCCGATGATCAAGAGCAGTTGCGACAGTTCTGCAGCCCTGTCGGTAAGGTTCACCTCATCAATCGACCTGTCCGTCCGTCTTCTGAAGAACGTGAACGACGCATCTGATGGCTCGCGACCCCGCGGACAGTACGTCGGATGAGCGGGTGCTACCTCCCTGGCAAAGTCCAGAAGTGAGAATTCATCCTGGTTGCTGCCATGCAGAATCACTAACGGTTGGTGACGGCTCTCGCCCTCGCGGAAGAGTGTCGGGAAGCCCGCAAACTCGCGAGGGCCTGAGCTGTCACTCGACAAATTCCACCGTCACGCCCGACTTGACCATCTTTGCCAGTTCCGTCGCATCCCAGTTGGTGAGGCGAATACAGCCGTGGCTCTGGGTGCGGCCGATCTTGGAAGGCTCGGGCGTGCCGTGAATGCCATAGGTGGGCTTCGACAATGCCAGCCAGACCGTGCCGACGGGGCCGTTCGGCCCTGGCGGGATCTGCAGGACTTGCGTGTTGTTGCCCTGCTGGAAATTGATCTTCGGATTGTATGTGTAGCCCGGGTTGAGCGCGATGCGTTCGATCGTGACGGTGCCCGACGGGGAGGGTGTATCGGCCGAGCCGATGCTGGCCGGGTAAGCGGCGATCAGGCCGCCATCCTCGCCATAGGCGAAGACCTGCTTCAGACCCTTGTTGGCGACGATGCGTGCCACGTTACCCTTCTTGTACGGGCCGGGCTCCACCACCTTGATCGTCGTGCCCGGGATCGAGAAGTCGACGCCGGGATTCAGTTCGCGCAGATAGCCCTCATCCATGTGGAAACGCTCGGCGAGCATCTCCGCCGTCGAGGTGTAGGACAGGGCCGGAAGCTGTGCCTTGTGTGCGTAGTCGTCGGGGATCGACGCGACAAAGGGGCCGGCGGCATCGCCGGCGGTGATCGTGTAGCTCTTGATCGCCAGGCCGCCGGAGAGACGCAGGCGCTCCAGGATGTCGTCGGCATTGTTCGGGTCGAGCGTTTCGCCGGTCATTTGCTCCCAGGCGACGATCGCCTTGTTGACGTTCTGGCCCATCTTGCCGTCGATGACGCCGGGCGAAATGCCTTCACGATCGAGGAACGCCTGGAGGGCGGTGATCTCCAGGCGGGAGAGATTGCTCTTGACCGGGATTTCAGGCGTCACCGTGCGGGCAGGGGCCGTGTCGGCAGGTGCGGGCAGATCCGGGCCGCCATACGGCATGTCCTGGGGCAGACCGTCGAGCGGCAGGCTGTCACGCGGGTCGACGTCGGGGATCGATGCGGTCGTGACGTCGTCGTCCCAGCCACGCGGCGCAGGTGCGGGTTCGGAATAGGGATCGTAGACGCCGGGCAGGCCATGGTTTCCGCCACGCTGGCGGGGAGGATAATAGCTTTCCGCCGGAATCTCGGTTGCGACTAGATTGCCCATGCGGTCGATCAGCACCGTGCGGCCCATTCGGTCTCGGCTGATCATGACTTCGCCGGCTTCCGGCACATAGTCGAGGATATCGCCCTCCGGCGAGACGAGCAGCATCTGGGCGTTGCGACCGTCATAGACCGATTGTGCCGAGGCTAGGCTCACAGATGTGAGAGAGGCGGCGGCCAAAACCGCAAGTATCAAGCTAGATTTCCTGAAGTCGAACACGATTCGGTTTCCTCGTCTGAGCCGGCGACAAACGCGATAAATTTGACACTAATGTGGAAAAGGTGAATTCATAATGAATTGAGAGTTAACTCGCTGTGGGGGCGGAAGAGATAACCGGGCTGGATGCAGGGTCGCAGCGCCGGGTTGAGGGGGGACAATGCAGGATAGACTGAGGATGGAGGCATTTATGCCCTTTCGGCTTTTACGCGTGGCCGAAAGCGTTGACCACGGCTTCATGCAGTTCTGCGGCCCGGAAGACGAGTTGTCATGGTCCGAATGGCAGGTTCTCTGGTCGCTCGGCGAACACACGCCGACAACGGCGAAGGCCATCTCCTCCCATTCGGGTCTTTCCAAGACAAAAATCAGTCGTGCCGTGAAGGTCCTAGAGGACAAAGGATATCTCATTCGCAAAAAGGATCGATCGGACCGGCGCTTTGAACTTCTGTCGTTAACGCTCAAGGGGCAGCACAGGTTCGAACGGCTCGCGGACGAGGCTGGGGCTTTCCAGCAGTGGCTTGAGCGCAGTGTCAACATCGCCTATCTCTCCTCGCTCGACAGCGGGCTCTTGGGCTTGGAGGATCTCATCTCCACCGGTCACCTCAGGGCCCCGCAACGGCAGGCCGAGGAACCTCTTGCATGATCACTTTTTCCGGTCCCAGGGGACCGCGTCTGGCACTGGACGAAAGCTCGGTATTCGATATCGGCTCGTGCATCGTCGAGGGCGTCGATCTGTCTCCCGGCCGGGCGATCCCCGATGACGGCGATCCGCGGATTGACCATTCGCTGGAAGGGTTCCTGTTCACCTGCGGACCCGACCATATCCGCCACCGAGAGCCGATCGCGGGCACGGACCGGCACTTTCCTCTGCATGGCTCCTTTTCAGCCAACCCGGCGCATTCGATCG
Source organism: Rhizobium sp. AAP116 (assembly GCF_001295785.1). Classification (NCBI taxonomy): domain Bacteria; kingdom Pseudomonadati; phylum Pseudomonadota; class Alphaproteobacteria; order Hyphomicrobiales; family Rhizobiaceae; genus Rhizobium; species Rhizobium sp. AAP116. Next base: position 231,435 of record NZ_LJIB01000043.1, read on the forward strand.
AGATGGCGGTCGAGGGAGAGGATCTCGTGGCGCGGGCCGTGGTCGATGTGACACTCGCGGCTGGCGGCCACGCGCAGTTGCGGCGGCAGTGGCGCCTGAAGGCCAAGAGCGGCGAGGTGCAGCTTTCGGATACGCTCGTCAATGTCGGCGAAACCGCCTTTCCGACCTTTCTGATGTATCACATGAATCTGGGCGCGAAGCACTTCGACGACGAAACGCAGCTCGAAGGGGCGATGCTCGACGGCGGTGGTTTCCCCTGGGCCTTCGGCGAAGCGGAGGGCGGCATCTTCTGTGTTTCAGCGGGTCATGGCGGCTGGGCGGAACTGCGTCTGGGGCCGATCGCGCCGATCGGCGGCAAGCGGCTGAAGGTCCGTTTCCGAACCGATACACTGCCGCATCTGCAGGTGTGGAGAAACCAGAGGCTGCCTGCCCATGTGCTCGGCATCGAGCCGGTCTCGCATCGCTGGAAGGGGCGTGCCGAGCTCGAGGCGGCGGGCGAATTCAATATCCTGCAGCCGGGCGAAAGCCGGGACTACGGACTTGCATTTTCCTTCGTCTGACGACCGATCGGTGATCCCGCGCGATTGACGCTCAGGGATGCCCGTCGTAGATGATTGGCCCTAAGGAAATTGACGAGGAGCCCCGATGAACATCCGCCAGATCAACGAGGAATATTCGGTCAGCGGCCAGATCACGGTCGACGAGGTCGACGAGATCAAGGCGCTCGGCTTCAAGTCGATCGTCTGCCATCGCCCGGATGGTGAAGAATTCGGCCAGCCTGAATTTGCAGCCGTTGCCAAGCGCGCGGAAGAACTCGGCCTCAAGATCAAGCATGTGCCCGTCGGGCCGATGGGTGTCACGCCGGATGCCGTCGCCGACATGGTCGATGCGCTCGAAGAATTCGAACGCCCGATGCTCGGCTATTGCCGCTCCGGTGCCCGTTCGAACGCAACCTACGAACACGCACAGCGCCAGCGCGGCTGACGCGTCTTTTCCATTATCCTTGGCCGGACGTTCGCGTCCGGCCTGTCTGTTTTCTAAACCAGCCTCAAGCAGGAGTTATCCCATGAGCATCAAGCGTATCGAGCCCGGCAAGCGCATGAGCGGCGCCGTCGTCCACGGCAACACCGTTTACCTCGCCGGCCAGGTTGGCGAAGGCTCTACCGTGACCGAGCAGTCGAAGTCGGCGCTCGCCGAAGTCGACCGCCTGCTGGCCGCCGCCGGTTCGGACAAGTCGAAGATCCTGCAGACGATCATCTACCTCTCCGACATGTCGACCTTCGGCGAAATGAATGCCGTCTGGGAAGCCTGGATCGATCCGGCCAACCCGCCGGCCCGCGCCACCAGCGGTGCGCCGCTCGCGACGCCGGACTATCTGGTCGAGTTCATCGTCACAGCTGCTGTCTGATTTTGCAGGGCAACGTACAGAATGCGAAAGGCCGGGAGCGATCCCGGCCTTTTTTTGTTTTCTCCGGCGGTTGCTCAGGGCTCACGGGCTGGCGGACTTGTGTCTCCTGGCAAGGAGCCAGCGATATAGGCGCCCGTCGATGGAGAGCAATCCGAGCGTGATCAGGCCCATTCCAGCGAAATGGTTGGGTGCCAGCCTTTCGCCGAGGAACAGATAGCCGAGCAGGATGGCGCTGACGGGAATGAGCAGGGTGACGAGGGAACTGTTGATCGCTCCACCGACCGCGAGGATGTGGAAGAAGAGGATGTATGCAAGCGCCGTGGACAGCAGCCCGAGGCCGAGAAGCGCAGCGATGGTCGTCATTCCCGGCATCGGCAGATGCCATGGGCTATCGACCAGGGCGACCACGGGCATCATCAACAGCGTCGTCGCCGATACCTGGCCGAATGCACTGGTTGCCGGCGAGATGCCCATCCGCCGGAAGCGCCGGCCGAAGACGCCCGCAAAGCCATAGGACAGGGCTGCGCCAAGGCAGGCTAGCAGCGGCAGGAGCGGAATGGCCTCGGTCTTCACGTGGTTTCCGGCCATCAGCACTGCGACACCCAAGAACCCAAGGGCGATGCCGACGAGCTTGTTGCGCGTGATGCCTTCGTCCGATGTCAGACCATGCGCGACGAGGATCGAGAAGATCGGAGTGGTCGCGTTGAGGATCGAGGCGAGACCGCTGGCGATCTGGGTCTGCCCCCAGAAGAGAAGCGTGAAGGGGATGAGATTGTTGAGGAGACCCATGCCCAGGAAAGCGGTCCATATGGTGGCGTCTGCGGGGATGGGCTGGCGGCGGATTCGCAGATAGACAAACAGAGCCAATGCAGCGATTGCCACGCGGGCCAGAACCACCGTGAGCGGCGGCAGTTCGGAGAGGGCGAGTTTGGAAAAGAAGAAGGAACCGCCCCACAGCACGGACAGTGTCAGGAGGAGAGCCCAGTCTGTGAGGCCCATGGATTGGTTCGTCTGCATGCGATTGTTCCAGCGTTGATCTGATGGACATGAGTGGCGTGCCGAACCGCGATTTGCTCGCCGGATTCGGACTCTGTCCTTTTGAGGGGCCGAACGCTGATGTACTCTCTGATCATGAGCCTCGATATCCACCAATGTGAACAGGCATGGCTTGCGCGTGATCCCGAGTTTGACGGCCGGTTCTTCATAGGCGTTCGAACGACCGGGATCTATTGCCGTTGTGTCTGCCCGGTGCGCCAGCCTTATCGCTGCAATATCGAATTCCTGCCGAGTGCGGCGGCGGCCGAACTTGCGGGCTATCGCCCCTGCCTGCGCTGCCGGCCGGAAACGGCGCCGTTCAGCCCGGCGTGGAAGGGCAGTGCTGCCATCGTCGAAAGAGCAGCAAGGCTCATTCGTGACGAGGGCGCGCTTGATGCGCCGGGTGCGACCGTCGAGATGCTAGCCGCTCGTGTCGGGGTCGGCGGTCGGCATCTCTCGCGTCTGTTTCAGAAGCATCTCGGGGCAAGCCCGCTCGAGGTGGCAAAAACCGCCCGGGTGCAGCGCGCCAAGCGCTTGCTGACCGGCACTGATATGACGATCACGGAGATTGCTCTGCAGGCGGGTTTTGGAAGCGTCAGGCGGTTCAATGCCGTCTTTCAGGAGGTGTATAGACGTCCACCCACAGAGATCAAACGCCGGCTGTTATCGGCAAAAATCTGAGTTGCGGCGCAAGGCCGGGCTCACAGTGCAAGAAAAGCCGGGAGTGATCCCGGCCTTTATCGTTTGGCTCAGCCTTCTATTCTCTCTGAATACTCACTGCTCCTCCGCGGTGCGAACATGGTGCGAAGCGTGGACAGTGCGCCGACTAGGGAGCTCACGGCACCCCGCAGCAGCTTGTGCCAGAAGGCGGCAATCGCCTTGCGGCGCAACACAGCTGCGCGGGCGCGGTGGAAGTCAAAGTCGATCTCTCCATCCGCGCCCACCCTTGCATCTGTGGCTTTCGAACGTCGCATGATGTGATCCGCCTGTTGTCATGACCGAGAATTCATGAATTATCATGGTTGATGCGGCTGATAATCAGCTCGTTTTGCCGCTATCTCGTGACTGAGGTTCATGAATATGACTGCATCGGCCGACATGAAGGCATTTGTCCGGATCGTTGAACTCGGTTCCTTTGCCAGAGCGGCGGAGGATCTGAGAGTTACCCCGTCTGCGCTGTCAAAACTTATATCGCGGCTGGAGGACCGATTGGGTGTGCGGCTGCTGATGCGCTCGACGCGGCGACTGGCGCTGACGCCGGAAGGCGCCCTCTACCATGAAAGGGCGCAACAGGTTCTCGCGCTGATCGAGCGGACAGAAGCTGACGTGGCATCATCGAGGTCACGACCCAAAGGGCTTTTGCGGATAAATGCCAGTACCGGCTTTGCGCGCCAGACACTGCTGCAAGTCGTCCCGGCCTTTATGGTGCGCTATCCCGAAGTGCGCATAGACCTCAGCCTGACCGACAGGCTGATCGACCCAGTCAGCGAACGCGTCGACATCGTGATCCGTGGAAGCCCGACAACATCGGGCGAGTTTACCGTTCGCGAACTTTCACGGGGGCGGCGGGTCATCTGTGCCGCACCTGCCTATCTTGCGCGTCGGGGCACGCCTTCCGTTCCGTCCGATCTCGCGTCTCACAATTGCCTGGCGCTGACGGGGCGGCTGCCGCCCCCAACCTGGTCCCTTTCCATAGCGGGGACCATGGTCGAATTCGAACCGCAGGGATCATTCTCCAGCGACAATGTCGGCATGCTGCTCGACATGGCGCTGGAAGGACATGGCATAGTCCGACTGGCGGATTTTGTCGTCGGCCCCGCGTTGAAGGACGGGCGGTTGGTTGAAATCCTGACGGACGCGAACTGCGGTGCGCCGATCAGTCTTTGGGTGCTGATGGCCAAGGGACGGTTCGTCAGTCCGCGTGTCCAGGTTTTCCTGGAGTTCCTGGAACACTTCCTCTCACGCTCGGGAGAAATGCGTCCCGCTCCTGCTTCCTGAGGCGACAGTCGGATCCGGATATCACGCCTTCTCTCTGATCTGGCTCAATGTCTTTGTCGGCGTGATCGCCTCCGGATCGAGCTTGATCTCGATGATCGCAGGCTTGCCGGAAGCGCGGGCGCGCAGGAAGGCAGGGGCGAAGTCTTCGGTCTTTTCGACGGTTTCGCCGTGGCCGCCGAAGGCATTTGCGAGGGCTGCGAAATCGGGGTTGGTCAGATCTGTTGCGCTGACGCGGCCCGGATATTCGCGCTCCTGATGCATGCGGATCGTGCCATACATGCTGTTATTGATGACCAGCGTGATGATCGGCAGGTTGTAGCGGATCGCGGTCGCAAATTCCTGACCATGCATCATGAAGCAGCCGTCACCGGCAAAGCAGATGACTTCACGTTGCGGGAACAGCTGCTTGGCAGCGACGGCCGCTGGCAGGCCATAGCCCATGGAGCCCGAGGTCGGGGCGGCCTGGGTGTTGAAGGCCTGGAAACGGTGGAAGCGGTGCAGCCAGGTGGCATAGTTGCCGGCGCCATTGGTGAAGATCGCATCCTTCGGCGTGTTGGCCTCGATCCACTCCATGATCGGCCCCATCTGGACGGCGCCGGGGCCGGCCTTCGGCGGTGTCGACCAGGCGACATAAGCGGCGTGCATGGTAACTGTGCGCTCGGCCCATACAGGGGCGGCGGGTGCATCGAGCGATGCGAGTGCTGCGACGAATTCCTCAGGCGCGGCACAGATCGCCAGATCGGCGCGGTAGACCCGGCCAAGCTCGGACGGATCCGGATGGATGTGGACGAGCGTCTGCGCCGGGTAGGGGATGTCCATCAGGGTATAGGAGGAGGACGGCATTTCCGAGAAACGTCCGCCGAGCAGGATCAGGAGGTCTGCCTCCTTCACTTCCCTGGCGAGCGCCGGATTGATGCCGATGCCGACATCGCCGGCATAGGACGGATGCAGGTGATCAAACAACATCTGGCGGCGGAAGGAGCAGCCGACCGGCAGCTTGAACTTTTCCGCAAAGGCCTGGATGCCGGCAACGGATGCCTCACTCCAGCGCGTGCCGCCGAGAACCACCATCGGGCGCTTCGCGGTCTTCAGCATCTCGCCGAGGGCTGCGATCTGGCTTGGACCGGGATGGGCTTCTACGGGCGTGTAGGGCTTGGCTTCCGGGGCTTCGACTTCGTCGAGCAGCATGTCTTCCGGCAGCGTCAGCACGACGGGGCCGGGGCGGCCTGATGTGGCGACGGCGAAGGCGCGGGTGACGAATTCCGGGATACGGCGGGCGTCATCGATCTCGCCGACCCATTTGGCGAACTCGGTGAAGGCGCGGCGGTATTCGACTTCCTGGAAGGCTTCGCGCTCCTTCATGTCGCGACCGATCTGACCGATGAAGAGGATCATCGGGATCGAATCCTGCCTGGCGACATGCAGTCCGGCAGACGCGTTGGTCGCGCCCGGACCACGGGTCACCATGCAGATGCCGGGTTTGCCGGTGAGGCGACCCCAGGTATCGGCCATCATCGCCGCGCCGCCTTCCTGGCGGCAGACCAGCGTCTCGATGCCGCTGTCCTTCAGCGCGTCGAGCACGGCTAGAAAGCTTTCGCCGGGAACGCAGGACACGCGCTCGACGCCGTTGGCCTTCAAGGCTTCGACTACAAGGGCTCCGCCGGTTCTCTTCATTTGATCTTCCTTTCCAGCTCGGCCAGTTCGGCCAGAATGTCTTCGCCATGCTCGCCAATGCGCGGGCTCGGGCGCTCGTAGCGCAGGGGTGTCTCGGAGAGCACGATCGGCGTGCGCACGCTTGGGATGACCGTGCCCTTGTCGTCGGTCAAATCGATCTTGAGGCCGCGGGCCTGGACCTGCGGGTCGGCGAACATTTCCTCGATCGAGTTGATCGGTCCCGCGGGCACGGCATTCGCCTCACAGGCGGACAGCAGATCGCGCTTCTGCCATTTCTCTGTTTCTGCGGTGACGATGCGGCGGACCTCGACCTTGTTGGCGACACGGGCCTTGTTGGTGGCGAAACGTTCGTCTTCAGTGACTGTGGGGATACCGAGGATGGTGCAAAGACGCTTGAACTGGCCGTCATTGCCGACGGCGAGGATCAGGTGGCCGTCTGATGTCGGCACGACTTCATAAGGGCTGATGTTCGGATGGGCATTGCCGAGGCGTGTCGGCGGCTTGCCGGAGATCAGGTAATTCATGTTCTGGTTGGCGAGCACCGCCGACATCACGTCGAGCAGGGCCATGTCGACGAACTGGCCCTGACCTGTTTTCATAACGTGGATCAGGGCGGCCTGGATCGCGGTCACCGCATAGATGCCGGTGAAGATGTCGGCGATGGCCACACCCGCCTTCATCGGTTCGCCGTCCTTCTCGCCGGTGATCGACATGAAGCCGGACATGCCCTGGACGATGTAGTCATAGCCGGCGAAATCGGCATAGGGGCCGTTCTGGCCAAAGCCGGTGATCGAGCAGTAGACGAGCTTCGGGTTGATCGCTTTCAGGCTCGCGTAATCTAGACCGTATTTCTCAAGGCCGCCGCGCTTGAAGTTCTCGATGACGACATCGGCCGAGGCACAGAGGCGGCGGACCGTTTCCTGGCCTTCGGGCGTCTTGAGGTCCACGGTAATCGAGCGCTTGTTGCGGTTGGTGGAGTGGTAATAGGCGGCCGAGAGGTTTTCGCCGTCGGCGCCCTCGACGAAGGGCGGACCCCAGGCGCGGGTGTCGTCGCCACCATCAGGGTTTTCGACCTTGATCACGTCGGCGCCGAGATCGGCGAGCATCTGGCCTGCCCATGGGCCTGCGAGTACGCGGGCCAGTTCGATCACGCGGATGCCGGTGAGCGGGGCAGGGGATGATGGCTTGGGCGTCATTGCGCGATCCTGTGCGGCGTCGTCAGGTTCGGTGATCCGACAAAATTGGATCTCCTGCCATGACAAGAACTGCTATCGACAGAGCTATATCGCCCCATTTTGCCATTCGCACCTGATATTCTCTCATGGCATCATTCCGTTTCGGCAAGATCTGGCCAGATCAGGGTCCGAGATTGCCGATCCAAGCGAGGAAATCGGCGATCGCCTTTTCGCGACCGATCTCGTTCAGCGTCTCATGGCGCATGCCGTCATAGACCGTGGTTTCGACATCCGTCATGCCGACATCGAGCATGCGCTGGCCGAGCCAGCGGATCTCGCGGCCCATATTGGTCGCGGGGTCCTCAGCGCCGCCGACGAGATAGACCGGAAGCCGCTGCGGCAGGCGGGCGAGGCGTTCTGGGGCTGCACCTGCAAAGGTCAGCCGGAAAATGTCACGCCACATGGAGACGCTGGCATCGAAGCCGCAGAGCGGATCGGCGATATAGGCGTCGACCTCGCGCGCGTCATGCGAGAGCCAGTCGAATGGCGTCCGATGGCCCTTGATTGCGTGGCCCCAGGCAACGAAGGTCGCCTTTGGCAGGATTAGTGACGGGACGTCGGAGCCCTTCAGCATCTGCTCAAGAGAAAGCACGGCTTGGGCGAAGCGTCCGGCAAGGCCGGGATTGAAGTTGGAATTCCAGATCGTCAGTCCATGGAAGGCTTGTGGATGTTCATTCGCGACGTTGAGCGCGATCAGGCCGCCCATGGAGTGACCGAGGAGGATGACCGGAAGCCCCGGATAGGTTTCGACGGCAAACTCGCGCATGGCCATGACATCGGCGATCACCTTTTCGGCCCCGTTGCGGCGCGCGAATATCCCGAGTTGAGCGTCCGGTGCCGTCGTCTCGCCGTGTCCGCGGTGATCATGGGCAAAGACGTGGTAGCCATGGGCGGCCAAAGACGAGGCAAATCCCGCGTAGCGCCGGGAATGCTCCGCCAGGCCGTGACAGATGAGGACGATACCGCGCGGCGCGGTCGTCGACGGCTGGTGGTGGTAGGCAAGACGGGCGCCTGATGGCGATTGGTGAAAGGCAAGATCTGAAAACATTTGGTTCCCCCGATGGCGCGATAGGAGGTCATTTCTCTGCCATGCGCAATAGCGTCAGTGGCTTGACGCCGGATGCGCGAACAAGCCGGCGAGTAGCCACCCCGGCCGGCGAGGCGGGGATGTGGAATGATCTGAAACTTGCGAGAACTGCTGTATTTCTCGGCAGTTTTTTGTGCGCCGCATTGCCCCAAGGACGCAATTCGCCTACATAGCGGCAAATTCCCATTCCCGCCGGAGCAAGACCCCATGGCACGCCAGTTCATCTATCACATGTCGGGACTTAGCAAGTCCTACGGCGCAAAGAAGATTCTCGAGAACATCCACCTCTCGTTCTATCCCGATGCCAAGATCGGTATCCTCGGTCCGAACGGTGCGGGTAAGTCGACCGTGCTGCGCATCATCGCCGGTCAGGACAAGGAATACACCGGTGAAGCCTGGCTCGCCGAAGGTGCGACCGTCGGTTATCTCGAGCAGGAACCGCATCTCGATCCGGCGAAGAATGCGTTCGAGAACGTCATGGAAGGCGTGGCCGACAAGCAGGCCGTGCTCGACCGTTACAACGAACTGATGATGAACTATTCCGACGAGACCGCCGACGAAGGCGCGAAGCTCCAGGACATCATCGACAGCCAGAACCTCTGGGATCTGGAACAGCAGGTCGAAATGGCGATGGAAGCGCTGCGCTGCCCGCCAAAGGACGCCGACGTCACCTTGCTTTCCGGTGGTGAACGCCGCCGCATCGCGCTTTGCCGTCTGCTGCTCTCGCAGCCGGACCTGCTTTTGCTCGACGAACCGACCAACCACTTGGACGCCGAGACGATCGCCTGGCTTGAAAAGCACCTGCGCGACTATCCGGGCGCCGTGATGATGATCACCCACGATCGCTACTTCCTCGACAACGTCACCGGCTGGATTCTCGAACTCGACCGTGGCCGCGGCATTCCGTACGAAGGCAACTATTCGGCTTACCTGCAGGCGAAAGCCAAGCGCATGCTTCAGGAAAACCGCGAAGAGGCCGGCCGCCAGAAGGCGATCTCGCGCGAACAGGAATGGATTGCATCCAGCCCGAAGGCCCGTCAGGCCAAGTCCAAGGCCCGTATCAAGGCCTATGAACAGCTGGTTGATGCGGCTGAAGGCATTCGTCCCGGTGATGCGCAGATCATCATTCCGGTCTCCGAGCGTCTCGGCCAGGTCGTCATCGAACTCGACGGCATCACCAAGGGCTTTGAAGGCCGCACGTTGATCAACGACCTGTCGATCAAGCTGCCGCCGGGCGGCATCGTCGGCATCATCGGCCCGAACGGCGCCGGCAAGTCGACGCTGTTCAAGATGATCACCGGTCAGGAAAAGCCGGATGCCGGTTCGATCCGCGTCGGTGATACGGTCCATCTCGGTTATGTTGACCAGAGCCGCGATGCGCTGGATGGTTCGAAGACCGTCTGGGAAGAAATTTCGGGCGGTGCCGAAATCATCAAGCTCGGCAAGTTCGACATGAACTCCCGCGCTTACTGCGGCGCCTTCAACTTCAAGGGCGGCGACCAGCAGCAGAAGGTCGGCAACCTTTCCGGAGGTCAGCGCAACCGCGTGCATCTGGCCAAGATGCTGAAGGCCGGCGGCAACGTTCTTCTGCTCGACGAACCGACCAACGACCTCGATACGGAAACGCTGGGTGCGCTGGAAACGGCACTTGAGAACTTCGCCGGCTGCGCGATCATCATCAGCCACGATCGCATGTTCCTCGACCGTCTTGCGACGCATATCCTCGCTTTCGAAGGTGATGGCCATGTCGAATGGTTCGAGGGCAACTTCGAAGACTACGAGCAGGACAAGATCCGCCGCCTTGGCCCGGATGCGCTCAACCCGGGCAGCCAGGCTTACAAGCGCCTGACGCGCTAAATCGAGACAGGCTTTCCCTGTTGCTCGTCAAACTGGTTCAATGTGGCTCGCAATCTCTGCGGGCCACATTTCGTTTGGCTTGCGCATCGTCGCAACAACCGCAATACTTTCGTGTATCACGATAAACTGAATCTAAACAGTTTGTGTATCATACCAGTTCTGGGAGCCGCGCATCAGGCGCAGTGGGGATTTGGCAGAAGACGACATCAGGTCCGCCTTCTCTGTCTGGAGGGAACTGACAGGTGTCTATCCTGGGAAAAATTTCGTTTCAAAAAGCGCTGACCCTGATCGCTTTGGTGCCGTTGCTGGCCGTCACCGGTCTTGGTGGCGCGGCTGGCTATAACAGCTATCTGGAGTATCAGAAGCTCACACGCGCAGCGGCGCTCGCAGAGCTCGCCTATCAAGGCGGCGAGCTGATGATGATCATGCCGCTGGAGACGGCGCCGAATCGCATGGAGATCCGCAAACAATCGGATGCGATCTATCAGGCCATGATGGATCAGATGGCCGAGCTCGACCGGATGGGATACGGCGATCCGATCACCCTGCAGCTCCGGGCCAATCTGGAGAAGATGTATGCCCGGATGCCGGAGTATCGACAGAAACTCGATGCCGGCGACAAGGATCCGATCCTGCCGCTGCGTTACGCCCAGCCAGTCGCCGCAGCCGGACTTGAGCTGACGCTCAGAACGGCGAACCTCACCGAGGATCTGACGCTCTCGTCCGACATCCGTGCGCATCATGCGCTGATGAAGGTCAATGAAGCCTATCTCGGTCTCAATCGCATGGGCCAGTTCTACATCGAGAACGGCGCCTTCGGGAAGGCCGAGCTTGTCCGGTTCAGCGCGCTGCAGAGCCAGCTACGGACCTTCGACGGTCCCTTCCGTGAGCTTGCGCGTCCAGATGTGATCAGCCGCTTCTATTCCTTCTTCGATACGGCAGAGGGCAGGCAGATCAACGAAACGCTCCAGGCGATGGAAAGCCTCGAGGATTACGCTGGGGCGCGTGATCCGAAGCCTTTCACCGAAAGCATGGCGAAGCGCCGTGACTTTGCGGCCGCGATCATCCGCGACAACGCCACGGCGTTCCTCGAGGCGATCAATGATCGTCTGGCCGATGCGCGCTTCAGCATGATTTCCGTCATCGTCGGTCTTTCCAGCTTCATCCTGCTGGTCGTGGCCTTCAGCGTCTCCATCACCCGCACGTTGTCCCGTTCCATTGGGCGTGTCAGCTGTTCGATGATCGGACTGGCCAATGGCGATACGCTGCAGTCCATCCCCTTCACCGAGCGCACTGACGAGATCGGGGCGATGGCCCGGTCTGTCGAGGTCTTCCGTGAGGCTGCCATTCGCAATGCCGAGCTGGAAGCCGAAGCATCCGAAAGTCGGGTTCGCAGCGAGCGCGAGCGTGCCGAGATGCAGGCGCGTGCTGAGGCCGATGCCGAGGAACGCCTGACAAAGGCAACCGGCACGCTGGCCGCAGGTCTCAAGCGGCTGGCATCGGGCGATCTGCTTTGCGAGATCGAGGAGGAGTTTGCCCTTCAGTTCGAAGCTCTGCGTCACGACTTCAACACGTCGGTGCAACAGCTGCGTGGCGTTCTGGTCTCGGTCGGCCGCTCGGCCCATGCCGTCAGCGGTGGTTCCGGCGAGATCTCTCATGCGTCCGACGATCTGGCCAAGCGCACCGAACAGCAAGCAGCTTCGCTCGAGGAGACCGCAGCGGCGCTCGAAGAGATCACCTCCAACGTGACGGCCACGTCGCGGCGGACCGGAGAAGCGCGCGACATCGTGCGCAACACCCGCAGCCGTGCGGAACAGTCCGGTGTGGTGGTCGGAAACGCGGTCACTGCGATGGAGCGCATCGAGCATGCCTCCAAGCAGATCAGCCAGATCATCGGCGTGATCGATGAGATCGCTTTCCAGACCAACCTTCTGGCGCTCAATGCCGGTGTCGAGGCCGCGCGTGCGGGCGAGGCAGGCAAGGGCTTTGCGGTCGTCGCGCAGGAGGTTCGCGAGCTCGCGCAGCGTTCGGCGAATGCGGCGAAGGAAATCAAGGCCCTCATCGGGAATTCCGAAGTCGCTGTCAGCGAAGGCGTGAAACTGGTCAACGAGACCGGCGACGGCCTGACGGCGATCGCCGGCCTGGTTCAGGCGATCAACGAGCATATGGATGCCATCGCCTCTGCCGCGCAGGAACAGTCGGTCGGTCTCGGCGAGGTCAACCAGGCAGTCAACCACATGGACCAGGCGACCCAGAAGAATGCGGCCATGGTGGAGGAGATGAACGCGGCGTCCGCGGGTCTCGCTCAGGAGGCCGCAAGCCTTGCGGAGCTGTTGCAGCGTTTCCGGACGGGGCAGGGCGCGGCCTCGGCTGCTCAGGCTTCGCGCCAGACGCGTTCGATGGCTCCGGTATCGCCGCAACCAGCACGGTCTGCTGTTCCGGCCGCACAGCAGGCTGCTCCCCGTCGAGTGACACCCGCTGTGTCCGGCAATACCGCGCTCGCAAGCGAGAGCTGGGAAGAGTTCTGAGGCTTCTGTCAGTCGCTTGACGAGTGTCTCACTGAGATCGCGACGGCCGCCTGAAGAGGCGGCCGTTTTCCTTTTCACCGTCAAGCTAGCGGTGGTCGCGGATTAAGGCTTGCATCACATCGAAAACGGACATAAAGATATCTTTATGTCGTTATTGTGGTGGTGTGAATGAGACTCGGTGTCGATACTCTTGTGGAATTGCTGAAGGCGGCAGGCGAGCCGACCCGCCTGCGTCTCCTCACGCTTCTGTCTGCGGGCGATCTCACGGTCACCGATCTTACCGAAATTCTCGGTCAGTCCCAGCCACGAATCTCCCGTCATCTGAAGTTGCTTGCGGAAGCCGATCTGATTGATCGCTATCAGGAGGGCGCCTGGGCCTATTTTCGGCTGAAGCAGGAAGGCTCGGGCGCGGCACTGGTTCGACTGCTGCTGGATGCTGCCGAGGAGAGCGATCCTGTCCTCCAGCGTGACCGGGATCGCCTGGCCAGCGTCAAGCGGGCGAGGGCTGAGAAGGCGCAGGCCTATTTCAGTCGCAACGCTTCCGAATGGGATGAGCTTCGCCGGCTGCATGTTAATGATGCCGATGTAGAAGCGGCTCTGATGCGGATCGTCGGAACCGACGCGGTCGAATCGATGCTCGACCTCGGCACAGGCACTGGCCGTATCCTGCAACTGCTTTCGCCACGCTACCGCCGCGCAATCGGGATCGATGCCAGCCGCGACATGCTGGCGGTCGCCCGCTCCAACCTCGACAAAGAAGGCATCCTGTCCGCCAGCGTGCGTCATGGTGACATCCTGAACCTGCCGCTCGATGCCGGCGACTACGACCTCGTCACGATCCATCAGGTTCTGCACTTCCTTGAGGAGCCGGAACTGGCTCTCGCCGAGGCTGCGCGCATGCTGAAGCCGGGTGGTCGGCTCGCGATCATCGATCTCGCACCCCATGCCCATGAATATCTCCGGGACGAGCACGCCCATGTGCGCCTCGGCTTCTCCCATGGCGTCATGGCCGAATGGCTCGACCGCCAGGGTTTGGCCGTCGAGGACGTCATCGATCTGCCGCCGGAAACTGCGGCGGGGCGCGGGCTCACCGTGACCATCTGGCTTGCCCGGCGCGGGAGCGCTGCGGGCAGGGCCACTTCAGTACAACCCCTTGCCTTGACCGGGAGCAGATAGATGACCATGCCCGAACGGCCGATCGCCAAGACCCCTGATGCGCGGATCTCCTTCGAGTTCTTCCCGCCCAAGTCGCCCGATATGGAGGATCAGCTCTGGCAGGCGGTGAAGGCCCTGCAGCCTTACCAGCCCGATTTCGTTTCGGTGACCTATGGTGCCGGCGGTACGACGCGCGAGCCGACCCTTGCGACCGTCAAGCGGTTGATTGCCGAGACCCCGCTTGCCACTGCTTCGCATCTCACCTGTGTGGGTGCGACGCGTGACGAGGTGCGCGCGGTCGTCGAAGAATTTCAGGCCGCCGGCGTTCGCCACTTCGTGGCGCTGCGTGGCGACCCACAAGGGGGCGTCGGCAGCCGCTATGCGCCGCATCCGGGTGGCTTCGTCAATGCTGCCGACCTCGTCTCCGGTCTGCGTGACCTCGGCGATTTCGAGATCTCCGTCTCAGCCTATCCCGAGCGCCATCCGGAAAGCGAAAACGACGACGTCGATCTCGACATGCTCAAGCAGAAGGTGGATGCGGGAGCAACGCGCGCGCTGACGCAGTTCTTCTTCGACAACGATATCTTCGAGCGCTACCTGGAACGTGTCCGCGCGGCGGGGATCACCATCCCGATCGTGCCCGGCATCATGCCGATCCAGAACCTGACGCAGCTGAAGCGTTTCGCTTCTATGTGTGGCGCCAGCACCCCGTCGTTTCTCGACGAGCGCTTCGAGGGGACCGAGGGTGATGCTCAGGCGCGTGCCGCCGTTGCGGCCGACATTGCGGCGGAACAGATCGCCGATCTCGCGCGTCGCGGTATCGAGGAGTTTCACATCTACACAATGAACCGGGCGCCGCTGACCATTGCGACCCTGGACCGGCTCGGCATCACGGCGAAGGCCGCCAAGGTTTCCAGCGCTGCTGCTTGATCTGAGGTCGCCGTCGGCATGAGAAAAGGCGCATGACGGTCCGTGTCATGCGCCTTTTATTCGTTTTGAAATCATATCTGCTGGAGAGGCCTAACCAGGCCAACTCATGGGTTTCAGTTACTCAGACCCGTGTCAGATAAACAGCATCGTTGCGATGAAAACAAACGCTGCACCGACGATCAGGACATTAATTGAATTAGTCAGTCCCATGTGTGCCTCCTTGCGTTGACCGTTAGATATTATGTCTGATTTGTGTCGGCGCAAGGGCAAATCTGTGCTGCGCTGCGTCATTCTGCAGTGGATAAAGTATGCCTAACATTCGATAAGCTAGTCGTTTCAACGGCTTGTTTCAGATCTCGCGCTGTTAATGAAGTTTAATTTCCGTGAGCGTTTGTAGGCCGACTCAAGGCGCTGAAATCCTCAGCGTCACCAGATCGACAGCTGCTCGAAACAAAAAAGCCGGGGCGTGGAGGCGCCCCGGCTCGATCATGTGGTCTTTGATGCGGATATCAGAGTGCGGCCAGCAGTGCCGGTGTCGGCCAGCCATCGGCGGGTAGGCCGACTCGCTGCTGCTCCTTCTGCACCGCGACGCGCGTGCCGGCGCCGAGGATGCCGTCGATCTTGCCGACGTCGTGGCCAAGGCCCTGCAGCTTGGTTTGCAGCGCCATCATCTGGTCGGTGTCGAGGCCCGGTTCGGGGTTGCCCTTCTGATAGGCGGGCGCACCACCGAACTGGGTGGCGAAAAATGCCGCCGAGGTCGTGTAGATGAAGGACTGATTCCATTCGAGATAGATGTTGAAGTTCGGATAGGTGATGAAGGCCGGCCCCTTGCGGCCCTGCGGCAGGATCAGCGAGGCGGGCAGGGCAGAGAAAGCTGTCTCGCCATCGCGAGGCTGAACGCCGAGCGCAAACCACTCACCTGCCGTCATCGTGCCTCCAAGGCCGGACTTCTCGAAGGGCAGGTTTTCCGGAATGCTGACTTCCTGGATCCAGGGTTCGCCGCGCTTGAAGCCGAGATGCTGAATGAAGCGCGCAGCCGTGAGAAGGGCGTCAGGGCTGCTCTGCTTGACGTTCACATGGTTGTCGCCATCGCCATCCACGCCAAAGGCGATGATGTCTTCAGGGAGCATTTGCACCTGGCCAATTTCGCCGGCCCAGGCTCCGGTGTTGGTCGCAGGGTCCAGATCGCCGTGCTCGACCATCTTGATGAGCGCCAGTAGTTGCGGGCGGAAAAGTTCCGGACGGCGGCAGTCATGGGCGAGCGTGACCAGCGCATTGCGGGTGTTGAAGTCGCCCTGCACGGCGCCAAAGTCTGTCTCCTTGGCCCAGAAGGCGGTGATGACGCCTGCCGGTACGCCATATTCCTGTTCGGCGCGTGCGAAGACATCGGCGTATTCCCTGATCTTCTTAAGGCCGGTGTCGAGGCGCGCCTGACTGCCGGTGCGGCTCGAGAATTCCAGGAAGGTCTGGCGGAAAACGCCCTGCGAACGGTCGCGCGACAGAACCTTCTGGTCGATGGTCGCACCCGCGAGCGCCTTGTCGACAATCTCTGGAGGCGAGCCCGCGGCAATGGCTTCCGCCTTCACGCCTTCGAGGAAGGTCGCGAGATCGCCGCCGCATTGCTGCTGCGCCTGGGCGAAACCAGCTGAGGCAAGAATGAGGGCGAGAGGGAGCGCATGACGCAGGGCTTTGTTCATCGATCAGTCCTTCGGGTTGCGTGCCGCCGCAGGCCGCGTTTGCGCCGGCATGCGATGGCATGGGTTTGTTTCTCAGAGCCTCTAGGCTCCGTTTGCGATCATTTCGAGACGGCAGCGACCCAGTTCTGCCAGTTCTTCTGGGTGCCGGCGAAAACGTTGATATCGGTTTCGCCGCGGATGCCGGGAATGACGCCTGTCGACGTGTATTGCCAGAAGGACCAACGCCGTTCCGGATAAATCACGCTTGGATGCTGCGCCACGGCCCGGACCCAGAAGTGATGGTCCCTGAATGCGCCTTCGAGGTTGTCGCGGTGGAAGTCGACGGAGGTGTAGATGATCGGACGCTTGCCGAAATGGGCCTCTATGCGCTGCATGAAGCGCTGCATTTCGCTGCGCACCGTTGCGGGATCCGGCCGCAGGCGACAGGTCGGGGAGGTCGGGTTCCACTCGACGTCGAGCACCGGTGGCAGGAGGTTGGCATCGCGCGGCACGTTCTTGATGAACCAGTCGGCCTGCTCGTCGGCCGTCGAACAGAAATAGTAGAAGTGGTAAGCAGCGTGCGGGATCCCGGCATCGCCAGCGCCCTTCCAGTATTCGTGGAAGCGTGGATCAAGCATGTCCTTGCCTTCCGTCGCCTTGATGAAGACGAAGGATACGCCCGACTTTTTCACCTGGCGCCAGTCGACGTCGCCGTTCCATTTGGAGACGTCGATGCCATGCACCTCGTGACGATGCGGTGTCTTGCCATCGAAATGCTGGGGATCGGTGTCCTGGAAACGCGGAGAGAGGGAGGCTGTTTCCAACAGGTCGTAAGAGCTCGCGGTGCAGCCTGAAACTGCAAGGCAGAGCGGGAGAAGAAGTGTGGGAAGCCACCGCATCGAGGGTCCGTGACCTCATCATTAAGGGAAGTTGCCCCACAAGGTGCAACAACGACACGCGTGCGAGCCGACCGTCGTCGCCCATCATCGTCAAATCCGGAATAGATGCAATCTTGCTTGCGCGAGGCCGTCAGCGGGTGAGGACGGCGTGCCAGGCATAGCCACGCCAGAGGGGCTCGAATCGCAACTGCAAGCCCTTTGCTGCCGCCCGCTCTTCGAGAACGCTTTTCAGATCCGGGCGGGGGCTGACGTGGAAGCGGGCGAGCCAGGCCTGCAGACCCTTCTGAAACCACTGGGGCAGGCGCTCCTGCTGGCCGAAGTCGACGATGTGCAGGGATCCCTCTGAACCAAGCGCTTCGATACCCCGGTCAATGGCCCCCTGCCAGTCGGGAATCATCGACAGGGCATAGGAGATCATCACCCGATCAAAATGCGGCTGTCCGAAATCGGCGGCGCGAAATGTCGTGGCGTCGGCGACCTCGAGCCTTGGGCGTGACGCCTTGCCCTCGAACTTGGCCTGGGCGGTTGCGAGCATCTCTGCCGATATGTCGAGGCCAAAGAGGTTTGCATGCGGAAAGTGCCGCCGGGCAAGGACAAGATTGCGACCCGTGCCGCAGCCGATTTCCAGGAGTGAGCCGCCGTTTTGCAGATCGAGATCTGCTATCATGTGGTCTCGACCGAGCAGGTAGTATTTCCGCGTCAGGTCGTAGATATGCCGCTGATAGCGATACATCTGGTCCATGCGGTCCGCGTGGTCCTGGCTGGTGGTGGCAGCGAGGGCGGCAGGGCTTTCGCTCATGCGGGCCGCTTCTCATAGATGTGGAAGCCACCATAGATGGCGGAGCGGTCCTGAGTGTTCAGGGTATGCGAGCGTTCGGGCTGATAATGCCACTGGTCGAGCAGGGCGGGTGCGAGCTTTCCGTCCAGGATGCTGTCTTCCGCCGCGGTGCGGAAGATGACGCGGGCGCCTTCAGAGGCGGTACGCGTGATTTCGGTCCACAGCTCGTTCAGCTGTCGCTCGTTCATCCAGTCCTGTGCGTCGAGCAGCACGTAGCGATCGACGCTGCCGGCTGGCTTTTTCGCCAGGAGTTCGGTGAAATTGGCGTGGTGAACGGTCACGCGATCCGCTGTGTCCCGGATGGCGCGGTAGTGCTGTTCCTGCAGATAGGTGGGCAGAACGCCTTCCTCCGGCTTCGGATAGCGGCGGAGAAATGCCTGCCAGGCGAAATAGTTGTCGCGCAGCAGAAAATGGCAGCAGAGCTTTTCCAGGCGGTGGCGCAGCACGGGAGCGATCGTCCCGTCATTGGCCAGCGATGCGAGCTCGTCGTATTGCTGCGGTGGGATGCCAAGGCCGAAGAGCGAACTCTTGCGGCGGGTCAGCCAGCGAATGAGCGGCTTGTCGAACAGCGGTGCGATGCGGCTGTCGAAAAACATCCGCTGTTCGCGCAAGGAGCGGGTTTCGGCAAGTTCTTCCAGGCGAACGCCATGGCTGCGGGCGATCAGGTGGCCGACGGTGATGAACCGCCCAAGAAGGCCGGTGCGGTAGATGTTGCGGTTGAAGACGGAAATTCGTTTGCGACCCGTCAAGCCGCGCGCTTCCCAGTGGCGCCGAGTCGCTGTGTCCAGGTTGGGCGCGATGTGGCGGTCATACATCCGGACATTGGTGCTGACGCCCTTTTCGCCAAGCAGGCGACGGACGGAGGCGTGGTCGGGCAGGTGGCGGAAGGCGGCAAGCTTCAGACGGTTGAGGGCGATATGGTTCGGGTTCAGGTCGACCACATCGATCGAGGACGGGCGACGGCTGAGATAGGCGAGCATGTTGCAGCCGCCCGAGCCGATTGTGACGATGCGATGGCCTTCGGAAAGATCCATGGCCTGCATGTCGACCTCCGGATCCTCCCAGATCTGCGCATAGACGAGGCCGGAAAACAGCAGGCCGAAAAGCCGTTCCGAAAGGCCCGCCGGCGAAAGGGCGGCATGCTGCAGCAATGCACCCTTCAGCTTCTCGTTTCCGCGAAATCCGGCATCGGGTGCAAGCTCAGTCATGTCGATCCGCCCTCTTGTTGGGTTTCACGGCGTGTAGCGCCCGGGTGCTACAGTTTGATGACGTCGTTGACGGCGCGGCGGTAACCGAATTTCAATGCATTTTATACAAATTGTCCTCAGTTATTTTAGGGGTGTTTAACATGATGTTAAGTGAAATCCCGTTTGGGAGGCGACTGCGCTACGGTTTTGCGGGGTTTCTGGGCGGCGCTGCGGCGCCGGCTGCCATGGCTCTACCCGTTGTGGTGCAGTCCGGTTTTGTCGGTCTTTCCACAGCTTTTCTGAGTGAATGGTCCTCACTTGCGGCCATCAGCCTGCCGCTTGTCGGCGCCGCAGTCGGTTGGCGAATCGCCTCCTGGGAGGCCATGCTGCATGAGCGCATCAGTCGCCTCGAAGGTGGTGCGACGGCGCTTGAGGCTGCCTCACGTTTCGATCGTCTAACCGGGCTTGGAAACCGCCAGGCGCTGAACGAAGCACTTGACGCCCTGCTGGCGGCACGTGGTCCTTCCGGCGGTACGCTTCTGCTCATCGATCTCGACCGCTTCAAATATGTCAACGACACGCTGGGACATGCGGCTGGCGACGCACTGTTGGTCGTCGTGGCCGAGCGTTTGCGCCAGGCTTCGGGCGAGGGCGCGCAGTTGTTTCGTCTCGGGGCCGACGAGTTCGCGGCCATCCTGCCGCAAGCACTGCGCCGCCCGGTGGCAGAGTTCGTCTGCCTGGCGATCGAAGACGCGCTCGCCCGCCCCTTCGAACTGGAGCAGGGCCGCGTCATGGCCGGGCTCAGCATCGGGGCGACGCTCATCTCGCCCGAGGACCGGAACGTCACGGCCTTGTTGCAGCGAGCGGACCTTGCCCTCTATCGCGCCAAGGAGGTCTTCGGCCCCGCCCATGCCTTCTACGATGAAAGTCTCGCCCGTGAAGTGCGGGAAGGCCTCGAGCTCGAGCGCGACCTTTCGCGCGGCTTCGTCGACGGGGAATTCTATCTTGAATACCAGCCGATTGTTGCCGTGGAGAATGGCGACGTGCGATCGCTGGAGGCGCTTCTGCGCTGGCGCCATCCGACGAGAGGATTGATCACGCCTGACATCTTCATCCCTCTCGCAGAGAAGACCGGCATCATTCAGGTGATCGGCAAATGGGTCGTGCAACAGGCTTGCGCCGCAGCCGTAACCTGGCCGGAACCGACGGGCGTCAGCGTCAACGTGTCCGGCGACCAGTTCAAGGATCCGAACTTCGTGACGCATATCCTCGATTGTCTGGTGGATACCGGGCTGGCGCCCGAGCGGCTGACGATCGAAGTGACAGAGGCGGTCTTTTCCGTCGATATCGATCTTGTTTGCCGCAGTCTCGCCGAGCTTCGCTCGAGCGGCGTGCGAATCGCGCTCGACGATTTCGGCACCGGCTTCTCGTCGATCAACAATCTCCGGCTCTTCCCGCTCGATGAACTGAAGATCGACCGCTCCTTCGCAAAGCAGATGCTCGAGACCAGCCAGGGTGCGAAACTCGTCGACCTGATGCACAAGCTGTCGGAGACCTTCCAGATCCGGACCACCATCGAGGGCATCGAGACGAACAGCCAGTTGGATTTCGTCAAGCGCCTCGGCATCGGCGAGGCTCAAGGGTTCCTGTTTTCAAGACCCGTTGCAGCTGCGGAGGCGCTCAACTACCTGCAGGCCCGGCTCGCGCAACGCGCAGCGCCCGTCGGTTGAAAGTCGCGGGATAACTTCAGACACGCGGCCTGCTCATCTTTCGCCTGTCATCCATTCCTGCTTCGATAGCGGCAACAGGAGGAGAGGCTGATGCGGAGACTGATGAAGTGGGGTGCACGGGTGGCGGTGGCCCTCGTAGGCATCGTTGCTGTGGCCGCAGCCTGGATCGTCGCATTTCCGCCCGAACTTCTCAGGGTCGGCACCGGCTATGCCGCCAAGATCGTCTGCTCGAACGTGTTCATCGCCGGTCGCGACGCCGACGAAGTGCTGCGCGACGATGTGCAGGCCCCCGGGCACCCCTTGCTCAAACTCGTGCGCGCCGAGGTCGATCTCGAACAGGGCCTGGTGAAAACAGCCTTGCTCGGTGTCGTCGCACCATCGGCCGCACTGCATCGCACCGGCTTGGGCTGTGCTGCAGTCAACGAATCCGAGATCGATGCGGCAAGACGCCTGTCTGCTCCGCCGGCCGAAGCGGGCTCAGTCGACACGGCCCGGGCCTGGCCGGATGGTGACGCAGTGGCGCAGAACGATCCGCGGCTCCAGGCCGTGCTTTCCGATCCCGACCTCCTCGGACCAAGCGCCCGCGCAGTCGTCGTCGTGAAGGACGGCCGGATCGTCGGTGAAGCCTATGGTCCGGGTTTCAATGCGGAAACACCGCTTCTGGGTTGGTCCATGACGAAGACGGTGACGGCCGCGCTGGTCGGCATCCTCAAGGGGGAGGGACGGATCGACGAGAATGCGACGAACCTCTTTGGCGAATGGAACGGTGACAGCCGTGCCGAGATCTCGCTTTCGGATCTACTCGCCATGCAAAGCGGTCTCAGTTTCAATGAGAGCTATGGCGACGTGACCGACGTGACGCGCATGCTCTATCTCGAACCGGATATGGGGGCCTATGCGGCGTCGCTGCCTCCGGCGGCAGGGCCGGGCACGCGTTTCAATTACTCCTCCGGAGAAACGGTGCTGATCTCGCGTTACTGGATGTCGCGGTTTTCGAACCGGGAGGCGGCGCTCGCCTACCCGCGGGAGGCCTTGTTCGATGCGATCGGTATGCGCAGCGCTGTGCTCGAAGCGGATGCGACCGGTACTTTTGTCGGCGGTTCCTATCTGTACGCGACTGCCCGCGACTGGGCACGGTTCGGTCTCTTGATTGCGGAGAACGGACGCTGGTCCGGCCGTCAGCTCGTCGATCCGTCCGTCATGGCACGCGTCTATGAACCGGCTGCTGCGTCCAACGGCGCCTATACGAGAGGGCAGGCCTGGCAGAATGGTCCCGGAGACAAGGACAGCAATTTTTCGCTGCCCGAGGAAACGCTCTGGATGCTCGGCCATGACGGACAGTCGATTGCCGTCATTCCGTCTGATAAACTGGTGGTCGTCCGGCTTGGGCTTACGCCGCGCCGCCTGGACTACAGACCACAGAGGCTCCTGCAGGCCATACGTGATGTCCTAGGCTAATGAGACGAGTTACTGCATCAGATGCAGCAGGCCCTTGCGCTTGGCATCGTAGTAGTAGCCGCGAGAATAGAGGCGGATAGCCTGGTCGTGATCATTGTCGGCGACGACCCAGGCGCCTTTCAGATATTTGACCGCATATTTGATGTTGGTTTCGGCATCGAACAGTCCGTCGGCTGGGCCGTCGTAACCCATCGCCTTCGCCGTGTTGTAGCGGATCTGCATCAGGCCGTAATTGCCCTTGCTGTAGGCGGCCGGATTGTAGCGGCTTTCGCGGTGCACGACGCGATGCACCAGATCAACCGGGATCTCGTGGAGCCGTGAGTATTTCTCGATAAGCGCGTTCAGACGCGTCGGGCCAACCGTATCCGGCTTCCGACCCGCATTGGGCACCTGCGGCTCGCCCGGAGGCGACACGTCGAAGGGGTCGCCGAAGCTGGTGAGCGCCGTCGCGCGCAGGGGGGCTGCATAAGCCAGGACGACGGGAGCCTGTACCGCTGCTGGCGCTGTCGCGGATGCCGGTGCAGGTGTTGCACTTGCGCCAACGCCAGGAGGGGTGAGCGTCGCTTCGGTCGAAGCTGCCGCAGCCGTCATCTGCTGGCTCCCTGCGGCAACAGGCGTCGTTACCATGGCCAGTGCATCGGTGGCTGCTGTCTGCGGCGTGGTGGGGGAGAGAGCCGAGGCCTTCAAGGCCGGGATCGGCGCTGCGGTTTCCGTGCCGGGAATGAGTGGTGCAGGGCCCGGGTTTGCTGCTGCGAGCTCGGCCTGCGTCATCAACGACGCCTGGGCCCCGGCTGTGCCATTCGTGGCGGCCTCGGCAGCCATGGCAGCCTGCATTTCCGGAGACTTCGGATTGGCGACCGGTGCGGCAGCGAGATCTGCCTTCACGCTTTCATCGATCGCGGTGCATCCACCCAGTCCAGCCAACAGTGAGGCAGCCATGCAGAGAGCGATGCCGCGGTCAGTTCTGACGTTCATGCCACTATCCGTTACGAGATGCACGCGAGGTCACCGGCAAATCAGCCGACTGTTCGTTTCCGTTTCTTAATCTATGCCCAGCATTGCGGCAAGCTTGCGACCTCGGGGGCATTTCGCAGACGCGTCCCGCGGCTCAGGCCGCGATCTTTCGATAGCCGGCCGTAACCGCCTTTGCCGCAATCAGGACGGTGCGGCCGGAACGGTTCACAGTCCGGCGAGCTGCATGTTTCCTAACGATTTTTCGGACGCGTTCGGGAAACAGTGCATAGACGATGCAGGACAAGGCCGAGAGGGCAACGAAGGTGGCGCCAAGTGCGATCGCCTGGGGAATGAACGGAGCGGCCGGCGCCAGGAATTGCGGCAGAAGTGCGGCAACGAGCAGGCTGCTGCGCGGGTCGCGGGATTCGCTTTCGAAGCAATGCGCGATGACGCGAAGCGGTTTTTCCTCCGGCAGATTGTCGTTGTCGGCTACCGGTTCGATGCCGGCAGGCGCACGCGCGAGGCCAAGCCCGAAGAGCATCAGCCAGAACAGGCCGATCCACTGGAAGATCGAAAACGTCAGCGTCGACAGCGAGATCAGGCCCCAGGAGATGGCGAGTGTCGCTGCGACCGACACGGCGGTGCCGAGTGCAACGCCCGTTCCCGTGGCGAAGACGCTCTTGCGGCCATGGGCCAGCGCATAGGACAGAACCATGCGCTTGGACCGGCCGGGCACGACCAGAAGGGCCGCGGCGACGACTGCGAACAGGATCCAGATAGAATGGGGCATGACACTCACTCCTCCAGGAGAGGAAGCCAGCTTTCGGCGGTCAGGTCAATGGATGGGGCGGTACTTCTGCCCGAGATAGTCCATCACTTCTTTGAACCATGGCGTGCCGAGGTCGAAAGGCTTGCCACCCTTGATCCGCGGGAACTCTATGGTCCGCAGGCGTCCGGCCTTGTCTTCATCATGACCGGTCACGCCCGACACCTTGTTCAGACCGCTTTCGACCGCGAGATCGACCATGCTCTGGATGAGGCGAAGGTCTTCGTAGTTGGCGGGGGCAGAGCGGGCGTAGTAGCCTGATTTCTGCACCATCGAGCGATCGGCATCGAGCAGCTTGGCAAAGTGCTTCTGGAACCAGTTGCCGACATTGATCGTGTCGAGCTTCACATGGCCGAAGGCGTCACGCTTGATTTCCTCGCCGGCCGCCTCCCGGTCGGCGACGATCTCGTCCATGCAGGCGCCTTCCGAAACGAAGAGCGTGACGAAGCCGGTCCGGTCCATGATGTCCTTCAGGCGGGCGGCTTCGCCCTCCATGTCGAAATGGGTCTCGGGAAGATAGAGGCCGTCGATGTTCTTCAGCTCCTGGTTCATCATGAGGCCTTCGATGTATTCATTGTGCTGCGTGCGCTGCATGTAGGCGCGGGCGGTGGCTGCTGTCAGCCAGCCGCAGTGGCGGCCCATGACCTCATGAATGACCAGCGTGCGTGGCGAAGCGCTCTGTTCGTTGGAAACATGGTCGAAGAATCGGGCGCCGACTTCGGCGGCCGTCCAGGCGCCGAGCGTCTGCTTGATCGGGTAGACGTCGTTGTCGACGGTCTTGGGCATGCCGACGACCGTCAGGTCGTAGCCGTTGGCGCCGAGATAGGCGGCGAGGTCGGCAGCGGTTGTGTTGGTATCGTCACCGCCAATGGTGTGAAGGATCGTGACGCCATCTGCCGCGAGCCGTTCGGCTGCGACGCGGAGCGGATTCTGGTCTTCCCTGACCAGACCGCGCTTCACGCAATCGGCGACATTGGTGAGCTTGACGCGGCTGTTGCCGATCGGCGATCCACCATAGCGATGCAGCACATGCGCCTTCTCGCGCATTTCCTTGGTTATCTCGATCTTGTAGTCCATCAGCAGGCCGCGAAAGCCGGACTTGTAGGCGATGAGCTCGATTTCGGGTGCGATGTCGGTGTAGCGCTCGATCAATCCGCCGACAGCGGACGAGAGACAGGGCGCGAGGCCCCCGGCGGTCAACATCGCGACTTTCTGCTTGGCCATCGATCCTCCTCGGACGCTTCATCGCCCGTGCAACTTGGGTGTTCAGGTGGCAAATGGATGCGATAGGCGCGGCGGCCTGTAAAGCCAAAAAATCAAGGAAATCGGGCATTTCGCAACCATGCGAGCTTCAAATCCGAATATAATCGTTTCAATCGCGGCCGGGTGACGGGATGGCTTCTGTGGATAATCGATTGGAGCCCATGCCGGGCGTCGGGGCAGCGCGAGTTCAGCGAAACGGATTCAAGATGAAGAAACTTTAATCCTCGCTATTGGGCCCGGCTCCTTGCTTTTTCTGGGTATATTTGGTCAAGCTTTCAACATGATCTTCGATTTTGCCTGCGAACAAATATCGTCATTCTGGGACCGGTTGCTCGGCGCGATCGGTGATGCGGCTGGCAATGTGATCGGCAGTATCGTCGAGGCCGTGCGCACGGCCTTCGAAGGCGATCCGGAAACGCGCCGTCGCGTGTCTTTCTCGGTTGCCATCATCGCGCTCTCCGCGAAGATGGCGAAGGCCGATGGCGTCGTCTCGAATGCCGAAGTCGAAGCATTCCGCAAGATCTTCGAGTTTCCGCCGGAAGAGGCCCGCAATGTGGCCCGGCTTTACAATCTCGCCCGCCAGGACGTCGCGGGTTTCGAGACCTATGCGAAGAACCTCGCAGGCATGTGCCGGACCTGCGACGAGTTTTGCCCGGTGCTCGAGGATATCATCGACGCCCTGTTCCACATCGCCAAGGCGGACGGCCTCGTGCATGAGAAGGAACTCGCCTTCCTGTCGCGCATCGCCGAGATCTTCTCAATCTCGGAAGAACGGTTCGCGATGATCACCGAACGGCATATCCATCTCGACGGCGATCCTTATGGGGTTCTCGGCGTGCAGCCGTCCGACGATTTTGCGACGATCCGCAAGAAGTACAGGGCGCTGGCGGCCGAACATCATCCCGACCGACTGCATGCGCGCGGCATTCCGACGGAATTCCACAGCGTCGCCAACCATCGCATGGCCAAGTTCAACGAGGCCTATTCGGCGATCGAGAAGGCGCGCCGGGCGGCATGAGTTCGTTCACCGGGGATTTCAAGCGCGCGGAGGTCTGTCCTTCGCCCAATCACGGCGAACGCGTCGGCGTCGATCGCCCGGATATTCTCCTTTTGCACTATACGGGCATGCCTTCCGCCGAGGGCGCGCAGGCTTGGCTTTGTGCGCCGGAAAGCCAGGTCTCCAGCCATTATCTGGTGCATGAGGACGGCCGCGTGGTTCAGATGGTGCCGGAAGAGCGGCGTGCCTGGCATGCGGGCAAGAGCATTTGGGGCGGCGAGACCGATATCAACTCCCGCTCGATCGGCATCGAAATCGCCAATGCCGGACACCCGGGCGGCCTTCCGGACTTTCCCGAACAGCAGATCGAATCCGTCATCGAATTGTGTCTCGAATGCGTCAAACGGCATGGTATTGCCCCTGAAAGGGTGCTTGCCCACTCCGATGTGGCCCCCATTCGCAAGGTCGATCCGGGTGAAAATTTCCCCTGGGATCGGCTGCATCGGGCAGGGGTCGGACACTGGGTTGAGCCTGGTCCGATCGGCGGTGGTCGCTTCTTCCAACGCGGTGACCGGGGGCAACCCGTCGAGGCGCTGCAGTCGATGCTGTCGCTTTATGGTTACGGTCTTGAGATTACAGGCGAATTCTGCGCTCAGACGGAAGGCGTGGTCGCCGCATTCCAACGACATTTCCGGCAAGCCAAGGTTGACGGGGTTGCCGACAGATCGACCATCGAGACCCTGCACAGGCTGCTGACCAGCCTGCCGCGTTTCGGCTGATCCAATCCCATCCCACGGTGTTTTCGGACCAAGGAAATCAACGCCTCTGGCGATGATTTGTTGCGGTGCCACAGGAATTCCTCATTGGGCGGCTCTAAAGGACGGGCTGAACAGCGCCGAGGGTTCGCAGACGGACCTGGCGCAAACATCAACTTGAGAGACCCGGAACTGGCGGCCTGACAGGGGCTCGCGGCGCTTAACTGCGCCCGCTTTGACGCGCGTGGATACCGGTGGCTCGACTGGAGACTGAACCTTCTCATGACACGACGACTTGTTGCTGCCGCGGCATGCATTGCAATGCTTTTGACCAACGCCCAGTCCGCGCTTGCCGGCAGCGAGGAGCGCCGCTTCAAAAAGCCCCTCAAGACGATCACTCGCGACGCCGGTTATCCGGCGGCGCCTTCCTTCTCGAAAAGCCCCTACAGCGCGATCATCACCAAATATGCGAAGAGCTACGGCGTCCCGGTCGATCTGGCCCATGCCGTCGTTCGCGTCGAGAGCAATTTCAATCCCAAGGCGCGTGGCAGTGCCGGCGAAGTGGGGCTGATGCAGATCAAGCCGGCGACGGCGCGAGCCATGGGCTATCGCGGCAAGACCAAGGGGCTCTACGATCCGGAGACCAACATCCGCTACGGTATGAAGTATCTCTCGATGGCCCATGAACTGGGCGGCGGCGAGACCTGCGGCACCATCCTGCGCTACAATGCCGGCCATGGCGCCAAGCGCATGAACCCGATCTCCAAGCGCTATTGCGGCAAGGTTATCGCCTTGATCGGAAACTGAGAAAGAGCTGTGCCCTTGCCGTTCCTGTCACTGGACACGGGGACTTGCCATGCTATCACCGGACGCAACGTAAGGATGGTGACGCATGATTGAGCGGTTCAAGTCGATAGTCGTTGGCCGAGGCATGATGGGTGCTGCGGCGGCCCGGTACATGGCACTTTCGGGAGAGGGCGTCGCCGTCATCGGTCCCGACGAGCCGAAGGACTGGTCGAGCCATCACGGTGTTTTTGCGAGCCACTACGACGAGGCCCGGATTACCCGGACGATCGATTCGAACCCCATCTGGGCCCGGCTCGCCAATCGCTCGATCGCGCGCTACGGCCAGATCGCTGCGGAAAGCGGCATCGCGTTTCATGATGAGGTCGGATGCCTGATCGTCGGGCCGAAGCGAGGCGGGCGCGATCCCTATGTCGGCCAGGTCGAGGCTGCCGCACGAGAGCTCGGGGTGTCCGTCGAGATGCTGTCTGACGCTGCACTCAAGTCGCGGTTTCGCTATTTCGATTTCGGCTCCGATTGCGAGGGTGTCTACGAGCAGCGCAATGCGGGTTACGTCAACCCGCGTCGGCTCGTCGAGGCGCAGAGCCTGCTTGCGGAGAAAGCCGGTGCCAGGGTGATTCGTCAGACGGTGGTTTCCGTCCGGGAGGAGGGCGGTCTTGCCATCGTCACCACCGATGATGGCGCGGTCTACTCGGCCGAGCGCGTGCTGATCGCGGCCGGCGGCTTCTCGATCAACGAAAACCTGTTGCCGCGTCCCGTCGACCTTAAGGTCTATGCGCGTACTGTCGCCTTCTTCGAGGTCCCGGATGAGGATCTTGCCGCCTATTTCGGCATGCCGTCACTCATCCATCAGCCGGCTGATCCCACCGACCACATCTATCTTCTGCCGCCGGTGCGCTATCCCGACGGCAAGACCTATCTCAAGATCGGCGGGGATCCCGACGATCTGCAGCTCGAGACGGAGCCGGAGATTCGGGCCTGGTTCAGGCGGGGTGGTCGACTGACCACGCGCGATCACCTGCATCGGATCATCACCGGCCTCGTGCCGACCCTGGCCGATGCGCCGATTTCAATGGCGGCCTGTGTGACCTCGTTCACCCCGGAGAACTATCCGTCGATCGGTTTTGCGAGTGAGCATATTGCAGTACTCACGGGCGGCTGTGGCGCGGCGGCCAAGAGCTCCGACGAGATCGGGCGGCTGGGTGCAGAGCTTCTCCAGCACGGCCGAATCATCGACGAGGCCTATGGCGACGTGTTCCGGCCGGTCTTCAGAGACTGATTCACCAAAAGCGCCCAAGTGGTCCTCGATGCTCGCTTTTCGATGGCAATCGGGCAAAGGGTCGGCTAAGGACGCCTTGCCAGTTGGCTGGGCAGCCGCGCTTTACCAATGCCGAAAGGCGGTAAGGTGAGGAAAGTCCGGGCTCCACGGAAACACGGTGCCGGATAACGTCCGGCGAGGGCGACCTCAGGGAAAGTGCCACAGAAAGCAAACCGCCTCGCATGCGAGGTCAGGGTGAAAGGGTGGGGTAAGAGCCCACCGCGTCGCTGGCAACAGGGACGGCACGGCAAACCCCACCGGGAGCAAGACCGAATAGGGATGACGCGGGTGGTGCGAAAGCACCGCTACAGCCTGTTTCCGGGCCAGTCATCCGGGTGGGTTGCGCGAGGCAGCGTGTAAACGCTGTCCCAGATGAATGGCTGCCACGTTCCGGGAAACCGGGGCCATACAGAACCCGGCTTACAGGCCAACTGGCAAATTTCCCCTTTTTCGACTTTTCGGCGAACCACCTGAAATTTCAGGTGGAACGGCCTCGGGTTCGGCGAATCACATTTGCGGCAACGATTGTCGAATTGCGCACCGAAAACAGCAGTTTCTAACCATTCGTTAAGCTTAACCGCCTATCAATGTTTGAATCGCGGAAGAGGTTCATCCCGGCCGTTCCCATTGACGCCCATATTGTCCCATGGTATCCCAATTGCATGCCGTTGCGGGGGTCGTTTCATCCCCGAAATCTCGTGAAGCAGGTGCTTCCTCTCGCATTTCAGGCGGGTGTGTTGCGGGTTCGACGGTTGGCGTAATCAGGTGTGTTCCGGGGTCTCTGATCGACCCTGCATCCAAGGGGAGGCCGGTTGTCAGTGATGAGCCGCTTCCTGTCCAACGCGACAAACAGGATCGATGCGAAGGGGCGGGTTTCCGTCCCGGCGGCGTTTCGTGCCGTGCTGGTGCAGCGCGGAATTCAGGAGCTTTATTGTCTCCAGGATTTCGTCTATCCGGCGGTCAACATCGGTGGTCCGGATCTGCTCGAGCGGTACGAGCGGAGGATGGCGGCCGAGGATCCCTTCGCGTTGGAGGCAAACGAGATGTCGCTGCTGCTTCATGGTGGCGGCGTCTTTGCGCGACTCGATGCCGAAGGGCGATTGGCGGTGACGGATTTCATCCGGGATTTCACGGGGATTTCCTCGGAGGTCTGTTTCGTCGGTCGGTCGGATCATTTTCAAGTGTGGCAACCGCAGGCGTTTCACGAGGCGCAGGCGAGAGCCAGAGAGGTGGTCAGGCAGCGAGGCCTGCGCACCTAGAAAGACGGAGAAACGGAATGGCGGCGAACTTTGGCGAAGGTTTTTCCGATGCCGATGGCGGACCAGTTCGCCACATTCCGGTTCTTCTTTCCGAAGTCCTGAAGGCTCTCGAGCCCGAGGCTGGCAAAGTCATCCTTGATGGGACCTTCGGCGCCGGTGGTTACACCTCCGCCATCCTGGTCAAGGGCGCCGACGTCATTGCGCTCGACCGCGACCCGAACGCCATTGCCGGCGGCAAGGCGCTCGTCGAGGCCAGCGGTGAGCGGCTGACCCTTCATCATACGGAATTCTCCAATCTTGCTGAGTTTGCTCCCGACGAGGGTCTCGACGGTGTGGTGCTCGATATCGGCGTCTCCTCCATGCAGATCGACGAGGCCGAGCGCGGCTTCTCGTTCCAGCGCAACGGGCCGCTCGACATGCGCATGGCGGTCTCCGGTGTTTCGGCCGCCGATGTCGTCAATCGTGCCAAGGTGTCTGATCTGATCCGCATCTTCGGCTTCCTCGGCGAAGAGAAGCATGCAGGGCGTATTGCGCGCGCCATCGAAAAGCGCCGCGCGATCGAGCCTTTCCAGACGACGCGTGATCTCGCCAACCTCATCGAGACCGTCAATCCGCGCAAGGCCAAGGACAAGATTCATCCGGCAACGCGCGTCTTCCAGGCGCTGCGCATCTACGTCAATGACGAACTCGGCGAGCTGGCGCAGGCGCTGTTTGCGGCTGAGCGGTCTCTGAAGCCTGGTGGTCGGCTTGTTGTCGTGACCTTCCATTCGCTGGAGGACCGGATCGTCAAGAAGTTCTTCTCCGAGCGGTCCGGCAAGGCGTCAGGTTCGCGCCATCTTCCCATGGTGGAAGCGCGGCCGGCAACCTTCGAGCCGGTCGGCAAGGGCATGGTGGCGGCGAGCGAGGAGGAGGCGGAGATCAATCCCCGCGCCCGTTCCGCGAAGCTGCGCGCCGGCATCCGCACCTCGGCGCCCGCCGAACGGGCCGACATGTCGATCTTCGATCTGCCCGACCTTGCCACTCTCGAAAAGATCGGAGGCTGACAGTGCTGAGAACCTTCGACTTCCTGATGATCGGAGCCATGCTGGCCGCAGCCACGGTGACCTACCAGATCAAGCACAACACGGATAACAAGGCAGCGGAAGTCCGTCGCCTCGAGGCCGAGATCAAGCTGGAGAAGGACACCATCGACCTGCTCAAGGCCGATAGGGCACTGCTCACCCAGCCGAACAGGCTTGAACGCCTGGTTCAGGCCTATGCCGCCGAGTTGCAGCTTGTGCCGACCGAGCCGAGCCAGCTGGCGCGGCCGATGGAGCTTCCCATGCTCAAGGATTTGGTGCCTGTGCCGGAAGGCGAAGAGGGAACCGTGAGTGCGACAGCACCCTCCGATCCCATCAAGGACCTCATCACGACAGGATCGGTGGACCGCTGATGACCTTTCTTTCGCGAATCATGCTGTTGAAGAGCCAGGCGCATTTCTCGACCGATGTGCAGCGTGGCGGTGCCGTCGTGAACGGAGCGACCTTCAAGGGGACCGGCAAGCGCAAGTCGGAAATGGCCAAGACCCGCGTCGGGCTGATGATCGCGACCTTTTGCGTCGCCTATGCCGTGATCGGTGGGCGTCTCGTGCAATACGGTCATGCGCAGCCTGAAACCGTATCCAGCATCCTGCCGGCCGACCGGCTGATGGCCTCGCGCCCCGACATTCTCGATCGCAATGGCGAAGTCCTTGCCACCGATATCCGCACCGTCTCGCTGTTTGCCGAGCCCCACAAGATCGTCGATGCGGACGAGGCGGTCGAACGCCTGTCGACCGTCCTGAAGGACCTTGATGTCCGGGATACGTATCGCAAGCTTTCGTCGAATTCGCGTTTCCAGTGGTTGCGCCGGCAACTGACCCCGAAGCAGCAGAGCCAGATCCTGGCGCTCGGCATTCCCGGCATCGGCTTCCGGCCTGAGAAGCGACGCTTCTATCCGGGCGGCGCGACTGCCTCGCATATCGTCGGCTACGTCAATATCGACAATCGCGGCATGGCCGGGATGGAACGCTATATCGACAATCAGGGCATGGCGGATCTGAGAGCGCTTGGCATGACCAGCGATGCGCCGCTGGAACCGGTCCGGCTGTCGGTGGACATCCGTGTCCAGAACATCTTGCGTGATGCGCTCGTCAACGCTGTTGCAAAATACGAAGCGATCGCCGCCGGAGCCGTGGTTCTCGACGTTCACACCGGTGAAGTGGTCGCCATGTCATCGATTCCCGATTTCGACCCGAATCGGCCTCAGGAAGGGGCCGAAGAAGGCTGGATGAACCGGATGACGAACGGCACCTTCGAGATGGGGTCGACCTTCAAGACGTTCACGACGGCCATGGCGCTCGATTCGGGCAAAGTGACCATGAATGACAGTTTCGATGCCCGTTATCCGATCCGCATCGGCCGGTTCACCATCAAGGATTTCCATGGAAAGCACCGAGTGCTGACCGTGCCTGAGATATTCCAGTATTCTTCGAACATCGGAACGGCCCGCATGGCCGAAGCCGTCGGGACCGCCGGCCATCAGGAATTCCTGACACGCTTGGGTCTCCTTACCAGACTGGAAACCGAACTGCCGGAAGTGAAGGCACCGTCGCAGCCGCGGGAATGGAAGCAGATCAACTCGATCACCATTTCCTTCGGCCACGGCGTCTCGACCACGCCGCTGCAGACTGCGGTTGGAGCCGCGGCGCTGGTCAACGGTGGAAAGCTTCTGCCGCCCACCTTCCTGACCCGCGACCGCGAGCAGGCCGATCAGATTGCCCAGGTCGTGGTGAAGAAACAGACCAGCGATGATATCCGGCATCTGTTCTGGATGAACGGCAAGGCTGGTTCCGGCAAGTTTGCGCTTGTTGATGGCTTCAATGTCGGCGGCAAGACCGGCACGGCCGAGAAAGTCATCAATGGCCGCTATTCCGACGATCAGAATTTCAACTCGTATGTCGGCGCCTTCCCGATGGATGATCCGAAATATCTGGTGCTGAGCTTCATCGACGCGCCGAAGACGGGCGAGGGTGGTGGTCGGACCGCGGGTCTTACCGCCGCACCCATCGTCGGCGAGATCATCCGCAGAAGCGCCGCAATTCTTGGTGTAGAACCCAAATACGGGGAAGACGGCTCAGCGTTGCTCGTCTCTTATTGATCAGATCGACTACAGGCGGGGCGATTCGCGTAACTTGCCCCTCAAGGATGGACTGCAAAATGCTTTTGGGTGCACTGGCTGGCGAGGAGTTTGGGGAACAGGTGGCAGCCAGTGGTGCTGCAGGCGTAGAGGTTCGTGGGCTTTCAGCCGATAGCCGCAAGGTCGAACCGGGCACCGTGTTCTTCGCTCTGTCCGGCTCCAGGGCGGATGGTTCGGCCTATGTAGCTCAGGCGGTCGAAAAGGGTGCCGTGGCTGTTGTTGCATCGCATGCGCTCGACGCCACTGTACCCGTCGTCATCGTCGATAATCCTCGCCGGTTCCTCGCGCTTGCCGCAGCCCGCCTCGTCGGGCGCCAGCCTGAGACGATGGTCGCGGTGACCGGCACGGCGGGAAAGACTTCCGTCGCCTCCTTTACCCGTCAGATCTGGGCCGAGGCCGGCCATGCCGCCGCCCAGATCGGCACCACAGGCGTCATCTCGCCGAAACGCAACGACTACGGCTCGCTGACCACGCCCGATCCGCTCGCACTCCACACGCTTCTCGGCGAACTCGCCGATGAGGGCGTCACGCATGCCGCGATGGAAGCGTCTAGCCACGGCCTCGATCAGAGCCGTCTCGACGGCGTGGTGCTGTCGGCCGCGGGTTTCACCAATCTTGGCCGTGACCACATGGACTACCATCCGACCATGGAAGATTACATGGCGGCGAAGATGCGGCTCTTCGAAACGCTGCTGCCGAAGGGCGCCCCTGCAGTCATCTTCGCTGATGATGCCTGGTCTGACGAGGCGATCCGGGTCGCCAAGGCCTGCGGCCACGATGTGCGCACGGTTGGCCGCAAGGGTGATTTCCTCAGCCTGAAGCGGGTCGAGCATTTTCGCCACAAGCAGGTCGCCGAAGTGCATCATGCGGGCGAAATCTTCGAAGTTCACATTCCGCTTGCCGGCGATTTCCAAATCGCCAACGCGCTGGTTTCAGCCGGTCTTGCCATTTCGACCGGCGTTGCCCCGGCCGTGGCGCTGAAGGCGCTGGAGCATCTCAAGGGGGCCTCCGGCCGTCTCGAACTGGTCGGTCAGACCAAGGCTGGCGCGCTCGCTTATGTCGACTATGCGCACAAGCCGGAAGCGTTGGAAAACGTGCTGACCTCGGTGCGTCCCTTTACGACCGGTCGTGTGATCGTCGTATTCGGCTGCGGCGGAGATCGCGACAAGGGCAAGCGGCCGATCATGGGCGAGATCGCCTCGCGGCTTGCCGACATCGCCATCGTCACCGACGACAATCCGCGCTCGGAAGTGCCCGCGACCATCCGCTCCGAGATCATGGCGGCAACGCCCAGGGGGATCGAGATCGGTGATCGCGCCCAGGCCATTCGCGCCGGTGTGGCTATGCTCTCCACGGGCGATACGCTGATCGTGGCGGGCAAGGGGCATGAGGAAGGACAGACCGTCGGTTCCGAGACGCATCCGTTCTCGGACCACCAGGAAGTCCGCAAAGCCTTGGGGGAGTTCGACCGTTGACATTGCTTTGGACCGCGCGTGAAATGGTTGTCGCCATGGGCGGCCGGCCTTTCGGCAATCTGCCGGAAGGTGTGACCGGCATTTCGATCGACAGTCGGACGATTACGCCTGGCGAAGCATTCTTCGCCATCAAGGGCGACCGCGTCGATGGTCATAACTATGCCAGTATCGCCATCGCCAACGGGGCTGCCCTGCTCGTCGTCAGCGAGGCCAAGCTGCCGGCGCTCGGTCGGCTGACTATCCCGATGATCGTGGTCGAAGACGTTCTCGTCGGCCTGCAGAAGCTCGGCATGGCCGCCCGCGATCGCACGCCTGCGACCGTCATTGCTGTCACCGGCTCCGTCGGCAAGACGACGACCAAGGAGATGCTGCGCGTAACACTTGCGCCATCCGGCAAGGTGCATGCCTCCGTCGCGTCCTTCAATAACCATTGGGGCGTGCCGCTGACGCTCGCCCGCATGCCGATCGACACCCGTTACGGCGTGTTCGAGCTGGGCATGAATCATTCCGGCGAGATCGGGCCGCTGTCTCGCATGGTGCGTCCGGACGTGGCGGTCATCACGACGATCGCGCCGGCACATCTCGGCAATTTCGCCAGCGTTGACGAGATCGCGGACGCCAAGGCCGAGATCTTCGAGGGTGTCGTCAATGGTGGGGATGCG
This sequence comes from Rhizobium sp. AAP116, assembly GCF_001295785.1. Lineage (NCBI taxonomy): Bacteria > Pseudomonadati > Pseudomonadota > Alphaproteobacteria > Hyphomicrobiales > Rhizobiaceae > Rhizobium > Rhizobium sp. AAP116. Next base: position 267,659 of record NZ_LJIB01000043.1, read on the forward strand.
ATCCTCAACCGCGACAATCCCTACTACGAACGCCTTGAGCAGGCGGCGCTCGCCCAGGGTGTCGAAAACATCCACAGCTTCGGTCAGCATGCCAAGGCTGAGTTCCGGCTGGCGGAATTCGATGGTGCTGCCGAGCTTTCCACCGTCTGGGTGTCCTTCGGTGGCGAGACGCGTGAAGTGACGATCGGAGCGCCGGGCCGGCATCTCGCAGAAAATGCCATGGCAGTTCTTGCGGCCGTATCGCTGGTTGGTGCGGACATTGATGCCGCAATCGAAGCCCTGGAAAACCTCGCTCCGGTCAAGGGGCGCGGTGAACGCCACAGGCTGCAGATGCCCGATGGCATCCTGACGCTGATCGACGAGAGCTACAATGCCAACCCCGCGTCGATGCGGGCCGCCATTGCCGTGCTTGCCTCTTCCCAGCCGACAGGCGAGGGGCGGCGGATCGCCGTGCTCGGCGACATGTTGGAGATGGGCGAATTCGCGCCCTCCGTTCATGCGGAGCTCGCAGGTCCTCTGCTGGCCGCCGGGATCGAACATGTCTGGCTCGCAGGCCCGGAAATGGTGGCGCTGCGCGACGCCCTGCCGGAAACGGTTCACGTCGTCTATCTCGAAACCACGCAGGAGCTCGCGAATTTCGTCAGCGCCGAGGTCCGCGCGGGCGATGTCGTGATGGTCAAATCTTCTCTCGGCATCGGTTTCGGCAAGATCGTTTCGGCCCTGCTTGACAAGCATCCGGCATTCACCGACACGGAGCGCCACTTTTAATCCGGGCTTTTGGAAAGGGCTCCAATGCTGATCTGGCTTGTGGAACTGGCGGATAACCTTCAGTTTTTCAATCTCTTCCGTTACATCACCTTCCGCACCGGGGCTGCTCTCTTCACCTCGGCGCTGGTGGTTTTCCTGTTCGGCCCGGCCATCATCTCGTCCCTGCGCGTGCGCCAGGGTAAGGGACAGCCTATCCGCGCCGACGGACCACAAACCCATTTCAAGAAGGCGGGAACGCCGACGATGGGCGGGTTGATGATCCTGGCCGGCATCGTGGTGTCGTCACTGCTCTGGGCCGATCTCTCCAACGTCTATGTCGTCGCTACGCTGCTGGTGACGCTCGGCTTTGGCGCAATCGGCTTCTATGACGACTATCTCAAAGTCACGAAGCAGACGGAGAAGGGCTTCTCCGGCAAGGCGCGCCTCGGCATCGAATTCGTGATTGCGGGCATCGCCGTCTACTTCATGATGTCGACGGCGCTGAGTTCCGGGCCTCAAGGCTCAACCTTCGGATCCTCGATCGCCTTTCCCTTCTTCAAGGACTTCCTGATCGATCTCGGGATCTTCTTCGTGCTGTTCGGTGGCTTCGTCATCGTCGGCGCCGGCAATGCGGTCAACCTGACGGACGGTCTCGACGGTCTTGCCATCGTGCCTGTGATGATCGCTGCTGCCTCCTTCGGCGTGATCGCCTATCTCGCCGGCAATGCGGTGTTCTCCAACTATCTGCAGATCAATTTTACGCCGGGCACGGGCGAACTTGCGGTGGTGCTGGGCGCCGTCATTGGTGCAGGGCTCGGTTTCCTGTGGTTCAACGCCCCACCGGCTGCCATTTTCATGGGAGATACGGGTTCGCTTGCCCTTGGTGGCCTGATCGGCTCCGTCGCTGTTGCTACCAAGCATGAGATCGTCATGGCGATCATCGGGGGCCTCTTCGTCATGGAAACGCTTTCGGTGATCATCCAGGTCGGTTACTTCAAGCTGACGGGCAGGCGCGTCTTCCTCATGGCGCCGATCCACCATCATTTCGAAAAGCTCGGCTGGACCGAGAGCCAGGTGGTCATCCGCTTCTGGATTATTGCGGTCGGCTTGGCCATGCTCGGCCTTTCGACGCTGAAGCTGCGGTGAGGCGGCGATGATCGCGGCCAACACCTTCAAGGGCAAGACCGTCGCGCTGTTCGGGCTCGGCGGATCGGGTCTCGCCACGGCGAAGGCTCTTCAGGCCGGTGGCGCAAATGTCATTGCCTGGGACGACAATCCCGACAGCGTTGCGCGGGCTGAAGCCGAAGGCGTATCGACCCGGGACTTGCGCGAGATCGACTGGTCGTCAGTCGCATCCTTCGTGCTCTCGCCCGGCGTGCCGCTCACCCACCCGAAGCCACATTGGACGGTCGGTTTTGCCCGCAATGCCGGCGTGGAGATCATCGGCGATGTCGAGATCTTCGTGCGGGAACGGCGGGCTCAGGCGCCGGATTGCCCGTTCATCGCGATCACCGGCACCAACGGCAAGTCGACGACCACCGCTCTCATCGCCCATATTCTTCAGGCGAGTGGCCGCGACACCCAGCTTGGCGGTAATATCGGCCGTGCGGTTCTGACGCTCGATCCGCCGAAGGATGGCCGCTTCTTCGTCGTTGAATGCTCGTCCTATCAGATCGACCTTGCCCCGACGCTCAACCCGACCGCTGGCATCCTGCTCAACCTGACGCCCGATCATCTCGATCGCCACGGCACGATGCAGCATTATGCCGAGGTGAAAGAGCGTCTTGTCGCCGGGGCGAAGACAGCGATCGTCGGGACCGATGACAGCTATTGCGAGCTGATCGGCGATCGTGTCGAACGTGCCGGGACCAAGGTCATCCGGATCTCGAAGCGGCAGCCACTCGCCGATGGCCTCTATGCCGAAGGCTCGCGCATCATGCGGGCCGAGAACGGAGCATCTGCTCCTCTGGTCGATCTCGATGGGATCCAGACGCTGCGCGGCAGCCACAATGCCCAGAATGCCTGCGCCGCCATCGCGGCCTGCCTGGCAGCAGGCGTCTCGGAAGACGAGATCCGCAAGGGCCTGCAGAGCTTCCCGGGCCTCAAGCATCGCATGCAGCCGGTCGGGCGGCGACGTCACGTAGTTTTCGTCAACGACAGCAAGGCGACCAATGCGGATGCTGCAGCACCCGCCCTTTCCAGCTATGAGCGGATCTACTGGATTGCCGGCGGTCTGCCCAAGGAAGGCGGCATCGCAAGCCTCGCACCACTCTTCCCGCGCATCGTGAAGGCCTATCTGATCGGCGAGGCTGCTTCCGCCTTTGCGGCACAGCTCGGCGACCGCGTGGCCTACGAGATCTCGGACCACCTCGAGCGCGCCTTGGCGCATGCCGCTGATGATGCCGATCGGGATGGCGAAGCTTCGGCCGTGATGCTCTCACCGGCTTGCGCAAGCTTCGACCAGTACAAGAATTTCGAGGTCCGCGGCGATGCCTTCGTTTCGCATGTCGCAGATCTGGACGGAGTGACGATGCTGATCGACCTGCCGACAGGAGGCAAATGAGATGGTAAGCCGCGTAGAGAGAGGACCTGTCGCAGACTGGTTCTGGACGATCGACCGTCTGTTCCTGATCACCTTCGTTCTCCTGATGGGGATCGGGCTGATGCTCTCCTTTGCGGCCTCACCGGCGGTTGCCGAACGTCTCAATCTCGACAGCTTCCACTTCGTCAAGCGTCATGCCTTTTTCATGCTGCCGGCACTCGGGGTGATGATTGGACTGTCCTTCCTGTCGCCACGACAGGTCAGGCGGATGGCCATGCTGATCCTTGCGGCCTCGCTCATCATGATGGTGCTGGTGCTTTTCATCGGTCTCGAGGTCAAGGGCGGCCGCCGCTGGCTGTCTTTGGGCTCCATGTCGATCCAGCCGTCGGAATTCATGAAGCCGGCCTTTGTCGTGATCTGCGCCTGGTTGTTTGCCGAACATGCGCGCCAGCCTGAGATCCCGGGCAATCTCTTTGCCATTCTGCTCTTCGGAATTGCCGCAGCCCTCCTGATCGCCCAGCCTGACCTCGGGCAGACCATCCTGATTGGCAGCGTATGGGGGGCGATGTTCTTCATGGCCGGCATGCCCTGGCTCTGGATCGTCGTGCTCGGCGTACTCGGTGGTGCAGGCTTCTTCGGGGCCTATCTGACGCTGCCGCACGTCGCCGGACGAATAGACCGGTTTCTGACCGGCGAGGGTGATACGTTCCAGGTCGATACCGCCCGCGAAGCGATCATTCGTGGCGACTGGTTTGGCCAGGGGCCGGGCGAGGGTATCGTCAAGCGCATCATTCCCGACAGCCATACCGACTTCATCTTCTCGGTCGCTGCGGAAGAATTCGGCATCGTCTTCTGCATGGCGCTGGTCGCGATCTTCGCCTTTCTTGTTCTGCGCGGCCTCAGCCATGCCTACAAGGAGCGCAACGACTTCAACCGTCTCGCCGTGTCCGGTCTCGTTCTGCTCCTCGGCGTCCAGTCGATGATCAATATCGGCGTCAATCTCGAACTTCTGCCGGCCAAGGGCATGACGCTGCCGCTCATCTCCTATGGCGGATCGTCGATGACGGCGATCTGTGTCACGGCCGGCTTCATCCTGGCGCTGACCCGCCGCCGTCCGGAAAAGCGCGCCCAGGAGCGCAGCCTGTTCCGTTCGGTCGCGGGCGTGCCTGCGGAGTAAAGCGTAATGACCAAGGGTATCGTCTTTCTCGCCGCCGGGGGAACCGGCGGCCATCTCTTTCCGGCCGAAGCGCTGGCGCATGAATTGAAGGCGCGCGGCTATGGCGTGCATCTGGTGACCGACCGGCGTGCCGAACGTTACGCTGGAAGCTTCCCGGCCGATGAGATCCACACCGTTTCGTCTGCGACGATCGGTTCGAAGAACCCGGTCGCCGTGGTCAAGGCGTTTCTCTCGCTGGGGCGCGGTTATCGCGAGGCGCGAGCCCTGGTGTCCCGCCTGAAGCCGAAGGCCGTCATCGGCTTCGGCGGATACCCGACCGTGCCGCCACTTTTCGCGGCCTCCGGTCTCGGCGTTCCGACGGCGGTGCATGAGCAGAATGCCGTGATGGGACGGGCAAACAAGCTGCTTGCCTCGCGAGTGCGGGCGATCGCTGGTGGATTTCTGTCACCTGACGGCGAACACAAGTCCAAGATGGTGCTCACCGGCAATCCGGTAAGGCCGGCCGTCATCGCGGCCGCGGCCCAGCCCTATGTCGCGTCCGCCACTGGCGAAGCCTTCAACCTCGTGGTCTTCGGTGGAAGCCAGGGCGCGCAGTTCTTCTCCGACGCCATTCCGGGCGCCATCCGGCTTCTCCCCGATGCGCTGCGTCAGCGTCTCGTGGTCACCCAGCAGGCCCGACCCGAAGACCGGCAGAAGGTGATCGACAGCTATTCGACGCTTGGCATTCGCGCAGAGGTCGCGCCGTTCTTTACCGACATGGCTGAGCGGCTGGCAACGGCCCATCTCGTGATCTGCCGCTCTGGCGCGTCTACGGTCTCCGAACTCGCGGTGATCGGTCGCCCGAGCGTGCTTGTTCCCTATCCGCATGCACTCGACCATGACCAGGCCGCGAATGCCGCAGCACTCGCGGCGCAGGGCGGCGCGCAGGTGATCGCCCAGTCGGCGCTTTCTGCCGAGCGCATTGCTGACCTTCTGACGACAGCGATGGAGGGCCCGGAGCGGCTCGCAACCATGGCGGCCGCCGCGAAAAGCACGGGCAAGCCCGACGCTGCCGGCTTGCTCGCAGACCTCGTAGAGGCTATTGCCGCCGGCAAGGGCATTGCCCAGTCGAAGGGAGCCACACAATGAAAATGCCGAAAACCATCGGCCTCGTCCATTTCATCGGGATCGGCGGCATCGGGATGAGCGGGATTGCCGAGGTGCTGCACAATCTCGGTCACAAGGTGCAAGGGTCGGACCAGGCCGAGAGTGCCAACGTCCAGCGGCTGCGCGCCAAGGGCATCGAAGTTTTCGTCGGTCACACGGCCGAGAACCTCGGTGATGCCGAAGTCGTCGTCGTCTCGACCGCGATCAAGAAGAACAATCCGGAACTGATTGCCGCTCGCGAGAAGCTGTTGCCGATTGTCCGCCGTGCCGAAATGCTCGCCGAGCTCATGCGCTTCCGCAACGCGATCGCGATCGGTGGCACGCATGGCAAGACGACGACGACCTCGATGGTTGCTGCACTCTTGGAAGCAGGCAATCTCGACCCGACCGTTATCAATGGCGGCATCATCAATGCCTATGGCACCAATGCCCGCATGGGTGAGGGTGAGTGGATGGTGGTCGAGGCTGATGAGTCCGATGGTACCTTCCTGAAGCTTCCGGCCGATGTCGCTGTTGTCACCAATATCGACCCTGAACATCTCGACCATTACGGCACCTTTGACAATGCGCGGGCGGCTTTCCGCCAGTTTGTCGAGAACGTCCCGTTCTATGGCTTCGGGGTGATGTGCCTCGATCATCCGGAAGTTCAGGCGCTGGTGAGCAAGATCGAGGACCGCAAGGTCATAACTTATGGCGAGAACCCGCAGGCCGATGTGCGCTTCTCGAATGTGCGCCTCGACGGCATCCGTTCGATCTTCGATGTGGAGATCCGCCGTCGTCGTACCGGCCGGGTTTTCAATTTCAAGGATCTGGTGCTGCCAATGCCGGGCCGGCACAATATCTCCAATGCCTGCGCCGCAATTGCTGTCGCGAACCGGCTCGACATTTCGGAAGAGAGTATCCGCAAGGGACTTGCCGGCTTCGGCGGCGTCAAGCGGCGCTTCACGCTGACGGGCGTATCGAATGGCGTGCAGGTGTTCGACGATTACGGCCACCACCCGGTGGAGATCAAGGCGGTGCTCAGAGCGGCCCGCGAAGCCTGCCAGGGGCGGATCATTGCGGTGCATCAGCCGCATCGCTATTCGCGCCTTGCCAGCCTCTTCGATGATTTCGCCAACTGCTTCAACGATGCCGACACGATCTTCCTCTCGCCGGTCTATGCGGCCGGTGAGGATCCGATTGAGGGTATCGATTCAGAAACGCTGGTATCGCGCATCAAGTCAGGCGGTCATCGCGACGCGCGTTACTTGGCCGCGCCGGATCAGCTCGCCTCTCTCGTTGCAGGCATTGCACAACCGGGTGATTTCGTGGTCCTGTTGGGGGCCGGCAACATTACCCAGTGGGCTGCTGCCTTGCCGACGGAACTAGATGCAATTGCGGGAAAGTCTTGAATGAAACAGGTGGATGGGGAAAAGCTTCTGGCGTCGCTCGGCCCGGGGGTCAACGATCTCAAGGGGCGGTTGACGCCTGATGCGCCAATGGACCGGGTGACCTGGTTCCAGGCCGGCGGGCTGGCGGAGCTGATGTTCCAGCCGCATGACGTCGAGGACCTCACCAGTTTCCTGAAGCTTTTGCCGGAAGAGGTGCCGCTGACCGTAATCGGCGTCGGATCGAACCTTCTGGTGCGCGATGGTGGCATTCCCGGTGTTGTTGTTCGCCTGTCTGCCAAGGGTTTTGGACAGGTGGAGCTGGCCGGCGAGAACCGCATCCGTGCCGGAGCGATCTGCCCGGACAAGCACATCGCCGCCATGGCGATGGACAACAATATCGGCGGTTTCCACTTCTACTACGGCATTCCCGGTTCGATCGGTGGCGCCATCCGCATGAATGCGGGTGCCAATGGCGGTGACACGGCCGGCCGGTTGATCGAGGTCGAGGCCGTCGATCGCAAGGGCAATGTGCATGTCCTGTCGAATGCCGACATGGGCTACAGCTATCGCCATTCGGCCGCGTCCGAAGGCCTGATCTTTACCAGCGCGCTCTTCGAAGGCTATCCGGAAGAGAAGGCGAAGATCCGCGCAGACATGGATGCGGTTCGTCACCATCGCGAGACGGTACAGCCGGTCAAGGAAAAGACCGGTGGCTCGACGTTCAAGAACCCCGAGGGCCATTCGGCCTGGGAGTTGATCGACGAGGCAGGCTGCCGCGGTCTGATGATCGGCGGGGCGCAGATGTCGTCGCTGCACTGCAATTTCATGATCAATGTCGGCCATGCGACGGGTTACGATCTCGAATATCTCGGCGAGACCGTTCGCCAGCGGGTTTTCGAGACCGCAGGCATCAAGCTTGAATGGGAAATCAAACGCCTCGGCATTTTCATGCCCGGTCGCGAAGTGAAGCCGTTCATGGGCGTCGCCGAGGCCTAAGCCTTCGACCTCTTTCCTACGAAGTTTTAACGTCGCTCGGTTAAGCTCCCCGAAGGTTCGGGGAGTTTCATGTTTGATCTGGTGCATGTCTGGGTAATCCGGCAGCTCACGCTTGGCGAGTTTTCCTCGCGGCAGGCGGTGCTGTGGAAGGCCGTTGCCATGGCAGCCAAGATCGCCGTGTTTGCCTACGGCCTCAACGTCCTCAGTCACTTCATTCTCGTCGGTCTCGGGCTTCTGCCATATCCTCTGGGGCCGGCGCTGGTCGTCGCGACCATGCTGACGCCGCCCGTCTCCTTCATCGTCGCCGTGATTGCCTATTCGGTTGTCGGCCTTGCAATCTATGACCTTGGCGTATCGCGCCAGCGTTTCGAGACATTGAGCCGAACCGACATGCTGTCCGGTCTGATGAATCGTCGGGCATTCCTCGACACGTTCGAGGCCGCGCGTGGGCCGGTGGCTCTGATCCTGCTCGATATCGATCGTTTCAAGTTGGTCAATGACACTCTCGGTCACAAAGCGGGTGACGACGTCATCGTGCAAACGGCGAACTGCCTGACGAATGTCCTCGGCCCGGATGAGGCCATTGCCCGCATCGGCGGCGAGGAGTTTGCCGTCCTCTTGATCGGGCAGGGGACGGAGCGAGCGATGGAGATCGCCGAAGCGATCCGCGCATCTGTCGAAGGCATGGGTTTGGAAATTTCAGGGCGGCCTGTTTCGATTTCCGTGTCTGCCGGGGTCTCCGACGGCGTCGCCGAACTCGGCTTCAGCGAGCTGTTTTCAGGCGCCGACCGCGCCCTTTATCTCGCCAAGGCCAGCGGGCGGAACCGAATCGTGCATGCGAAAGATGTCCCTGTGGCACCTTTCGCGGCTCCGGTTTCTGACGATGGTCAATCCGCCGTGAACCTGTCGCGGCTCAGCGCCTGATTAATCTCATCCGTTAACTTTCTCTGTCTTTTCATCGGCTTCGTCCGATAACCTCAAGTCTTTGTTTGGCTTGCAGGGCAGGCGCTTTCGCGACCAAATTAACGAAAGTAAACGGTTCATTAACCTTAATGTTGTTCAACTGATCTGACAAAGCCGGATCAGTCGGTGCGATTGCCGGTCGAATTTTAGATTTTGCGAGGCGTAGATGAGTGGCAAGCATGTCGCGGTTTTGATGGGTGGATTGTCCTCCGAGCGGCCTGTGAGCTTGTCCTCTGGCAACGCCTGCGCTTCGGCTCTCGAGGGTGAGGGCTTCAAGGTCACGCGCGTTGATGTCGGTCGCGATATCGGTCGTGTTCTCGAAGATCTGAAGCCGGATGTCGCCTTCAATGCGCTGCATGGTCCCTATGGCGAAGATGGCACCATTCAGGGCGTGCTTGAATATCTCGAAATCCCCTACACCCATTCCGGCGTGCTTGCGTCGGCGCTTGCCATGGACAAAAAGCAGGCGAAGATCGTGGCTGCCCAGGCCGGTATTCCTGTCGCCGAAGCCATGGTCATCAACCGCTTCGACGTCGGCAATACGCATCCAATGGCGCCGCCCTATGTCGTGAAGCCGGTTCGTGAGGGGTCGAGCTTCGGTGTCGTCATCGTCCGTGAGGACATGGCGCACCCGCCGCAGATCCTGACGTCAAGTGAATGGCGTTACGGCGATCTCGTGATGGTCGAGCGTTATGTGGCGGGTCGCGAACTGACGTGCGGCGTGATGGATGGCAAGGTGCTCGGCGTCACCGAGATCGTGCCGCTCGGCAACAGCTTCTACGATTACGACTCCAAGTATGCGGCGGGTGGTTCGGAGCACGTGCTTCCTGCGCAAATTTCACCGAAAATTTACCAAAAAATACAATCATTAGCGCTGAAGGCACATCAGGCGCTCGGGTGTCGCGGAGTGAGTCGGTCCGACTTCCGCTATGACGATCGCTTCTCCGAGGATGGTGATCTGATTTGGCTGGAGCTTAACAACCAGCCGGGCATGACCCCCACTTCGTTGCTGCCTGAAATGGCTGCCCTTGCGGGCTACAGCTTTGGTGAATTCGTACGTTGGATGGTGGAGGACGCTTCTTGTTCTCGTTGAGCGGCAACAAATTGGTGGGTGGGTCCGGCGTGTATCCGGCTGCGCCGATTGCGTCGGGTGAGACGAAGGTGCTGCCGCGTCCGCTGCGCCGCCTGGTGCGATTTGTGCTTGCCTTGTGCTCGGGCCGTATCGCGCTGCCGCGCCATCTCGGTAAGGTCAGTCTGGTGGCGTTCTATGGTTTGGTCAGTCTGCATGGAACTGTGGTCGGTGGCCACGGCCCGATCGTCATGCAGACCGTTACGGCGTCGGCTGGTTTTGCGGTCGAAGATGTTCGGGTCTCCGGCAATCAGCATACGTCGGAAATCGATATCCTGCAGCTGCTCGGTCTTGATGGATCGACCAGCCTGCTCGGCCTCGACATTGCTGCTGCGCGCCAGGCGCTCTCCGAGCTTCCCTGGGTCGAATCGGCCGAGGTCCGCAAGGTCTATCCGTCGACCGTCGAAGTTGTTCTGCGTGAGCGTCAGGCCTATGGCATCTGGCAGCACGGTAATGATCTCTCGCTTATCGAGCGCTCTGGTTCGGTGATCGCGCCGCTGCGTGACAACAAGTTCGCTTCGCTTCCGCTCTTCGTCGGTCGCGATGCCGAAACCGCAGCTGCAGCCATCGATGAGGAGTTCTCCCGGTGGCCGGCAATTGCTTCGCGGGTGAAGGCATTCGTGCGTGTTGGTGGTCGTCGCTGGGATGTTCACCTGGAAAACGGAATTGTCGTTCGTCTGCCGGAAGAGAACGTCCCGGGTGCTCTCGCACTGCTAAATCGCTTTGACGCCGAGCAGCAGGTTCTGTCGCGCGACGTCGCCGTCGTTGATCTGCGTCTGCCCGATCGTGTCGCCGTTCGGCTGACCGTCGGCGCGCAGGAGCGCCGTACGGTTGCCCTCGAAGAGCGTCGCAAGGCTCTGAAGAAACTGGAGCAGAAGATATGAGCATCTTCGGTGGCTCTTCCTTTGGTTTTCCGCGCACCAAGCCGCTTTCGTCGAAGCGGGCGCATGTCGTTTCGGTGCTCGATATCGGCTCGACCAAGGTGGTTTGCATCATCGCGCGCCTCACACCGCGCCGCGAGTCTGCTGTCCTGCCGGGTCGTACGCACAATGTTGAGGTCATCGGTCTCGGTCATCAGCGCTCGCACGGCATCAAGTCCGGCGTGATTGCCGATCTGGACGCCGTTGAAAATGTCGTGCGCTTGGCCGTCGATGCTGCCGAGCGCATGGCAGGCCTCACTGTTGAGAGCCTGATTGTCAACGTTTCTGCCGGTCGCATCGGTTCCGACGTCTACACCGCGTCCATCGATCTCGGTGGGCAGGAAGTCGAATCCGGCGATCTGCGCAAGGTGCTGATCGCTGCCGGTCAGCAGTCCCAGGGCAATGACCGTGCCGTCCTGCATTCGCTGCCGACAGGCTTTTCTCTTGACGGAGAGCGGGGAATCCGTGATCCACTTGGAATGTATGGCGACGTTCTCGGCGTCGACATGCATGTGGTCACGGCCGAACGTGCAGCGCTTCGCAATCTGGAGCTTTGCATCAACAGGGCCCATCTGACCGTCGAGGGTGTGGTCGCCACGCCTTATGCCAGCGGCCTTGCGGCCCTGGTCGACGACGAAGTGGAGCTCGGTTGCGCGGCGATCGACATGGGCGGTGGCATGACCACCATCTCTGTCTTCGCCGAAGGCAAGCTGATCCATACGGACGCCATCGGGATTGGTGGTCACCATGTGACGACCGATCTGGCGCGCGGGCTTTCGACCCGTATCGAGGATGCAGAACGTCTTAAGGTCGTTCACGGTTCGGCTGTCGCCAACGGCGCCGACGATCGCGAGGTCGTGTCCGTGCCGCCGATCGGCGAAGACGATCGTGATCAGCCGACCCAGGTATCGAAGGCACTTGTGACCCGGATCATCAGCGCGCGGATCGAGGAAACCCTCGAGATGCTGCGCGACCGGATTCAGAAGTCGGGCTTCTCGCCGGTGGTTGGCAAGCGCGTGGTTCTGACCGGTGGTGCCTGCCAGCTCACCGGCATGCCGGAAGCGGCGCGCCGCATTCTGGCCCGTAACGTGCGTATCGGTCGTCCGATGGGTGTCTCCGGCCTCCCGGCCGCGGCCAAGGGACCGGCCTTCTCGACGGCCGTCGGGCTGACGATCTATCCGCAGATGGCGGATCAGGAAACACATGCCGGGCAGGGCGGGTTGTTCTCGCCCTTCGGCAACGGAAACAGCCGCTTCGCCCGCATGGGCCAATGGCTGAAAGAGAGTTTTTGAGTTTACCCGGCCGGACACAAGGTTCGGCCAAGGGAAATCTGTTGAAATGACATGGCCGGCTTGGCGATGCGGCCGGAAAAAGAAGGAACGGGTACCATGACCATCAAGCTGCAGAAGCCAGATATTACTGAGCTGAAGCCCCGCATCACCGTCTTCGGTGTCGGTGGCGGTGGCGGCAACGCCGTCAACAACATGATCACCGCTGGTCTGCAGGGCGTCGATTTCGTCGTTGCCAACACGGATGCCCAGGCGCTGACCATGACCAAGGCCGAGCGCATCATCCAGCTCGGCGTCAATGTCACCGAGGGTCTCGGCGCAGGATCGCAGCCGGAAGTCGGTCGCGCTGCCGCTGAAGAATGCATCGACGAGATCATCGACCATCTCAATGGTACCCACATGTGCTTCGTCACCGCCGGCATGGGCGGTGGTACCGGTACCGGTGCCGCTCCGGTTGTCGCCCAGGCTGCCCGCAACAAGGGTATCCTGACCGTCGGCGTCGTCACCAAGCCGTTCCACTTTGAAGGCGCGCGCCGCATGCGGCTTGCCGAATCCGGCATCGAGGAACTGCAGAAGTCGGTCGACACGCTGATCGTCATCCCGAACCAGAACCTGTTCCGCATTGCCAACGATCGCACCACCTTCGCCGACGCCTTCGCGATGGCCGACCAGGTGCTCTATTCCGGCGTTGCCTGCATCACCGACCTGATGGTCAAGGAAGGCCTGATCAACCTCGACTTCGCGGACGTTCGCTCCGTGATGCGCGAGATGGGCCGCGCGATGATGGGCACCGGCGAAGCATCGGGTGAAGGCCGCGCAATGCAGGCTGCCGAAGCCGCCATTGCCAACCCGCTGCTCGACGAAACTTCGATGAAGGGCGCTCAGGGCCTGTTGATCTCGATCACCGGCGGTCGTGATCTGACCCTGTTCGAAGTCGATGAAGCCGCGACCCGTATTCGCGAAGAAGTCGACCCGGACGCCAACATCATCCTCGGTGCCACCTTCGACGAAGCGCTCGAAGGCATCATCCGCGTGTCTGTCGTTGCCACTGGTATCGACCGTGCAGCACTTGCCTCCAAGGGCTTCGAAGCCGCTCCGCTGGCAAAGCCCCCTATGCGTCCCTCCGCGGCCGTTGCTCCGGCACCGGCCGCATATCAGCCTGCAATGACGCAGGCCCCCAAGCCGACCATGGATCCGGTCGCAGACACCATTCGTTCGGCTGAAGCAGCCATGGAACGTGAACTCGAAATCGCAACTGCCCGCCAGCCGATCATGAGCCAGCCGCAGCCCGCTTCGCAGCAGGAATTCCGTCCGGCAAGCCGCCTGTTCGCTTCGCCGGCTCCGGAAGCAGCTCCCGCTCCGCAGATGGTCCAGCCGGTTGCTCCGGCTCCCGTCATGAGCCAGCCGGCACCGGTGGTGCAGCAGCCCGCTCCGGTCATGCAGGCGCCGGTCGCTCCGGCACCTGTCATGACAGAGCCGCGCATGGCAGCTGAGCCCGTCCGCATGCCGAAGGTGGAAGACTTCCCGCCGGTGCTGCGCGCCGAGATCGACCACCGCGCCCAGCCGGCAGCACCCGCTGCCCAGGACGAGCGCGGCCCGATGGGTCTCTTAAAGCGGATAACCAATTCGCTCGGTCGTCAGGCTGACGAAGAGACTGTCATGGGTGACATGACCGGTTCTGCGCCGGCTGCTCCGTCGCAGCAGCGTCGTCCGCTGTCGGCCGAAGCCAGCCTCTACGCTCCGCGTCGTGGCCAGCTCGACGATCAGGGCCGTGCCACGCCGGCACGCGCCACCAGCGAAGACGATCAGCTTGAAATCCCTGCTTTCCTGCGTCGCCAGACGAGCTAAGGAAAGCACGACTCACCTTCGAGAGACCCGGGTCGAGAGGCCCGGGTTTTTTGCGTCTCACACTTTGTGACAACACGTCGAATTCTTGAGGATAATCAAGGGACTGCCTTCGTTACAAAGCGAAAGAATCAGTGATTTGGCTCACGTCCCGGTCACACGTATGTATGTGATCGAACACAGGGCCTATCAGCCCTTTGACAAGAGATTGCGACGGGAAGCAAACGATCCACCGCCTCGTCGCTTCATTTTAAGGCTATCGGAATGGCAATTGCTTTGCTCGGATTTCAGACCACGATCGCAGCGTCTCTCACGCTGACGGGTATCGGGGTTCATTCCGGCCGCGAGGTCTCCATCACCCTCCAGCCGGCTGAAGCCGGGACAGGTATCGTGTTCGTCCGCCAACACGATGACGGTTCTACCAGTGAGTATCGCGCAGTGTCTGCGCATGTCGGCAATACCGATCTCTGCACCGTGCTCGGCACCAATCCGGCGCGGTCCGTGGCCACGATCGAACATGTCATGGCCGCATTTTATGCGCTCGGTCTCGACAATGTCGTGGTCGAAGTCGATGGTGCTGAAATGCCGATCATGGATGGCAGTTCGGAAGTCTTCATTGATGCGATCGAACAGGTCGGCATCACGAATCTCGGGGTAAAGCGCCGCTACATTCGCGTCATCAAACCGGTTCGCATCGAGGCCGGTGCGTCCTGGTCCGAGTTCCGCCCCTATGACGGCACGCGTTTCGAGGTCGAAATCGACTTCGACAGCAAGCTGATTGGTCGACAGAAGTGGGAAGGCGACCTGACGGCCGAAACCTTCAAGACCGAATTGTCGCGCGCGCGCACCTTCGGCTTTATGCGCGATGTCGAGCGCCTCTGGGCTGCGGGCTTCGCACTGGGTTCTTCGCTTGAAAACTCGGTGGTCATCTCGGACGACGATACCGTGATCAATGTCGAAGGCCTGCGCTACGAGAAGGACGAGTTCGTCCGGCACAAGACGCTCGATGCCGTGGGTGACCTCGCTCTCGCCGGTGCACAGTTCATCGGCTGCTACCGCTCCTATCGCGGCGGTCACAAGATGAATGCGAATGCACTGAAGGCATTGCTCAGCGACCCGACCGCCTATGAGGTCGTGGAAGCGCCGAGCCGCAGCCACCAGGTTCGCGCCCGGGAATTCGTTCCGGTTCAGGTTTCGGAATTCGCGCCCTGGTCGGCGTAACTACAAGACAGGTCAATCAAAGTTCAACGCCGGCTTCTTCCTGAAGGCCGGCGTTTTGCTGAGCAGGCAAGGATAAAGGCAGAATGGCACTTTCTGGGTGCCCTGCCACAAAAATGCGTTAAAGTCACATCACTGCGTTGCCCTAGTGCCGCTTTTGTGGCTAGAAACGCCAGTTGAAGGCGACGGTTTTCAAGCGGCGCTGCAATCGGGATCTTTCGAATGAATCAAGTGGGATCGGTCGTTGTGAAGAATGCCGTGCGTATTGCGGGCCTGAGCGTGATGTTGTCTTTCGGCGCCGTGCTCGCGGGATGCCAAAGCGACCCTGATATCGACATCAGCAAGCTCGCTGCCGAGACCGAGCCGCCGGAAGTGCTCTACAATCAGGGCCTTGCCAACATCAAGGCTGGCAATATGAGCGAAGCGTCCCGCAAGTTTGACGCGGTCGACGCCCAGAACCCGTTCTCTGAATGGTCGCGCAAGGCACTCGTCATGAGCACCTTCACGAAGTACCGCCTTGGCCGCTATGCCGACGCGATTGCGACCGGCAACCGCTACCTGAGCCTCTATCCGAAGTCCGAGGATGCGGCTTACGCGCAGTATCTCGTCGGTCTGTCCTATTGGAAACAGATTTCCAACGTCACGCAGGATCAGCGCAATTCGGTCAAGACGATCGAAGCGATGCAGCGCGTCGTCAACGACTTCCCCGATTCGGAATATGTCGATGACGCACAGGCGAAGATGCGTTTCGCGCGTGACCAGCTCGCCGGCAAGGAAATGCAGGTTGGACGCTACTATCTGGAGCGGAAGGAATATCTTGCTGCCGTCTCGCGCTTCCGCGTCGTCGTCGAGCAGTATCCGAACACCAACCAGATCGAAGAAGCTCTCGCCCGTCTGGTCGAGTCCTACTATGCGATGGGCGTCGTTTCGGAAGCCCAGGCTGCGGCGGCCGTGCTCGGACACAACTATCCGGACAGCCAGTGGTATGCCGACAGCTATGCGCTGTTGCAGAGAGGCGGCCTTGAACCGCGTGAGAATTCCGGTTCGTGGATCACCCGCGCCGGTCGCAGGCTGCTGATCGGGACCTGACGGTCTTAAGTCACGAAGTGAGAAACTGAGCCTATGCTGGTCCAGCTGTCGATCCGCGATATCGTTCTGATCGAGCGGCTGGATCTTGCCTTCGAGACCGGTCTATCCGTGCTGACCGGTGAAACCGGCGCCGGCAAATCCATTCTTCTCGACAGCCTCTCGCTGGCCCTTGGGGGCCGCGGCGACGGCTCGCTCGTGCGCCATGGCGAGGACAAGGGGCAGGTCACTGCCGTCTTCGATGTCGGCGGTAGCCATCCGGCCCGGACACTGCTGAAGGGCAATGGCGTCGATGATGACGGCGACCTCATCTTCCGACGCGTCCAATCCGCCGATGGCCGCACCCGTGCCTACATCAATGATCAGCCGGTCAGCGTGCAGCTGATGCGCCAGGTCGGCCAGTTGCTGGTCGAGATCCATGGCCAGCACGACGATCGTGCGCTGATCGACACGAACGCCCACCGCATGCTGCTCGACGCCTTTGCCGGTCTGACCGACGAAGCGCTTGAACTCGGGGACAGCTATCGCCGCTGGCGTGAGGCCGAGCGGGCCTACAAGACCCACAAGGCGAAGGTTGAGGCGGCCGCACGCGAAGCCGATTACCTGCGGGCCTCCGTCGAGGAGCTGGAGGGTCTCTCGCCGCTTGATGGCGAGGAGGACGAGCTCGCCGAGCGGCGCTCCGCCATGCAGAAATCTGAACGCATCGCCGGCGATATCGCCGAGGCCTCCGAATTCCTGAATGGCAATGCCTCGCCAGTACCGCATATCGCATCCCTTATGCGCCGACTGGAGCGCAAGAGCCACGAGGCTCCCGGACTGCTGGAAGAGACCGTGCAGCTGCTTGGCACGGCCCTCGACACGCTGTCTGCAGCGCAGATGGAAGTCGAAGCCGCCTTGCGCCGCACGGAGTTCGATCCGCGCGAGCTGGAGCGCGTCGAGGAGCGTCTGTTTGCGCTTCGCGCGGCGGGCCGGAAATATTCGGTTGCCGTGACAGATCTCCCGGCACTTGCCGAAAAGATGGTGGCCGATCTCGCCGATCTCGATGCCGGAGAAGAGCGGCTTGGCCAGTTGGAGGCAGCCGTCCTCGAAACCCGGGCGCATTACGACCATCTGGCGCTGCAACTGTCCGGCAAACGGCAGAACGCCGCCCAGGCGCTTGCCGATGCCGTCATGCAGGAACTGCCGGCGTTGAAGCTTGAGCGTGCGCGCTTCATGGTCGAGGTCTCAGCCGACGCCGAGAACGCGACCGCGGACGGTATCGACACGGTCGAGTTCCACGTTCAGACCAACCCCGGCACGCGACCCGGCCCGATCATGAAAGTTGCCTCAGGCGGTGAGCTCTCCCGCTTCCTGCTGGCACTCAAGGTGGCGCTTGCGGATCGAGGCTCCGCGCCAACACTCGTGTTCGATGAGATCGACACGGGTGTCGGCGGTGCGGTGGCCGATGCCATCGGTCAGCGGCTGAAGCGCCTGTCTGCCAAGGTACAGGTGCTGTCCGTCACCCATGCGCCGCAGGTTGCGGCTCGCGCGTCGGCACATTTCCTCATCTCCAAGGGTCCGACCGGCGATGCGGGGGACAAGATCGCTACCCGGGTTGCCATCATGGAGCCGGAGCATCGGAAGGAAGAGATCGCCCGCATGCTTGCCGGCGCTTCCGTCACCGATGAGGCGCGGGCGGCAGCCGCCAAACTTCTTGCCGCCGGCGAGTGAGCCACATCCATCCGGCCGTGGTTGCCTTCCACCCTGAAACCTGTTTCGTTGCCGCATCATGATGGACCTGATCCAGATCTACTGGGCCGAAACCCTTGCCGTTCTGTCCGTCGTTTTCGGCACGGTGGCGGCCACCCATGCGGCGATGACGAAACGCGAGGTGCGCTCGGCGCTTGGCTGGGTCGGCATCATCATCCTGTCGCCGCTGGTGGGCGCAATGATCTACGCGGTCGCGGGGATCAACCGCATCCGGCGCGCAACGCTCATCTCCAGACGCGCGCTCGAACTCGACGAAATCTGGCGCAGCCTCTCGCTCTACAGCATCGACCGCGAAACCGTGGCCGCCCAGTTCGGCGACCGATTCGGACCGATGAAACTGCTCGGTGACAGGGTAACCCGGCATCCTCTGTCGTCGGGCAACCACATCGCGATGCTCTCGACCGGGGAGGAGACCTTCGATGCCATGTGCCAGGCAATCGAAGCCGCGCAACACAGCATCATCCTCGAAACCTACATCTTCGATCGCGATGTCGTCGGCCGACGCGTGGCCGACTGCCTGATCGCCGCGCATCAGCGTGGTGTCGCCGTCCGGGTGATCGTCGATGCCGTCGGTGCGCGTTACAGCGTACCCAGCATCATCGGCTATCTCGAAGAGGGGGGCGTTCCGGTCGCCGTCTTCAACGGGCAGGTCATCATGGGCCTGCGGCTGCCTTACGCCAATCTGCGGACGCACCGGAAAATCCTGGTGACGGACGGGACCACAGCTTTTGTCGGCGGCATGAATATCCGTGCGGGGTTTACCGGGCCGGATGGCGCGCGCGACACCCATTTTCGGGTGACCGGACCTGTTGTCGCCGACATTCTGGCGGTTGCTGCCGAAGACTGGCACTTCGAGACCGGTGAAGTGCTGCTGGGGCCGGAATGGGGCGTCCGGCTCGATGACGCGGTGCCGGGGGCAGGGACCGCTGTTCGGGCGGTGGTATCCGGCCCTGACACCCATATCGAGACGAATCATCGGCTTCTGCTCGGCGCGTTTTCCGTGGCCGAACGGTCGATCCGGATCGTCTCTCCATACTTTCTGCCCGACACGACATTTATTGCGGCACTGAACACGGCTGCCCGTCGGGGCGTTCAGGTGGACGTGATCGTGCCCTCGCAGAACAATCTGGCGATCGTTGCGCGTGCAATGATGGGGCAGTTCGACCAGATCCTGCGCGAAGGGTGCCGGGTGCATCTGGCGGATGGTCCATTCGATCATTCGAAGCTGATGGTCATCGATCGGCAATGGTGTTTCATTGGCTCCTCCAATCTCGATTCGCGTTCGCTGCGACTGAATTTCGAGATCGATCTTGAGGTCTATGATCGTGACCTTGCCGCGCAGATCGAAGACCGGATCGATCTCAGGCTGTCCAGCGCCGGGCAGGTCACTCTTGATACACTCCGCACACGATCTCTGCCCAATCGGATGATTGATCGCTTGTTCTGGCTCGGATCGCCCTATCTTTGATCGAGGACGGCGTTTAGTGCGTGGCCTCAACCGCAACCGGCCCCCGGCCCAACCGACGACGGATGCAACAGGTGTGATGAAGAAGACCAAGCCGAGCCTCGCCCGCACGATGGTGACATCCATTCGCAATCGCAGATGGCGTCCAGCGGAGCGGGTGGTCCAGGCACAGGTCGATGGTTCGTTGACCGTCGCTTCCTACAATGTGCACAAATGCGTCGGCACAGACGGCCGATTTGATCCCGAGCGCATTATCGACGTTATCAGGGAAATCGGTCCGGACGTGATCGCGCTGCAGGAGGCAGACCAGCGTTTCGGCGAGCGCTCCGGGCTTCTCGATCTCAATCGGCTGCGGCTGGAGACTGGCCTTCTGCCGGTACCGGTACTCACCGGGCCGAAGTCGCATGGATGGCGGGGCAATGTGCTGCTGTTTCGCGAAGGGATTGTGCGTGACGTGCATCAGGTGGCACTGCCCGGTCTTGAGCCGCGGGGCGCTCTGGTGGCGGAAATCGATATTGAAGGCCGGGCCGGGCTGCGGGTGATTGCGGCGCATCTCGGATTGTTGCGCTGGGCGCGCCGCCAGCAGGCGGATGTCATTCTCGATCTCTTGCAGAACCGCGCCGAGCGGGCCACGCTCTTGATGGGAGATTTCAACGAGTGGCGGCTGGGGCCCGGCTCGGCGCTCACACGGCTTGAGCCGGTTTTTGGGCCGTTACCGCCACCAATCCCGAGTTTTCCGGCTCGTCTGCCGGTTCTCTCGCTCGATCGGATCATGGCGAACCGGTCCGGCCTGATCGTCGATCTGACGGCCCATGATACACCTCTTGCCCGCCTTGCTTCCGATCATCTGCCGCTGACGGCAAGGCTCGATCTCAGCAAGGTGGAGGAGTGAGCGCACGCTCTTTTCATTCGCCGATTTTCCGCTAAACCCGACTGAAGAAATGCGGAGGTTGCCATGGCTTTTGAGACCATTCCTGTCGAGGCCTTGACCGAGGAACAGGCGAAGGCCGAATTGCAAAGGCTGGCAAGCGAGATTGCCCATCATGACGCGCTTTATCATGGCAAGGATAAGCCGGAGATCTCGGACGCGGATTATGACGCGCTGAAGCGGCGCAATGACGCGATCGAAGCGCAGTTTCCGCAGCTGGTGCGGATCGATAGTCCCTCCCAGCGCGTCGGTGCAGCTCCCGCGGGGATCTTCGCGCAGGTGGTTCACGCCCGCCCGATGCTGTCGCTCGACAACACCTTTTCGGATGAGGACGTCCAGGACTTCGTGTCTTCCGTCTACCGCTTCCTCGGTCAGTTGCCGGACAATTCCATTGCCTTTACCGCCGAACCGAAGATCGACGGGCTCTCCATGTCGCTTCGCTACGAGAACCGTAAACTGGTGACGGCCGCGACCCGCGGTGACGGGACGACGGGCGAAAACGTCACCGCCAATATCCTGACGATCAAGGAAATCCCGACCGAGCTTCCGGCGGATGCGCCTGATATCGTCGAGGTGCGCGGCGAAGTCTATATGGCGAAGTCCGACTTCCTGGCGCTCAACGCGCAGATGGAGGCCGAGGGCCGGCAGACCTATGTCAATCCACGCAACACGGCTTCCGGCTCACTGCGCCAGCTCGATCCAAAGGTGACGGCGAGCCGCAAGCTGCGCTTCTTTGCCTATGCCTGGGGCGAGATGAGCCAGATGCCGGCCGAGACGCAATGGGAGATGGTGCAGGTCTTCGGCCGCTGGGGTTTCCCCATCAATCCGCTGACGCAGCGGCTGACGTCGATTTCGTCCATACTCGACCATTACCGCGAGATCGGGCTGCAGCGTCCAGATCTCGACTACGATATCGACGGTGTCGTCTACAAGGTCGACCGGCTCGATCTTCAGGCGCGCCTCGGTTTTCGGTCCCGATCGCCGCGCTGGGCGACGGCGCACAAGTTCCCGGCGGAGCAGGCCTTCACCACGGTCGAAGCCATCGACATCCAGGTGGGCCGCACGGGTGCGCTGACGCCTGTCGCGCGTCTGACGCCGATCACCGTCGGAGGCGTCGTCGTGACCAACGCGACGCTGCATAACGAGGACTACATCAAGGGCATCGGCAATTCCGGCGACCGCATCCGGCCTGACGACCATGACATTCGTATCGGCGATACCGTGATCGTCCAGCGCGCCGGAGATGTCATCCCGCAGGTGCTCGACGTGGTGCTGGAAAAGCGGTCAGAAGACTCCGCGCCGTATGTCTTTCCGAAGACCTGCCCGGTCTGTGGCAGCCATGCTGTGCGGGAGAAGAACGAGAAGACGGGCAAGCTTGATTCTGTCACGCGCTGCACCGGCGGTTTCGTCTGCCGTGCGCAGGCTGTTGAGCACATCAAGCATTTCGTCTCACGCAATGCTTTCGACATCGAAGGGCTCGGGACGAAGCAGGTGGACTTCTTCTTCGAGAGCGACGATCCGGCGCTGATGATCCGCACGGCGCCCGACATCTTCACGCTGAAGACACGTCAGGACCAGTCGCTGACGAAACTTGAAAACATCGATGGGTTTGGTCGTGTCAGCGTGCGCAAGCTGTTCGAGGCGATCGATGCCCGGCGCGAAATCGCGCTCCACCGCTTGATCTTCGCGCTCGGCATCCGCCATGTCGGCGAGACCACGGCGAAGCTTCTGGCCCGCTCCTATGGCAGCTACGCAGCCTTTGCGGAAGCCATGCAGGCGGCAGGGCCAAAGTTTGGCGACGCCTGGAACGAGTTGAACAGCATCGATGGGATCGGCGAGGTGGTCGCCGCCTCGATCGTCGAGTTCTTCAAGGAGCCGCGCAATCTCGAAGTCGTGCAGCGCCTTTTGAGCGAAGTGACGCCCGTGGACGCCGAGGCGCCGGTCGCAAGCGACAGTCCCGTGGCTGGCAAGACCGTCGTCTTCACCGGATCGCTGGAGCGCTTCACGCGTGACGAGGCGAAGGCCCGAGCAGAAGGGCTCGGAGCCAAGGTTGCGGGCTCCGTGTCGAAGAAGACGGATTATGTGGTCGCGGGGCCGGGTGCCGGCTCCAAGCTCGACAAGGCCCGTGAGCTCGGCGTCCAGGTGATGACCGAAGACGAGTGGTTGACGCTGATCGGCGGCTGAGGTCAGGCTGCGGTAATCGCCGTTTCCGCAAGGTCGAGCCGAACGTGTTCCGGCTGATAGGGCGTGCGCGGCAGATCGCGTTCGAGCACGATCCTGTTGCGGCCGGACGACTTCGCGAGATAAAGCGCCTGATCGGCTGCGGCGTAGACGGCCGTGAAATCGCGAAGCGGTGTGATGTCGGCCAAGCCGCCGGATATGGTGACGGCGATCGACTGGTGCATGGACTCGACCAGACGGTTGGCAATGGTTCGCCGTAGCTTTTCTGCCATCGCGATGACATCGGCAAACTCGGCATCCCGAAAGAGGATGGCGAACTCTTCCCCGCCGATACGCGCGACGAGATGGGCGGGTCCGGTGATTTCGCAGAGCGTTCTTGCTACCGAGACAATCACGTCGTCGCCGGCCAGATGGCCGTAGCGATCGTTGATCTGCTTGAAACGGTCGATATCCAGGATCAGCAGATGCCCGCGCTCAACCTGAGAGAGATCATCGATGAAGGCGCGGCGATTGAGAAGGCCGGACAGCATGTCGGTTCGGCTCAACTGGCGGAACTCGAGCCGTGTTCTGGCGAGGTGAATGACCGCATAACCCATGTAGAGCGAGCAGAGCATCGTCAGGACGAAGGATACAATCATGGCGATGCCGCAGCCGATTGCCAGATCGCGCAACAACGGGTTGAGCAAGACATCGAAGGCATGCAGGACAAGCAAGATGCCTGCGACCATGAAGCAGGCGATGATCGAATTACGGATCGACAGTCTGGTCGCAAAGCGGATTACCGCATCCCAGTTGTCGAATTCTGTGAGCCCAATATCGCGGATGACCCACGCTTCAATCCGTTGCTTCAACATAGGTTTTGACCATACAGAATGACTTGAAACGAAAATCGATCAGTCGACGCGAGAGCTTATCTGCCGCCGTCTGCTGTCATGAAATATGTTTGCTCGCAAACATTGCGACCGTCTTACGTCAAGGTGCCGAATGCAACCCTGGCCGTAAAGAGTTCATTTTCATTTATACTAGTATTAATCCCCTAAAAATTAAGGTTCGATGAATCCAAAACCCTGGATTGCATATAGCCGCGTGCCGATCCGAGACGTTCACGGCTCAGTGAAACCGGATGGGACAACCTGCAGCTGATAGAGAGACGGATTGTTGACGAAAAGCAGACCGCCCCGGGAAGTCGACCCGGCAGCGACGTAGTCGAAGGTCATTCCCGCTTCCTCGACCAGCTCAGGTCCGTCGAGGAGCGCCGCCTTTACTTCCACCGCAGCGGCCGCCTGATCACCTGCATTGCGCACCTCGATCATGACGCGCCAGCCTGAGGGCTGGGGATCAATGGCGAGGATCTGGACGGCAAGCTCCGGTGGGCGGTCGTCGCTCGTCATCGCTTCGAATACCATCCAGCCGATCATCGCCACGACAATGGTGGTTGCCGCAAGGCCGGTGAGCCATTCCACCCAATGCGGGCGGATGGGGTCGGTCGCTTTGCTGGCATTGTCACGGGTCATGTCGGGCCTCCTTAAAGAATAAGTCTGGCGGCGGCCGCGCCGATCGCTGCCGGAAAGCCGAGCACGACCAGCGTCAGAAGGGCCTCTGCCATGCCGAGGTCATCCAGCCGACCGAAGGTCCAGAGGCTGTAGAGGCTGACGGCGAGGGCGACAACGTAACCGGGGATGGTGAACCTGACAAAGGCATGCCAGACCGGCGTTTCCTCCTGAAGACTGTGGCCGCCCTTGAAGGCGAGCGCATAAACGAAGCCATGCATCAGCATCATCGACAGTGCCATGAGGGCAAGCGCGTGCCAGATGGTCATTTTATAAGCGAGGAGGATCATCTCCTCTGTTGGCGCCAGATTGAGCGACAGGAAAAGCGCGCCGACGGCCATCATGAAGAGCTCAGTGAGATAGCCCGTATTGGCCTCCTGGCTTGGATCGGCACCGTCCTGCTCGTCATCGGCATCCTCGTCCTGCATGCTGAGCTGGCTTCGGCCGAGCAATGCACCGATGCTTGCCGGTACTGCCTGTAGTGCCACCATGCCGACCCATTCGCGCGGCGCCATATCGAGCGTGATCACCCCGAGCAGCACAAGGATCAGCGCACTGGCGGCGACGCCCATGCCATAGGCAACGATCGCGTCGCGGGCCGATTCGCGCCATGTGGCGGTCCGTTCGAAGCCGATACGGTGGGAAAGTCCGACGAGGAGAGGCAGGTTGAGGACCAGCAGCAGAAGAAGTCGCTCTCGGTCCATGTAGAAGCCGAGGAACCACATCTCCATGGTCATCAGCATGGGGATGGAGAAGAGAAGGGCACCGGCAAGCCCGCGTGCAAGGCCGACGAGAAAGCGGCTTACCCGTGCCGATTCGTGACGTTCATCTGCGACTTCTGCCATTGTTCCACCGTCCCTTGCCGCGCAGGGAATGCGCAAATGGGGGTGGTTGTTCCGTCTGGCGGGAGGTTGACCGGCTGCCGTGAGGCAACCGGTTCATGTCTGGCAGGAGCGTTGCATGTACACGTCCTGCGGCCAGGGGCCGATCAGCCCTTCGGCTTGAAGGTCTTTTTCTTGGGGCCTGCCGATGGGCCACGGTCGTCGAACTTGCCCTTGGGCTTGCCGGCGCCGGCGGGCTTGTCGCCCTTCGGCTTGCCGGCCCAGTCGGGCTTGGCAGGCTTGTCCCAGGAATTCGACGCACCCTTCGGCTTCTTCTTGAAACCGGGCTTGTCGTCGCTCCAGTCGGGACGCTTCGGCTTGGGCGCGTCGCCCCAGACTTCCGAGTCCGTCACCGCCATGGCGTCGCGCGGTGGCCGGGCAGGGCCGTCTTCCTTGCGGGCGTAGGGCTTCTTGTCGCCGAACGGCTTCTTCTCACCATAGGGTGCCTTGTCGCCATAGGCCTTCTTTTCGCCATAGGGCTTCTTGTCACCATAAGGCTTCTTGTCGCCAAAGGGCTTGCGATCGCCTTCCTCTCGCGGTGGGCGGGGGGCGCGCTCCTTCGGAGCCGCGTTGAAGTCCGGCATGCCGGGGAGCTGTGACAGCGTAATGCCGCGCTCAAGCGCCTTGTTCGGGCCAAGCGCGCCCAGGAACGTGTCGAGCGCGCTTTCAGCGATCTCGACGAAGGTTTCCTCCGGCTGCATCTTGATCGCGCCGATCTCGTTCTTGGTGATGTTGCCGTTGCGGCAGAGCATCGGGATCAGCCAGCGCGGCTCGGCATTCTGGCGGCGGCCGACGGAAACGGAGAACCAGACGCTGGCGCCAAAATCGCCCCGCGGCTTGGTCGCCGAGTTGGCCGGGTTGGCATAGTCCGGCTCCTTGCGGGCCTTGCCGGCTTCGAGGCTGACGGGGATCAGATCTTCGGGTGCCGAACGCTTGCCGCGCTGCAAACGCAGGAAGGCAGCGGCCACCTGTTCGGCGCCGTGGGTCGCGATCAGCGATGCGATCATCGGCGCTTCGTCTTCGGTGATCACTTCCGTCAGCATGGGATCGCCCATCAGGCGTTCATCGTCGCGGGCCTGAACTTCGTCGGCGGAGGGCGGAAGCGCCCAGGTCGGGCGAACATTGGCGCCGCCAAGCAGGCGCTCGGCCTTGCGACGGGCACTGTTCGGCACGATCAGCGCCGAGACGCCCTTGTTGCCGGCGCGGCCTGTGCGGCCAGAACGGTGCAAAAGGGTTTCGGAATTGGTCGGCAGGTCCGCATGGATGACGAGCTCGAGGCCCGGCAGGTCGATGCCGCGGGCGGCAACATCGGTCGCGATGCAGACGCGCGCACGGCCATCGCGCATGGCCTGCAGCGCATGGGTGCGTTCATTCTGCGAAAGCTCGCCTGACAGCGCCACGACCGAAAAGCCGCGGTTGTGCAGGCGTGAGGTCAGGTGGTTGACGGCAGCACGGGTGGAGCAGAAGACAATGGCGTTGCGGGCTTCATAGAAGCGCAGCACGTTGATGATCGCATTCTCGCGATCGGGATTGGCGACGGCGAGCGCACGATACTCGATGTCGACATGCTGCTTCTGTTCGGACACGGCCTCGATGCGGCGTGCGTCGCGCTGGTAGCTCTTGGCGAGGTCAGCGATCGAGCGCGGCACGGTTGCCGAGAACATCAGCGTGCGTCGATCGTCGGGCGATTCTTCCAGGATGAATTCGAGGTCTTCGCGGAAGCCGAGATCGAGCATCTCGTCGGCTTCGTCGAGCACGACGACACGCATCTGGGACAGATCGAGCGCGCGGCGGGTAATGTGGTCGCGCAGGCGTCCCGGTGTGCCGACGATGATATGGGCACCGCGCTCTAGAGCGCGGCGCTCATTGCGAATGTCCATGCCGCCGACGCAGGAACCGATGATCGCGCCGGTCTCGGCAAAGAGCCACTCCAGTTCGCGCATGACCTGCATGGCCAGTTCTCGGGTCGGTGCGATTGCGAGAGCCAGCGGTGCGCCGGCGCGCTCGAAACGACCGCCTTCCGGCAGCAGCGTCGGGGCCATGGCGAGACCGAAGGCAACCGTCTTGCCGGAGCCAGTCTGGGCGGAGACGAGCGCGTCGCGACCTTCCAGCTCGGGGTCGATCATGGCCTGCTGCACGGGTGTCAGGGTATCGTAGCCGCGCTTGCGCAAGGCCTCAGCGATCGCCGGAACGATGGCGTCGAAATCAGTCATGGAGTGGTCTTTCGAATGTGATGGATGATGCGGGCCAAAGCACCGCGCCCGCCGATTGCGGGTATGTTGGCGCTGTTCCTACCCGTCTCGACCCAGAAAGTCGAGGGGCAGGGAACGAAAACGCTGCGCTATGGTGAACCATAGGCCTCGCACCACCCGGACACGTCATCAGCGAAGCCGCGCCATGGCCAAGGCCTCGACATAGGCTCCGCCGCGAAAAGCGTAGTCCGCCATCCTCCCTTCCACGGTGAAGCCGAAGCTCTCATAGAGGGCGATCGCGGCGCAATTGTCCGCATAAACGGTCAGTTCAAGGCGTCGCAGGTTCAGCCAGTCATCGGCGATGCCGACGGCTTCGCCGAGGAGCGCGCGCCCGATCCCGCGTCGGGTGAAGTCGTCATGCACGCCCATGCCGAGCGTTGCGACATGGGCACGCCTGCCTTTGGCGGCGACAAACCGATATCGCCGACCACCGTGCCGTCGAATAAGGCCACGAGGTATCGGGCATCGCCGGACTGCTGTTCTATGCCGCGCCTGATTTCCTCGACGCTGTGATAGGGGAGGCGCATGGTGCCCCAGCGGTAGCCTGGCAGATTGTGCAGGTCGGCGATCGCGGCGGCGTCGACTTGAGATCGCGCACGGATCATCAGGCCTTCTGGCCAGGGATGCTCCTCGCGGGAAGCGACGGGATGTGATTGCGGCATTCTTGCTCTCCATGTCGTGGGCGGGAGAGCGAACCGGACGCCTGCTCAACCGCAGGGCGTTCGAGATAAGTAGGTTCTACAGACGCGACCTGACCCGGACACCCTTGCAAAGGGGGATCACAAGAAGGGTCATAGAGGTGGTCGAGTAAGTTTTAGCCATAGGCATATGGTGGAGAGGGCGCAGGCGTCGGTCAAGAGCGACGCCCGGACCCTTGTCCGAATCCGCTTGAGGTTTTAAGGCTTTCGAATGTCCACCTCCCAATTCTCCGGCAAGACGATTGCCATCGACTTCGAGACCGCGACCGAGGCGCGTGCCAGTGCCTGCTCCATCGGCCTCGCCTTTATCGAGAACGGCCGCGTCGTGCGCGTCGAGGAGCGCCTGATCCGGCCGCCGGAAAACCGCTACTCGCCCTTCAACGTCGCCATTCACGGCATCCGGCCCGAACATACGGCCAATGCGCCCGAGTTTCCCGATGTGATGGCAGAGTTCTCCGGTGACTTCGAGGGCGCGCGCATGATCGCCCACAATGCCTCCTTTGATTTTTCGGTGCTGAGGGCCTGCCTCGATTTTTCGGGACTGGAGTATCCGGAGCTGTCCTATCTGTGCAGCGTCAAGCTCGCCCAGCGCCACTGGCCCTCGCTCGGATCGCACCGGCTGAACGTGCTGGCCGCGCATCTCGGCTTCAGCTTCCTGCACCACAATGCCGCCGAAGATGCGCGCATCTGCGCCGAAGCCTGCCTTGCCATGGCTTTGGAGGCCGAGGTTGAAGACCTCTTCGATCTCGCTGTGACGCTCGGGCTCAATCCGGGGCGTTTGCACCGGCATGGCTATGATGCCTGCTCCTTTGCCCGCAAGCCGAAGAAGAAATCGCTCGCCTTGCAAGCGTGACCGGGCATCCTATCTTCAGGGATATCACGAAGGAGTGAAGTCCATGTCGATTCGCAAAGCCGCCGCCGCCGCCGCCATTCTCGCCTCGACGGCGATCCCCGCATCGTCCGAAGTCGTCGGCAAGGTCGGCGTGGACTGGGTCGGCAATGACATCGTCATCGAAGCGATGACCGATCCCGAAGTGAAGGGCGTTACCTGCCACGTCACCTATTTCGATCGCTCGATCATCGATCGGCTGTCCAAAGGCAACTGGTTCGAGGATCCCTCGAACAACTCGATTGCCTGCCGCCAGACGGGACCGATCGAAATCGGCGATATCGATCTTTCGGAGGATGGCGAAGAGGTCTTCCGGGAAGGGCTCTCGATCATCTGGAAGTCGCTCGTCGTCAATCGCATCTACGACAAGAAGAACGATACGCTGATCTATCTTGCCCATTCGCGACAGGTTGTAGAAGGCTCGGCCAAGATGGCGATCTCGACCGTGCCGCTCTTCAATCAGACGGTCGTCTGGACATCGGGCAAGCCGAACTGACAGACCAGTTTTGGGGAGAATCGGGATCGGCATGCCCGGTGTGACATCTGTCACTTCAATGGGGCGATACAGTGGGTCATGCATTTTGAACCGGCTCCGCGTTACCCCCAATTTCGCAGCCGGACGGAGAGCATCCTGTTCAACTCTCCACACAAAGACGCCCTGGAACCTTGCGGATCCAGGGCGTTATTGAACGTTACGTAAGCGAGCTTACTTAACGTAGACGACCTTGCCACCGTTTGCGGCCGTCTCGACGTCGATGACGTTCATGGTTTCGATGCTCTTTTCCTGCAGAGCTGCCATGATAGCCGGATCAGCGCTTGCTTCAGCCTGCGCTTCAGACAGGGCGCTCTGGTCGTTGACCATGGCTTCGAGGCGCGTATGCTGCTGACGGTTCTGATCATTGTTCAGGCTGTCAAGGTAAACGATGTTCACGCCTTCAGCCATCGTCGTGGAATTGGTGGTGGTCGTCGTGTCGACCATCGGTGTAGCGGTCTGCGCGAGAGCAACGCCCGAAACAGAGGCGATAGACATAGCACCGGCGAGCGCGAGCTTTACTGCATTATTCATGATGTTTCTCCTTGGTTTCTTTTCAGAAACTTCCGCGTCGTTGGAAGTCATGGAGAAACGTCAAAATGCCGCGACGGTTCCGTATTTGGTAAAATAAGTGTTGACTATAACTTTTAGTCCCGCTCGCCCAGGCGGATATCCAGCGGGCCTGTCTGCTGCGCAAACGGGAACGAGCCCCGACAATGTCGAGGCTCCTTCCTGGGAAGAAATAAGATCTGATCAGGCGGCCTGAGCGAGCTCGTCGGCGATGACGGTGTCGAGGTTGAGGAAGCAGACCATCGACTTCTCAAGTGCGACGATGCCGCGGCAGAAGGCGCGCTGGGCTTCCGGGATGATCTCCGGTGCCGGCTGCAGGTCTTCACTCTTGATCGTCATCATGTCCGAGACCTGTTCGACCAGGAGACCGACCAGCTTGCCGGCGATGTCGGTGACGATGATCGCTGCGCGTTCCGACGGTTCGGTCATCTTCATGCCGAGACGGCAGGCCATGTCGATGACCGGAATGACGGCGCCGCGCAGGTTGATCAGGCCGAGAACGTAAGGGGGAGTATGCGGCATCGGGGTGACCGGTGCCCAGCCGCGGATTTCGCGGATGGCCATGATGTCGATGCAGAATTCCTGGTCGCCGAGGTGGAAGGATACGATTTCCAGATAGGCGCCCGACTGTTTGATGGCATTACTCATGTTCAGAACTCTTCCCAGTGTTCCTGTGCTGCGGCAGCAGAGGCTGTTGCCGTGGCGGTACGGTTGAACGATCCCGCAACCTTGTTCATCAGCGCCCGTGCGGGAGACGGTCTCTGAGGGGAGGCGGCACGCGCAGCCTCCTGATATTGGTCATGAGCAGCCCCGCCCAAGTTCACCTTGAACTGTCCGACAAGGCGCGAAAGGTTTTCCGCGTCACTCGCCAGCGTGTGGCTCGCCGCATTGGTCTGCTCCACCATAGCGGCATTCTGTTGCGTGACCTGGTCCATCTGGCTGACGGCCGAATTGATCTCGCTCAGTCCAACTGATTGTTCTCTCGCGCTGGTAACGATTGCCTTAACGTGCTCGTTAATTCGTAAAACATCTTCGCCAATCCGATGCAGAGCCTGTCCGGTCGCCGTCACCAGCTCCACCCCGGAGCGCACTTCGTCATTGGAACGGCTGACCAGGGTCTTGATGTCACGCGCCGCATCGGCCGCGCGTCCGGCCAATGCCCGGACTTCCTGTGCCACGACGGCGAAGCCCTTGCCGGCGTCGCCGGCACGGGCCGCCTCGACGCCCGCGTTCAGGGCGAGAAGGTTGGTCTGGAAGGCGATCTCATCGATGACGTTGATGATCTTGCCGATTTCCTCGGTCGCATCCTCGATGCGGTTCATCGCGGACATGGCGTCATTGACGACGGCGCCGGATTTCTCGGCGTAGTCCTTCGCGTTATCGACCATATGGCTGGCTTCTTCGGCCCGGTCGGTTGCGCTCTTGACGGTCTCGGTGATCTCGGAAAGGGCGGCGGACGTTTCCTCGAGCGAAGCGGCCTGCTGCTCCGTGCGGCGCGCAAGATCGTCTGCGGCGCTCTTCATCTGCTGGCTGTTGGCGCGAATCGAGCTGCTGTTGGTCGCGATCTCGGTCATCACCCGCTTTAGGTTGGTGGCCACTTCGTTGAAATCGATCCTGAGCCGCTCCAGATCCTGCGGGAAGGGGCCGGCGATGGTTGCGCAGAGATCCCCCTCAGACAGGCGGGTCAGTCCTTCGCCGAGCGCGTCGACCGCGAGCTTGAGGGCGCGTGTATCGGCTTCCATGGTTGCCGTGCGGCTCTCCCGCTCAGCCTCGTTCTGCCGCCGCTGGGAAAGGCTTGCTTCCTCCAGGTCATGCTTTTCGATAGCCGCCTTGCGGAAGATATCGGCCGAACGGGCCATGCCGCCGATTTCGTCATGCCGGTCAGTCCCGGCGACTTCCGTCTGGTAGTCGCCATCCGTGATGCGTTGCATGCTTGTGCGAACGAGCCGGATGCCGTTGGCAATCGAGTTGCCGTGAATGAGCTGGAGTGCGATCACCGAGAAGAAGGCGATACTGCCCAGCCCAAGCTGGAAGGTCAGCGCCTGATTGCTTCTGCGTGTCGCCTCGTTGACATAGTCCTCGACCAAATTGCCACCGAGGGCCGAGATGTTGTTGAGCACGTTGCCCAGACGCTCGCCCGCACCGTCGATCGCATCGTCGATGGCGGCGTATTCTTCTTCCGGCGCGCCGGTCTCGACCATACGTTTCAGGTCGACCTGGATGGCTTGCGCGACGGCATTCAGGTCGGCTTCGTAGCTAGCCACTTCGCCCGGCGAACCGGCTTCCGCAGCGACAGAAGCAAGGACGGACGCACCATCCTGAAGGAGCGCGACAGCGGCGTTGATGATCTCGACACGCTCCGGCTGGATGCTTCCTTCCCCGCTGTCGATGATCGTGTCCATGGCCGCCAGCACCATGTTGGCATTGGCGAGGCGCATCTCGTTGATGCGCTCGACTTCATTCTTGATCTCGATTGAGTCGTGGATTGCGGTCGATATGCGTGCGTTCTGGTACCAACCGACTGCCAGCATCGAGCCGATGCCCAGCACTGCCGCGGCGCCCAGCGTCATAAGGCGCTGTTTGACGGACAGGTCTTTACCCGTGATGAGATTGACCATGAAACTCCCCAGCCCTTGTCCCGACTGCCCCTGCACGCCGGTGACGTGTCATGCGCAATCCGGAGAGGAGTATCCCGGCGGACGATCATGTCCGCTTGGCTCATTTGAGCCAAAACGCCGATGCAGAATCTCTAATATTAGTTAATCAGGAACTAATAATGCAGCCAGCGGTCGAATTCTTTGTGTCTCGCGAGTTAGGTGGCTGTGATTGCGCGACGATAAAGGTGCCATGTCGCGTGTCCTGCGACCGGCAAGACGACCAGCAACCCGAGAAAAATCGGCGCCATGGCGAGTATGGCCAAGGCGGCAATGATCAGTCCGAAGACGAGCATGGGGGCTGCGTTCTCGATCACCGTGCGCATGCTGGTCAGCATGGCGGTGACGAAATCCACATCGTGATCGAGAAGCAGCGGCATCGAGATGACCGTGGCGCTGAAGAGGATCATTGCAAGGACTGCTCCAACCACAGTGCCCACGGCGAGGAAGAGCAGACCTTCCGGGGTGGTGAGCACGACATTGACGAATGCGTCGAGGGTTGCGGGAACACGGAAGCCGAGGAACAGCGCCATCAACAGGCGAACCTGGTAGATCCAGATCCAGAAGATGAAGAGCACGACGAAGGCCATCCAGGACAGTTGCCGCTCGCGTTGGCGAAAGACTTCAGCGAGGATCGCCTTCCAACTGACGGGTTCGCCAAGCCTGTGCCGGCGGCTGATCTCGTAGAGACCAACGGCAATGAACGGTCCGATCAGCGGGAAGCCGATCGCGACCGGAATGATCATCCATGGCAGGTGGTAATAAGTAAGCATCACGGCGATGAAGATGCCGCCTGCCGCATAGATTGCACCAAAGAACAGGCCGTAGGCGGGATAGGTGCGAAAGTCACTCCACCCGTCGGCAAAGGCGGCACGGATGTCGTTCATGCGGAGCCGGTTGATCTGCAGCTTCGGCAGAGAGCCCCGATCAAGTGCCTGCTGTTCCATGCGTCCCTCCCAAGACATGCGGTGCTGCGACAATCTGTCAGAAACTACCACGTGTGTTCCTTGATATCCGTCAAATCGCAAGGCCCGGAGTTCAAATTCTCGCGTTTCATCCTGAAGGAACTGCGCTATCATGGCGTCATGTCCGATTTCGCGCGCTCACAGAAATGGTTGCCTCTGACCGCCCTCATGCTTGCAGGGACGTTGTTCACTGTGACTGTCTTCCTGGGCTGGCTGCACTATGGCTCGGACATCTTCCTAAGCTTGATCGAATCCGGTCTGGCCTATTGCTTCTAGCCATCGTGGTCCGTGACAAATCAGCGCTCGTTCCAGCATTTACAGCGAGTTGAATTGCCTTCTTTCGCCGGGAGGCTTATCCGGCTGGGCGAGAAGTTTGATTTCAAGGGAATGCCATCATGAAAGCGGTCAGGGTCATCTTGTGGGCGGCGGTGGTCGTCATGGCGGGTGTTCTCGGCTGGCTGACCTACTCGGTCACGCAGTCGGATCAGAAGACAGCGGAGGCGCCCTTCGGCGTGCCGTTTGAGCTCGTCGACCAGAACGGCCAGCCGATCACCGAACAGGCGTTCCGCGGCAAGCCGACGGCGCTTTTCTTCGGCTTCACCCATTGCCCGGAAGTCTGCCCGACAACGCTTTTCGAGTTGGATGGCTGGTTGAAGCAGGTCGATCCCGACGCCAAGGGTCTGCAGGCTTATTTCGTGACTGTTGATCCCGAGCGGGATACACCGGAGATCCTCGGCCGTTATGTCTCCAACGTCACGGATCGGGTGAAGGCGATTGCTGGGGAACCCGACAAGGTCGCAGAGGTCGTCAGGGGGTTCCGGGTCTACGCGAAGAAGGTCCCGCTCGATGAGGCACAGCCCGATGGTGACTACACGATGGATCATACTGCTTCGATTTTCCTGCTCGATGCCGAGGGACGCTTCAAGGGCACGATCGCCTATGGCGAGAACCCGGATACGGCCGTCAAGAAGCTTGAAAACCTGATGAAGGGCTGATCTCAGCTGCTTCGCCGGAGGTTGCCATGGCGTCATTTGCGTTGTACCGCAACGCCTGACCGCCCAGACCTTCGAGGAAGACGACCGTGAGCGAAATTCGCCTCTATGTGAGCACCACCGAAAAAAACGCCAACCGGATCCTCGATCTGATGAGCTTTGCTTTCGGCGAAGAGGATTTCGCGATCGCGACCACCGAGGTCGATGAGAAGGCGGATGTCTGGGAAGCGTCCATCTATATGATGGCGGACCAGGAAGAGGAGGTCAGGCCACGTGTCGAGGACCTGCTCGCCGAGGAATTCTCCGATGCGACGATCGTGCGGGAGGTTATCCCGGACATCGACTGGATCGCCAAATCGCTCGAGGGATTGAAGCCGGTGCGCGCCGGTCGCTTCCTGGTGCATGGTTCCCATGACCGGGACAAGGTGCAGATGCATGATGTCGCGATCGAGATCGACGCTGGCCAGGCCTTCGGGACGGGTCATCACGGCACAACGGCAGGCTGCCTGGAAGTCATCGAGAAGGTGGTTCGCTCTCGCAAGGTCCGCAATGCGCTAGACCTGGGTACGGGCAGTGGCGTGCTGGCAATCGCCGTGCGCAAACTGCTCCCGGTGCCGGTGCTGGCGACGGACATCGATCCGATCGCCGTCCGCGTCGCCAAGGAGAACGCGCGTCGCAACCAGATCGTCGAGGGCATCGACTTCCGCACGGCGCCCGGGTTTCACTCGACGGCTTTTCGCGAGCATGGTCCGTTCGATCTCGTCATTGCCAACATTCTCGCGAGGCCGCTGATCAAGATGGCACCGCAGCTGGTCGCACATCTCGCGCCGGGTGGCTCCGTCATCCTCTCCGGTATCCTTGCCGAGCAGCGCTGGAAGGTGATTGCGGCCTATAGCGGCCAGGGCCTGTCGCATGTGAAGACGATCTGGCGCAATGGCTGGGTGACGATCCACTTCACGCAAGGGAAGGGCTGACACCTTACGTCAGCCAACGAAGAATATAAAAAAAAGGCGGCCCGCAAGGAGCCGCCTTTTTGGCATCGGCATCATGCCGCGCCGAAGTCCGCGAGCGTGGGAGGAGCGCTCAAGCGGATGCTAGACTGTACGGACGTTCAGACCGTCAAGTGATCAGATGATCGAGTGCTGGTGCGGACGACGGCGCAGTTCCTCGCGCTTCAGGCCCATGGCCTCCAGCGATGCGTCATCGAGCGACAGGAGAGCGCCCGTCGTATAGAGATCGGCACGGCGCTGGCGTGCCTCGACGAGATTGCTGAGGGCGGTGCGCAGGAAAGACTTGGCCATCTCTCGGTTCCTTTTCCGTTGTGGACGCTGGTTTGTCGCGTCCTCGATGACCCTGATATAGTCTGTTCTCGCTTGTTCAGTCAGAGGGGCTAGAGCACGGGAGACTTGCGAATGCTGCATAGCAGCATAAGCTCTGCCTGAATTTGCGGCATAACAATAGCTGCTGACGCGCATATGCTGCGAAAGCGTGCGGCGGTGGTGGTGGGGGCGATGCGGCCTTGCTATAAGCCCTGACAGAATCCGAAACCCATCGCGAGCCATGCCATGTTTCAGTCCTTTGAGGTCAAGTCCACGCCGCATCACGGCAAGTCCAGGATCGCAGCCCTTCGCGCGCTGTTTGCCGAACTTCAGATCGATGGACTGCTCGTGCCGCGCTCGGATGAGTATCTCGGAGAATATGTGCCTGAGTCCGCCGAGCGTCTCGCCTGGGCGACGGGCTTCACCGGTTCCGCCGGCATGTTGATGGTAACCGAAACGCTCGCCGTCGTTTTCGTCGACGGCCGCTATGTCACGCAGCTTGCCCAGCAGGTCGATGCATCGGTGTTCACGCCGGGCGACCTCGTCGGCGAGCCGCCGCACAAGTGGATCGAAAACCGCGCATCGAAGGGTTTCCGCCTCGGCATCGACCCCTGGACCCATACGGGAGCGGAAGTCCGCCGGCTGGAGAAGGCGTTGGCCGACAAGGGCGGCAGTCTGGTGTTCCTGCCATTCAATCCCGTCGATCGCCTTTGGACCGACCGTCCGGCCGAGCCCAAGGGCGCGGTGATGATCCAGGCGCTGAACCAGGCCGGTGTTTCTGCCGCCGACAAGCTGAAAACCATTGCCGCCGATCTCCGCGACAAGAACCTGGCGGCTGTGCTGATTGCCGATCCCTCGTCGGTGGCCTGGATCTTCAACCTGCGGGGTAGTGACGTGCCGCATACGCCGCACCCGCTTTCGCGTGCGATCATCAAGGCAGACGGTTCGGCCGAACTCTTTCTCGACAGTGCAAAGACCAATCTCGAAGTCGAAAGCTATCTGCGCGATCTGTGCGTACAGGTGGATCCGGCTGTTCTGGCCGAACATATCGAGCGAGTGGCGCGGGACAGTGCGCGCATTCTGGTCGACCCCGACCTCACGCCCTACGCACTTTCGCGGATGATCCGCGAGAGCGGTGGTGAAGTTGTCGAAGGCAACGACCCGGCGAAGCTCGGTCGGGCGGTCAAGAACATGGTCGAGCTCAACGGTTCGGCGGCCGCACACCTGCAGGACGGTGTGGCAATGGTCGAGTTCCTTCACTGGTTCAACGAACAGCCGCATGGCAGCCTGACGGAAATTGCGGCGGCGCAGAAACTCGAAGCGGTGCGCGCAGCGGTTGGCGAGCGGATGCAGAACCCGCTCAAGGACATTTCCTTCGACACGATCTCCGGTGCCGGCGAGAACGCCGCCATCATGCACTACCGTGTCACCACCGAAAGCGACCGACAGATCCGTTCGGCCGAGATGTTCCTGATCGATTCGGGCGCGCAGTATGTGAACGGAACCACCGACATTACCCGCACGCTCGCTGTCGGCGAGGTTCCGGCGGAGCAAAAGCGCTTCTTCACGCTGGCGCTCAAGGGGATGATCGCGATCAGCACGGCGCGTTTCCCCAAGGGCACGCGTGGTTGCGATCTCGATCCCCTGGCGCGTATCGCTCTCTGGAAGGCCGGAGCCGACTTCGCCCATGGCACGGGCCATGGCGTCGGTTCCTATCTCTCGGTGCATGAGGGGCCGCAGAGGATTGCCCGGCTTTCGACCCAGGAGTTGCTGCCCGGCATGATCCTGTCGAACGAGCCCGGCTACTATCGTCCCGGCAGTTTCGGTATTCGTATCGAAAACCTGATCTATGTGCGCGAGGCCGAGGCGATCGAAGGTGGTGATCAGCCGATGCTCGGCTTCGAGACGCTCACCTTTGTGCCGATCGACCGTGCGCTCATCGTCGAGGACCTGCTGACGCGCGACGAGTTGCAGTGGCTGGATGCCTATCATGCCAAGACGCGCGCAGAGCTCTTGCCGTTGATCCGGGACGCTTCGACCCGGGAGTGGCTGGAACAGGCAACGGCGCCCTTTGGGCGCTGAGCGTCAGCCGACGAACTGACGCATCAGCATGACGGCGGCCCAACCGCCGATCAGCATCGGGATTGCACCGAAGCGCAAGCCGATCAGGAAGGCCGCCGCCATGGCGACCTTCACGTCGATCTCGCCATAGAAGAAGGCTGGCGCGACAAGGGTCGTCAAAACCGCTGCCGGAACCGCGTTCAGCGCCGCCTCAAGTCGGGGCGGCATGTGCTTCAAGCGCTTCACCAAAATATAGCCGCCAATGCGGGTCGCGAAGGTCGCAGCGGCGGCGGCCGCGATCAACAGCGTCATGTAGGGCGTGAAGAGTGTGCTCATCGGCTCGCCTCCTCGCGTTCGACCGGAGGTTGGGGCAGCGGCAGCATGGCCGCCAGGAGGACGCCGGCGAGTGCCCCGACACTGATGTGCCAGGGTGAGCCGATCAGATGCTGGGCAATGACGGAGACCACCGCACTGACCGCCACGATCAGCAGGAAATTGCCGCGCTTGCGGAAGCCGAGCACCAGGCCGAGGAAGTAGATCGGCAGCAGCACGTCGATGCCCCAGTCCGCCGGGTCGCCCATCGCCTTGCCGACCAGTCCGCCGACGGCTGTCATGGCGACCCAGGGCGCATAGATCATCACACCGAAACCGACATACCAGGGGAACGAGACGCCGCGGCCGCTTTCGCCACGCGCCAGCGTTTCGGCGAATTGCGGATCGGTGAGCAGGAAGAAGCTCAGCATTTTCTGGGGCAGCGTGAAATGATCCATGAAGGGCGTGATCGCGGCCGAATAGAGGATGTGCCGGAAGTTCACCGCGAGGATCGACAGGATCACGACCCACATGGGCACGGCCTGGCCGAAGAGCTCGATGCCGACCAACTGACTTGCGCCGGCATAAACCGTCGCGCTCATCAGGGCGGCCTCGGCGACGGTCTGTCCATTTGCGACCGCCACGGCGCCAAACAGCACGGCGAAGGGGCCGGCTGATATGATGACGGGCAGGGCCTTCAACGCACCCACGGTGAACTCTGATCGGGACATGGCGCAGTTTCTCACGTTTCTCTGCTGGCTA
The DNA here is from genome assembly GCF_001295785.1 of Rhizobium sp. AAP116. NCBI lineage: Bacteria > Pseudomonadati > Pseudomonadota > Alphaproteobacteria > Hyphomicrobiales > Rhizobiaceae > Rhizobium > Rhizobium sp. AAP116. Next base: position 306,847 of record NZ_LJIB01000043.1, read on the forward strand.
GCCGCTGTCGGCTTGTCCGACAAACCAATTCCGCTGATGGAACGACCATCGGCATTGATGATTGCCTATTGGCATTGGGTGACTGCCGGCGTCTTGTCGAAAAGACGCATTCAAGGAAGTTCACGGACTGCCCGCGCTCCGGCTTCATCGCCGCGGCTGTCGATTGTGGTCAGATCGACACCGGGCTTCGGCCGTCAATCACGACCCGCTTGCGCTGTGAAATCGGCGGATATCTGAAAATACTGTTTTCAGGTTCCTCCTGAATCAGCGCTCCTTCCACTTCGACCGCGCTGATCCAGGATAGGCCATATTGGGTGGCGAGATCCCGAACGGCTCTCCAATGCGCCGCTTTAGCGGTGTCTCCGGCTCGGATGGCGCTTCTGATATAGGTGATGCACTCGTCGGACAGTCCCACTGTCAGAGGGTGTCCCCACGCCTCGCGCAGCGCACAGAAGTCGCGCCAAACCTCGCCGCTGACAACAAAGATCACGTCAGGGCGATAGTCCTTCATCGTCCTGGCCCGACTGTCACATGAGTGCGTTGCGCGACATCTGTGTCAGCGTTCCCCAGCGCCAACCGCGCTTCATCTAACTCCTGAGAGCAACCGTCGCGGAAACCATTCCGGTCAGCTGAGGGACCCATCGAAATTTTGGCTATTTCTTCGGCCGGATCTGGAACGTGTGTTCCTGGCCAGGGAAGATGCGCTCCTTGACCTCAGCCGCGTAGTCGCTTGCGGCTTTCTCGATCACCTCGGCAAGTTCGCTGTAGTGCTTGACGAAACGCGGCTTGAACTCGTTGAAAAGGCCAAGCATGTCATCGGAGACGAGGATCTGGCCGTCGCAGGCCGGCGAGGCGCCGATGCCGATGGTTGCTGCCTTCACCGTGGTGGTGATCTCGCGGGCGAGCGGCTCGACAGTGCCTTCGATCACCATGGCAAAGGCACCGGCTTCATCGATCGCCTTGGCATCGCGGCGGATCTTGTCCTGCTCGACTTCGCTATGCCCCTTCGAGCGATAGCCACCCGACGTATTCACCTGCTGCGGCATCAGGCCGATATGGCCGAAGACGGGCACGCCGCGGCTGACAAGGAATTCGACGGTTTCCGCCATTTCCGCGCCGCCTTCGAGCTTCACGCCGTCGCAGCCGGTCTCCTTCATAAGGCGGACAGCATTGCGGAAGGCCTGTTCCTTGCTCTCCTGGTAGGAGCCGAAGGGAAGGTCGACGATGACGCAAGCACGCGACACGCCGCGCATGACGGCCTGCCCGTGGGCGACCATCATGTCCATTGTGACGCCGACGGTCGTGTCCATGCCGTAGAGCACCATGCCGAGGCTGTCTCCGACGAGCAGCAGGTCGCAGTGGCGGTCGAGGATGCGGGCGATGGGGGTCGTGTAGGCGGTCAGCGACACGATCGGCCTGACGCCTTTAAGGGCGGTGATGTCGGCCGGGGTGAAACGCTTCTGGCGGGGTGGTGTGCTCATGTTCAGGCGGCCTCCATGCCGGTGGCGGCCGCTTGGCCGATTATGCGGTTATCTAGAAGCTTTGTTTTGCCGAAGCGCACGTAAAGAAGCACGAGGGCGGTCTCCTTGACCGTCTCGATGCGCTCGAGCGTGCGCGGATCGCGGATGGCTACCACCTCCGGCTCGGCCAGCGATTCTGTCTGCAAAAACTCGACGAGTTTTGCTTCCAGGGTCGCGACGTCGCGGATGCCGGTAAGCAGAAGCCTTTCGGCCTCGCCAAGAGTCTTCGGTACGATCACGGCTGCGGCACGTTCGGCGGGCGAGAGATAGACGTTGCGCGAGGAACAGGCGAGGCCGTCGGCTTCGCGGACCGTTGGCACGGGTACGACGCGCACCGGCTGGGCCAGATCTTCGACCATCTTCTGAATGATGGTGACCTGCTGGTAGTCCTTCTCGCCGAAATAGGCGGCATCCGGCTGGACGATGTTGAAGAGCTTGGTGACCACGGTCGCCACACCGGCGAAGTGGCCCGGACGAGCCTCGCCTTCGAGCTCCGAGCCGAGTTTCGGCAGATCGACGACCGTCTGCATCGGTTCGGGATACATGTCTTCCACGCCCGGCGCGAAGAGATAGTCGACGCCGGCCTGTTCCAGCATCGCGCTGTCACGGGCAAGGTCGCGTGGATACTTCGCCAGATCCTCGTTTTTGCCGAACTGAAGCGGATTGACGAAGATCGAGACGACCGTGACGTCGTTTTCGGACTTGGCGCGGCCGACCAGGCTCAGGTGACCCTGATGCAGATAACCCATGGTCGGCACGAAGCCGATGGTCTGGCCGGCGCGGCGGCGGGGCGCGAGCTTCTGTCGCAAAGCGGCGATCGTGGTGATGACTTCCATGACCGGCGTCCTCCCTGTCTTCTCACTGGCTCGGCTCTAGCGCTTGCCGTCAAAAAAGGCAATCGCACGAATCCTTTGCAGAAACTTCCTCAGAAACCGATTCGGCTGCTGTCGATGATCTCGACGTCCGCCTCGCGCATGGCCTCGATTACGTCCTCCACGCCCTTCGCATCGATACCACGGCAACCATCGGCGATCAGGCGGACCTTGACGCCCGGCAGCATGTCCACGGCATCAAGAGCTGAAAACTTCACGCAGTAGTCTGTGGCCAGTCCCATGACGTGGAGTTCGGTCACAGCCTTTGCCTTCAGCCAGTCGGCCAGACCGGTGAGTGCGGCTTTGTCATTGTCGCGGAAGGCGGAATAACTGTCCACGGCGGGGTTCTCGCCCTTGCGCTGGACGAAATCGATGCGGTCTGTGTCTAGATCGGGGTGAAAGTCCGCGTCCTGCGTGCCCTGCACGCAATGGTCCGGCCACATCACCTGCGGCTGCCCGGAGAGTTCGCCCATGTCGAAGGGCTTCTTGCCCGGATGCTGGGAAGCGAAGCTGCCGTGGTTTGCAGGGTGCCAATCCTGCGAGGCAACGACCAGATCATAAGTGCCGTTTGCCATCAGGCGGTTTGCCACGGACACGACTGCGTCGCCGTCTTCAACCGGCAGATTGCCGCCCGGGCAAAAACCGTTCTGGATGTCGATAAGCAGCAGGGCCTTGGTCATGATCGCACTCCCATTCTTGTGCGGCGCAAGATGGCAATCGATAGCGGCGGGATCAAGAGCATTCCACGGTTTCCGGAGAGGTTTCAGAAAATGGAACAATCACGCTTTTGCCACGTTCGGCCTTGGTGATTGTTGTCTTTACCTCAAAAGGTCAGGGCCAATTTTCCATCTCGCATTACGATTGGAACCGGTATGTTTCTCACTATCACCGCTGTCATATTCGGCGTGCTGGGCCTGGTGCTCGGCATCGGTGGCGCACAGCTCTTGCTGCTCGGCGGCAGCCCTTATTTCCTGATCGCCGGCCTTGTTTTTCTCGGGACGGCCTTGCTGCTTGTCCTGCGCAGGGTCGAGGCTCTCTGGCTTTACGGCCTTTTCATTCTTGGCAGCCTCGTCTGGGCGCTGTCCGAAGTCGGGCTCGACTGGTGGCAGCTTGGACCGAGAGGTGGACTGATCGTCGTTCTCGGCCTCTGGCTGATGCTTCCGGCGGTTCGCCGGCAATTGGGGCCGGCCCATCGCCGTGGCCGTGTGGCGGCGGGTCTCCTGCCGGTCGCCGTGCCCGTGCTGATTGCGACGGTGGTCGCTGTCATTTCGCTGTTTACCAACTCGTATGACCGCGATGGTCGGCTTCCGACCGAACAGGTGGCGGCAGCGCCGGCGCTTGGTGGTGACGTGCCCGACGCTGACTGGCACCAGTATGGTCGCACACCCTACGGGCAGCGCTATTCGCCGCTGACCCAGATCGATACCGAAAACGTTCAGGATCTGAAGATCGCCTGGACCTATCAGACGGGTGACGTCAAGCTGCCGGAGGATGTTGGCGAGACGACCTATCAGGTCACTCCGCTCAAGGTCGACGATACGCTCTACCTCTGCACGCCGCACAATTGGGCGATCGCAGTGGATGCCGAGACTGGGCAGGAAAAGTGGAAGTTCGATCCGAATGCCGGCCTCGAACCCGACCGCCAGCACCAGACCTGCCGCGGTGTCACCTACTACCGCGATCCGACAGCCGTTGAAGGCACTGTTTGTGCCGAACGCGTTTACCTGCCGACCTCGGACGCGCGTCTGATCGCGCTTGATGCCGGAACCGGCGCCATCTGCGAGAATTTCGCCAATGGCGGCACGCTGCGTCTCGAGCAGAACATGCCCTACAATCCGGCCGGTTACTACTACTCGACGTCGCCGCCGGTCATCGCTGCTGGCAAGATCATCATTGGGGGTGCCGTCAACGATAACTACTCGACGCAGTCGCCGTCCGGCGTGATCCGTGCCTTCGATGTAAACACGGGCGAACTGGTCTGGAACTGGGACAGCGGCAACCCGACGGAAACTGCTCCGATCGGCCCCGACGAGGCCTATACGCCGAATTCTCCCAACAGCTGGTCGATCTTCTCGGTCGATGAAGCACTCGGCCTCGTCTATATCCCGCTCGGCAATCAGGTTCCTGACCAGCTCGGCATGGGGCGCAGCGAGAGTGTGGAGAAATACTCGTCTTCGATCGTCGCGCTCGACGTCAACACGGGACAGGATCGCTGGGTGCGCCAGACCGTGCATCACGATCTCTGGGACATGGACGTGCCGGCACAGCCCGTGCTTCTGGATTTGACGAATGCCGAGGGTGCGGTGACACCCGCGCTGATTGGCCCAACGAAGCAGGGTGACATCTATGTGCTGGACCGCCGGACGGGCGAGCCGATCATTCCGGTGCGCGAGATCCCGGCACCGGGTGGTGCGATCCCCGAAGACTTCACAGCGCCGACCCAGCCGATCTCGGATCTGACCTTCCGTCCGCCGACACTCACTGAAAGCAACATGTGGGGCCTGACGATCATCGACCAGATGATGTGCCGCATCCAGTTTCATCAGCTGAAATACGAGGGTCAGTACACGCCGCCTTCGCTGGAAGGGACACTCGTCTATCCCGGCAATTTCGGCACCTTCAACTGGGGTTCGGTCGCCGTCGATCCGGAGCGCCAGGTGATGTTCGGCATGCCGACCTATCTCGCCTTTACATCGAAGCTGGTTCCGCGTTCCGACATTCCGCCGAAGGAAGAAGGCGCAACAGGGTCCGAGCAGGGACTGAATCGCAACGAGGGCGCACCTTACGGCGTCGTCATGGGGCCGTTCCTGTCGCCGCTCGGCATTCCCTGCCAGGCGCCGCCGTGGGGCACCATTGCCGGCGTCGACTTGCGGTCGGGCGAGATCGCCTATCAGAAGCGCAATGGTACGATTTACGACATGACGCCGCTGCCGCTGCCCTTCAAGGTCGGAGTGCCAGGTATTGGTGGTCCGATGATCACCAAGGGCGGCGTGGTGTTCCTCGGTGCAGCCGTCGACAACTACCTGCGTGCCTATGACCTGACGACCGGCGAGCAGCTTTGGGAGATCCGCCTGCCAGCTGGTGGCCAAGCGACCCCGATGACCTATGCGCTCGACAACGGCAAGCAGTATGTCGTGATGGTCGCTGGCGGTCATGGCTCCGTGGGCACGGATCCGGGCGACTATATCATCGCCTACTCGCTGCCCGATTGACCATGGTTCAGTAGTCTTGAACCCGCCCGCGATCGCGGGCGGGTTCACTTTCGGCACACTTCAGCGTGTCTGGCCTTGCTGCGAAACGGAACGTTAACCATGTGATTCTACACACATGTCGTAACGTGAGGATGTTTCGCATGAGTAGCCAAGCCATGAACGGCCAGTCCAACCCGACGACAATCGCCTTCTTTCCGCTCGCGAGCCGCCGGGATCTGGTGCGCCGTTCCGCGATCGAACTCGACCGCCTGAATGGCTATGCCGCGACGGAATTCTGGAAGACGACATGCCGCCGGCTCGGCAACGAACTTCTCGAACTCGGTTGCCCGGAAGACGAGATGCGGGCCGAAATCATGGACTTCCAGGCGGCAGTGCAGGTCGAACTGATGTGGCTGCATCGCGAGGAAGCCGCGCAGGGCTGAGTGCCCGAGGTCAGGCGCGATACTTCCTGTTGGCAACGCTGGCCGGTGCTTGTCCGCCATCTCACCTCTCCGGTATGACGGCGCCAGCATCACTCCAGTTCGAGCAGCGCAGCCTTGGCCAAACTTCATTTCATCTATGCCACCATGAATGCTGGCAAATCGACGCTTCTTTTGCAGGCTGCGTACAACTACCGCGAACGCGGTATGCGGGTGGCAATGCTGATCAGCGCGCTGGACAATCGCGCGGGCAAGGGCTTCATCGGGTCGCGGATCGGTTTAAAGGCCGAGGCCGATGCCTTTGGTCAGGAAGAAGATCTCTTCGCCGCAATCAAGGCCGATCACGAGACTTCACCGCTCTCCTGCGTCTTCATCGACGAGGCACAGTTCATGACGACGGATCAGGTCTGGCAGCTTGCGCGGGTCGTCGATGTGCTCGACCTCCCGGTCATGGCCTATGGTCTCAGAACGGATTTCCGCGGTGAACTTTTCCCCGGCTCCAAGGCGCTGCTCGCGATTGCCGACGAACTCACCGAGGCCCGTTCCATCTGCCATTGCGGCCGCAAGGCGACCATGGTCGTTCGTGTCGGCGAAGACGGCAAGGCACAGCGGGACGGTGCGCAGGTGCTGATCGGTGGAAACGAGACCTACACCTCTCTCTGCCGCCGTCATTGGCAATTGGCCTTCGCCGCGGAAGAAGTTACCGCCAGCAAGTGAGCATTTGCAGCGTCAGCCGTTCCGGTTGACCAGCTTCTGCCAGAGCAGCAGTCCGCCGCGCGCCAGAACCCGGCTCAGCTCCAGATAGGCCCGGTAGGGCAGAACCGTGAGATAACGCCAGCGCGGCAGCTTGTGGGCGTTGATGTTGCCCTGGATCTGCGATTCGAAATCGGAATCCTGGCTCGCCACCAATGGGCTGACGAAGGCGCCCTTCAGACCTGATAGATATTCGAGATCGAAGGCGATGTCATAGGCAAGGCGCATCGGCACCAGTTTCTCCGCAATCCAGCGGGCGGCCTTGCGGTTGATCATGTAGGCGCCCGAGCCCTTCTCACGGGTGAGGGCAATTGCCAGCGAGCGACGGTCCGTCAGCTTGCGATAGGGGAATTTCCGGCCGCTGCTGACTGTGGTGAGGCGCAAAATGTCCCAGGCGTCGGCATTCTTCGCTGCAGCATCGATCGTTTCGAGAAAGTCCGGCTCGAATGTCACGTCGTCTTCGAGGATGAGGCAAAGATCCGCGTCGGAGGCGAGAAAGCGGCGTGCGCAATCGACATGGCTCAGATAGCAGCCGACCTCGCCGTGTTTCAGGCGACGGCCATGCAGCAGCTTGTAGGAGAGTTCGGAGAATTCCGGAATCGGGAAGTTGAGGTTGCGCCCGATCACCGCCGGGACACGCTCCGCGACGATGCCAGCGTTGGCCGTCTCGCGGTTCATCACCTCCATGCGATCTTCCGCGCCGTCCATGTTGATCAGGTAGACGGCGAGGTTCAGGCGGCTTTCCGGAAGGACTTGCAAAGCTGTCTCCAATGACAGGGTCGAACAGACTGCCTTCTGCGCAATCCGCACGAAAGCGTCAATAGTGCCTGTCGTCTCAGGCCTTCTCGACGAAACCGTCGAGCACGCGCTTCTGGCCGGCGCGGTCGAAATCGATGGTCAGCTTGTTGCCTTCGATGGCCGAGATATTGCCGTTGCCGAACTTCATATGAAAAACGCGGTCGCCCACGGAAAAGCGTGACGGTTCCGATGTCGTGGACTTGGCGACGAGCTCGCCGTCGATCGTCTTTGCGCGTGGTCCGCTTTCGCCGTAACCGATGCGCTCAACCGCGTGACCCGAGCGGTTGCCCCAGTTGTCGCGTGTGGCGTCGGTCTTGTTGGCTTGGGCGCGCTTCCAGCCTGGCGTCGAATAGCTGTTCTGGAAGGGCTCCTGCTTGTCGAAGCGGGACTGGCCATAGGGGTTGCGGCCATAGCCGCCATAGGAGGTCTCGGCTTCGGCGACCTCGACATGGGCGGGCGGCAGCTCTTCGAGGAAGCGCGAGGGCAGGGTGGATTGCCAGAGGCCGTGAATGCGGCGGTTCGAGACAAACCAGATGTGGCAACGGCGCTTGGCGCGAGTGATGCCGACATAAGCGAGCCGGCGCTCTTCCTCGAGGCCTGAGCGTCCGCCTTCGTCCAGCGCGCGCTGATGGGGAAACAAGCCTTCTTCCCAGCCGGGCAAGAAGACGGTCTCGAATTCCAGGCCCTTGGCCGAATGCAGCGTCATGATCGACACGGCGTCGAGGTTCTCGTTGGTCTCGGCATCCATGACCAGCGAAACATGTTCGAGGAAGCCGCGCAGGCTCTCGAAGGCTTCCATCGAGCGGATGAGTTCCTTCAGGTTTTCCAGACGTCCCGGCGCTTCCGCCGACTTGTCGTTCTGCCACATGGCCGTATAGCCGCTCTCGTCGAGGATCTGCTCGGCAAGTTCGGTATGCGGCGTGTTTTCGAGCAGGGTCTGCCAGCGGCGGAAATCGGTGACGACGTCGAAGAGCGCCTTGCGGGCCTTGGGCTTCAGCTCGTCGGTTTCGATGATGTCTGCTGCTGCCGCGAGCATCGGTATGTCCCGGGCGCGGGCATAGTCATGCAGATTGCGGATCGTCGTGTCGCCGAGGCCGCGCTTCGGCGTGTTGACGATGCGCTCGAAGGCGAGGTCGTCGGCCGGCTGGCATACGAGGCGGAAGTAGGCCATCGCATCACGGATTTCGAGGCGCTCATAGAAGCGCGGGCCGCCGATGACGCGGTAGTTGAGACCCAGCGTGACGAAGCGATCTTCGAATTCGCGCATCTGGAAGGAGGCGCGGACCAGGATCGCCATGTTGTTCAGCGGGTGCTGGTTACGCTGCAGCTGTTCGATCTCTTCACCGACGGCGCGGGCTTCCTCTTCAGAATCCCAGGCGGCATGGACGACGACCTTGTCGTCGTTGGGATCGACGCGGTCAGTAAAGAGGGTCTTGCCGAGGCGGCCCTCATTGTGCGCGATCAGAAAACCGGCGGCACCGAGGATATGCTCGGTCGAACGGTAGTTTCGCTCGAGCTTGATGACCTTGGCGCCGGGGAAATCCTTCTCGAAGCGGAGGATGTTGTCGACTTCGGCGCCGCGCCAGCCATAGATCGACTGGTCGTCATCACCGACGCAGCAGACGTTCTGCGGCACGCCCGGCGGCCGCTGGGCGAGCAACCTGAGCCACATATACTGGGCGGTGTTGGTGTCCTGATACTCGTCGACCAGCACGTATTTGAAGCGCTGGTGGTATTCCTTCAGGACATCAGGGTTCGCCTTGAACATGCGGATCGGATGCAGGAGCAGGTCGCCGAAATCGCAGGCATTCAGGGTCTTCAGACGGTTCTGATAGGCGATATAGAGCTCGCGGCCCTTGCCGTTGGCGAAGGCGCGGGCGTCGCCCTCGGGAATCTGGCTTGGGTCGAGACCCTTGTTCTTCCAGCCGTCGATCATCTGGGCAAATTGCTTGGCCGGCCAGCGCTTGTCGTCCAAACCTTCAGCCTGGATGATCTGCTTGATCAGACGCACGACATCATCGGTATCCAGGATGGTGAAGTCGGAGCGTAGGTCAACCAGTTCAGCGTGGCGGCGCAAGAGCTTGACGCCGATCGAGTGGAAGGTGCCGAGCCAGGGCATGCCTTCGACGGCGCCGCCGACAAGATGGCCGATACGCTCCTTCATCTCGCGGGCAGCCTTGTTGGTGAAGGTCACCGCCAGGATCTGGCTCGGGAAGGCCTTGCCGGTTGCCAGGATATGGGCAATGCGGGTGGTGAGCACGCGGGTCTTGCCGGTGCCGGCGCCTGCGAGCACGAGTACCGGACCATCGACGGTTTCGACGGCTTCACGCTGTTCCGGGTTCAGGCCGGAGAGATAATCGGGCGCACGAGCCTGATCACGGGCAGCCATAGCGCGGGCCGCAATGCCAAGGCCACCGGCAGCAGGAGCGCCAGAAGTGGGGGCAGGGGACGCGGCAGGCTTGCGCGGTGCGGGTTCTTCGTCGAAGAAGGGAATGTCGTCGAAACCGTTACTCATGCGGCTCAATGTAGTGATTCGGGTCGGAAAGGCCAGTGACGGCGTTCTGGTTTTATTCCTTGCGCCGTGTTGCGCACGGATTTCGGCAGGCTTTAGGCTTTAGGCTTTAGGCTTTAGGCTGTGGGATGTGCTAGGCTCCCGTCCGTACGGTTTCGCCCGGCATGCAGGGGTTGCGGGATCACGGCGGCGTGAAAAGACGCGAGATTACAAATCAGTAAGCTTGACGTTCTGGCATTGCCACTGACTGTTTGCGCCCGATACTTAACCGCTGACATTCCGTTTTACATTTTGGAGCCTTGCATGCCGGTTTGGAAGCAACTCGCCATCAGTTTCGCCGTTCTTTTCGTCGGTCTCTGTTCCCTCGTCTATTTTTCACCCGGAGCGGGGCAGGCGCTCGTTTCAATGGGGGTGCCCGCTTCGGCCGTGGCGCTCGTGTCGGGCACGGCAGAAGGTGAAGGGCAGGGACAGCGGGGCCAGGGGCAGGGCGGGCAGCAGGCGCAGTCCGGTGGACAGGGGCAGGGCCAAGGAAGCCGGCGTGGTGGCGGCAATCAGGCCATTCTCGTGGCTACACAGCCAGTCGCCATGGGTGTCGTCAACGACCGCCTGAGCGCCATCGGCGACGGGGAGGCGATCGAGGCGGTGACTGTCATGCCGCAGGCGTCCGGAACCCTCGACGAGATCCTCGTGTCTTCCGGCCAGAAGGTCAGCAAGGGTGACCTCATCGCCCGGCTCGATCGTGAGGAGCAGGTCATCCTGCGCGATCAGGCGGCCGTTGCGCTTCGCAGTGCGAAGGAGAAGGCCGAATCCTACCGCAATCTCCAGAGCTTCTCGCGGCTCGACGTGCTCGACGCGCAAATTGCCGAAGAACAGGCGCAGCTGCAATTGACCACCGCCGAACTCAACCTGAAGCGCCGCGACATCGTGGCGCCGATCGATGGTGTGATCGGTATCGTTGGCGTCAGTGTCGGCGACAATGTCACGAATACGACAGCCATCGTCTCTCTCGACAATCGCAGCCAGCTGCTCGTCGATTTCTGGGCTCCCGAACGTTTCGTCGCGGCCGTGCGGCCGGGCATGCCGGTCGAAGCCAAGTCCGACTCGCGTCCAGGCCAGGTTTTCCAAGGCACGGTCGAAGCGGTCGATAGCCGCGTGGATCAGGCGAGCCGCACGATCCGCATTCGCGCCAAGATCGACAATCCCGACGATGTGCTGCGCGCCGGCATGTCGTTTGCTGTTGCGATGCGGTTTCCCGGTGACAGCTATGCGGCCGTAAACCCGCTCGCGGTGCAATGGGACGGTGAGGGCTCCTTCGTCTGGCAAATTGTCGACAACAAGTCCGTGAAGACGCGCGTGACGATCGTGCAGCGCAATTCTGACCAAATCCTCGTCGAAGCACCGCTCAAGGAAGGCGACGTGGTCGCCGTCGAAGGGCTCCAGCGTGTGCGTGAGGGTGGGACCGTCGAAATTGCCGGCGAAACCCGCGCCGATGCCGAGGAGGTTGCTGTTCGATGAGCGCGAGTGAGAACGGTTCCGAACAGTCCGGGCGCAGCTTTACCGCCCTTTTCGTGCGCCGCCCGGTTCTGGCGGCGGTGCTGAATACACTGCTTGTCGTTGCAGGTCTGGCTGCCCTTGCCGGCATCGAAATCCGCGAATTGCCTGACGTCGACCAGCCTGTCATCACGGTCAGCACGGACTATGATGGTGCTTCCGCGCAGACCATGGACCAGGAGGTGACGCGCATCATCGAGGGCGCAGTCGCCCGGGTCAGCGGCCTCAAATCCATGTCGTCGCGCTCCCAGTTCGGCGAGAGCCGTACGACGCTGGAGTTCAGCGACAATGTCGACTTGGCAGTCGCCGCAAACGACGTGCGCGATGCGCTCGGTCGGGTGCGCAACCAGTTGCCCGACGACACGGACGAACCGCGCATCGTCAAGGCGGACGCTGATTCGCAGCCGATCATGCGGCTTGCCGTGACCTCCACCACGCTCTCGATGGAAGACCTGACGCTGCTGGTGGACAACGAGATCTCGGACCGGCTGGCAGCCGTCGAGGGCGTCGCCGACGTCCAGATCTATGGTGATCAGGAAAAGGTTTTCCGCATTGACGTCAACCAGGCGGCACTCGCCAGCCGAGGCTTGAGTGTGGCCAGCCTTGCATCCGCATTGCAGAATTCCTCGCTCGACGTTCCCGCCGGTTCGCTCGAATCACAGACGCAGGACATCGTTGTGCGGGCGACCGCCAGCCTCGCCACCGTCGACGATTTCGAGAATGTGTTGATCGGTGAGCGCGTGCGGTTGCGCGACGTGGCGACCGTGACGCTCGGGCCCGACGATGGTTCGACCTCGCTGCGTTCCAATGGTGTGCAGGGTGTCGGTCTCGGCATTATCCGTCAGGCGCAGTCCAACACGCTGAACATCTCCGCCGGCGTCCATGGTGCCGTCGAGGGCATGGCGAGCGCCCTGCCGGAGGGTACGCGGGTAATCGTCACGAGCGACGATGCGGTCTTCATTCAGGGCGCTCTGCACGAGGTTGAGATCGCGCTCGGGCTCTCCGCCGTGATCGTGCTTGTGGTCCTCTTTCTGTTCCTGCGCGACTGGCGCGCGACGTTGATCCCGGCGCTCACCATGCCCGTCGCTCTGATCGGCACGCTGGCTGCGATCTATATGGTCGGCTTCTCGATCAACATTCTCACACTGCTCGCAATCGTTCTCGCGACCGGCCTCGTCGTGGACGACGCGATCGTCGTTCTCGAAAACATCGTCCGCCGCCGGGCTGAGGGCATGGGGCCGCGCGCGGCTGCAGTGCTCGGAACACAGGAAGTTTTCTTTGCGGTCCTTGCGACCACGGCCACACTCGCTGCAGTCTTCGTGCCTTTGTCCTTCCTGCCGGGCCAGCTCGGTGGTCTCTTCCGCGAATTCGGCTTCGTGCTGGCCTTTGCGGTTCTGCTCTCGTCGGTCACGGCGCTTACCTTGTGTCCGATGATGGCATCGCGCATGCTCAAACGGGAAGCCGATGACGACCGGGGATTGCTCGGTGCGTTCGGCAAGCGCTTTGCCGGCTTCTATGGCCAAACGCTTCGGGCCTGCCTTTCAAATCCGTTGATCGTCTGCGTCGTTGCTGCGGTGTTCTCCGGCGCCGCCTACCTCGCGTTTACGTCAATCCAGAGCGAGATCACGCCCCGCGAAGACCGCTCGGTTGTGCTGATGCGGCTTTCCACCCCGCAGGGGTCGAGCCTTGCCTATACGCGTGATCAGGTGCAGCGGGTGGAGGAGAACCTGAAGCCGCTCCGTGACAGCGGGGAGATTGTCAGCATATTCTCGATCTCCGGTCAGGGCTCATCCAACAGCGCCTTCATGGTGATAACGCTGGCACCCTGGTCGGAGCGTGAACGCAGTCAGAACCAGATCGTTCAGGACGTCAACGCCGCCGCCGCTCTGGTGCCGGCGCTGCGTGGCAATGTGTTCCAGACCAACAGCCTCAGAATCCGTGGTGCCGGCAGCGGCCTGCAGATGGCGGTCGTTGGTTCGAACCATGAAACGCTGACGGCATCGGCACTGCAGATCGTCGAGCAGTTGCGTGACCGTCCGGAGTTCCAGACACCGCGTCTCGACAATGAGCCGACCCAGGCACAGATCTCGGTGACGATCGACCGCGAACGGGCCTCCGATCTTGGCATAGATATCGGCGCCATCGGCACGTCGTTGCAGGCGCTGCTCGAGGGACGTTCGGTCACCGATGTCTTTGTCGATGGTAATTCGATCCCGGTTCGCCTTGTGTCGAGCACGCAGCCGATCAATGACCCGACGGATCTGGAAAACATCTTCCTCACTACATCCGACGGTCGCGTCGTTCCGATGTCGACGATTGCCTCGCTCCAGGAGAATGCCGTCTCGCCGACGCTGAACAGAGATCAGCAGCTCGCCTCGGTGTCCTTCTCGGCAGGCCTCGGCGACGGCGTTGCGCTCGGAGATGCTGTCGAGATGGTGACACAGATTGCGCAGCCTTTGCTGCCGCCAGGCTCGCGCCTGATCCCGCTGTCCGAAGCGGCGACGCTGGAGGAGAACAGCTATGGCATGGCGCTGACCTTCGGCTTCGCGATCGCGATCATTTTCCTGGTGCTCGCCGCGCAGTTCGAAAGCGTTGTGTCTTCGCTGATCATCATGGCGACGGTGCCGCTCGGGCTTGCCTGTGCCGTCTTTGCGCTTGTTGTCACTGGCTCGACGCTGAACGTCTATAGTCAGATCGGCCTTGTGCTACTCGTTGGCGTCATGGCGAAAAACGGCATCCTGATCGTCGAATTTGCCAACCAGTTGCGTGACAGGGGGCTATCCGTTCGCGAGGCGATCGAAACGGCCTGCACCATCCGTCTTCGTCCCGTGATGATGACGATGATTGCAACCGTGCTCGGTGGCGTGCCGCTGGTGCTGGCGCAGGGCGCCGGTGCGGAGGCGCGCATCGCGCTCGGTTGGGTGATCGTCGGCGGTCTCGGCTTTGCGACCCTCGTGACGCTCTACATCACGCCGGTCGCCTATCTCCTGCTTGCCCGCTTCTCCAAGCCGCATGCCCAGGAAGAGGCGCGCCTGAAGACGGAACTCGAGGATGCCACGCTGAAGATCGCCAATGATCGCGGCGTGCCGCCGAGGGTTGCGGCCGAGTAACAGGAAGAGCGTGCCTGTGCGGCTGTCTGACGACTGGACAATCTCCGAGCCCTATCCCATAGCAGGGACGCACCGATTTCCCGGTGCGTCCCAAGGCTATTATTCGGGAGGTCGCGGATGGCCCGCAAGGATGTGATCGACGGCAAACGCAATGAAGAAGGCATCGCTCTGGCCTTGCCGCTCCTCAAGCAGCGTTTCGGGGAGCGCTTCCAGACAGGTCAGTCGTTTCGCGACCAGCACAGCCACACCACCACCTATCTGCCGTCACAACGACCGGATGGGGTCGTCTTCGCCGAAAGCAGCGAGGATGTTCGAGAGGTCGTGCGGATCTGCGCCACGCATCGCGTGCCGGTCGTGCCCTTCGGCACGGGCTCCTCTCTGGAGGGGCAGGTGAACGCACCTTGCGGCGGCATATCGATCGATTTCAGCCGCATGAACCGGATCCTCGCGGTCAATGCCGAAGATTTGGACTGCACGGTCGAGCCGGGCGTGACGCGTGAGGATCTCAACACCTATCTGCGCGACACCGGTCTCTTCTTCCCCATCGATCCGGGCGCGAATGCGTCGCTCGGCGGCATGGCTGCAACGCGTGCATCCGGTACCAATGCGGTGCGTTATGGCACGATGAAGGACAATGTGCTGGCGCTGACGGTGGTGACGGCCGATGGTGAGGAGATCCGCACCGCGCAGCGGGCCCGCAAGTCCTCGGCCGGCTATGATCTGACGCGGCTGTTCGTCGGTTCGGAAGGCACGCTCGGGGTGATCACCTCGGTTACGCTCAGGCTCCAAGGCATTCCGGCGAAGATCAGCGGCGGTGTCGTGGCTTTCCCGACGCTCGAAGACGCCTGCAATGCCGTGATCATGACGATCCAGATGGGCATCCCCGTGGCGCGCATCGAACTCCTGGACGAGATGCAGATCCGCGCCTGCAACGCTTATTCGAAGCTTTCCTATGCCGAGCGTCCGACCTTGTTCGTCGAGTTCCATGGCACGGAAGAGACGGTGGCGCTCCAGGCCGAACAGTTCGGCGAGATCGCGGCCGAGTTCGGCGGTGGAGAATTTGCCTATACCGCCAATGCGGAAGAGCGAAATCAGCTTTGGAAGGCGCGCCACAATGCCTATTGGGCAAGCCGGGCACTGGCGCCGGAACTTTCGGCCCTGTCGACGGATGTTTGCGTGCCGATTTCGCGTCTCGCGGAATGCGTGACCGCGACGCAGGCTGATATTCGCGAACATGGCTTTCTGGCCCCGATTGTCGGTCATGCCGGAGATGGCAATTTCCACGTCCTGCTGTTGTTCAACGACAAGGACGCCGCTGATGTCGAGAACGCCGAAGCCTTTCTGGAGCGGCTGAACGGGCGGGCGCTTGCCATGGAAGGCACCTGCACCGGCGAACATGGGGTCGGACAGGGCAAGATCAGCTATCTGGAGCAGGAACTGGCCTCCGCACTGCCGGCGATGCGCGCCGTCAAGGCTGGGCTCGATCCTGACAATATCTTCAATCCCGGCAAGATCTTTCGGCTGTGACTGCAAGAGCTTGCGGGTTGCCCCTGCGGTGAATTGCGTTACCTTCGGGCCGTAATCAAGGGAGTAGCATTCGGTGCTCGGACGCATACTGGTAACGCTTGGCGGCCTGCTCGTGGTTGCGCTTTTTGCAGCGCTGCTTGCGCCGTTGTTCGTCGATTGGACCAATTTCCGCCGTGACTTCGAGGATCAGGCGAGCCAGTTGCTCGGCAAGAAGGTCGTGGTCAATGGCGAGGTTTCGGCACGGCTCCTACCGTTCCCGTCCGTCACCATGGAGGATGTCACTGTCGGGACCGACGTGGACGGTACGCCGCTCGTCAGGATCGCCCGCTTCTCGCTCGATGCGGAACTCGCGCCCTTCCTGTCTGGCGAGGCGCGCATCTTCGACATGCGCATCGAGGAGCCGAAGGCGCGTATCCGGCTTTTGCCTGATGGGACGCTTGACTGGTTGCGCGGCAGCAGACCCAGCATTCCGGCGCGCACGGTCGTTCTGGAGAAGGTCTCCGTCACCGGCGGTAGTGTCGAGTTCATCGACGAGCAGTCGGGGCGCAATCGCATGCTCACCGAGTTGGACGCTGCTCTTTCGGCGCGAACGCTTGCGGGCCCCTGGTCGGTCGAGGGCAGGGCCGTATTGGACGGAGAAGCGGCGCAGTTCGGTCTGACGACCTCGGAAGTCTCAGGCGTTGCCCTGCCGCTTCGTCTGCGGATCGAACCTGAAGCGCGTCCCTTCGACCTGATGCTCGAAGGCGAACTGGCGCTGGAAGAGGGAAAGCCGCAGTATGCAGGAAGCTTCTCGTCCACCTGGAAAGTCGCGACACCGGCTGAGGCGCTGGAGCCGGGGCAGACACCTGTGCCTGCACCGCGGATGCGGGGCGAGTTCAAGCTTGCCAATGACAGCATCACGGTTCCGAGCTACCGCCTTGAACTCGGCGAGGTCGTCGACCCTTATGTGATCTCGGGCGAAGCCAAGCTCGACACCGGTGCCAATCCGGAGTTCCTGCTGACGGCCGAGGGCCAGCAGGTCGACGTCAACAGGCTGGCGGCCGATGGCAGCCGGGCCAAGACCTCGCGCAATGGCAGCGTGTCCGTCCAGCAGCGCCTGGCGCTCTTGCTCGCCAGCGCTGCAGAGATCCCGATCCCCAAGGTTCCGGGACGTGCCACGCTGCGCCTGCCGGCGATTGTCGCGGGCGATACCGTGTTTCGCGACCTGCAGCTCGACGTCCGCCCCGCAGGCAACGGCTGGGCCGTGGAAAAGGCCGTCGGCCTTTTGCCGGGCCGCACTCAGGTCGAGGCGAGCGGCCGGCTGACGCTCGTTGGCACGCCATCTTTCGAAGGTAATCTCCTGATCGCATCAACCCAGCCGTCAGGCCTCGCCACTTGGATTGCGGGGCGCGTCGATCCGTCGATCCGAGGCCTTTCCTCGGCCGGATTTTCGGCCTCGGTCAATCTGACGCCCGAACTGCAACGGTTCGAAAACCTGGAGCTTGCGATCGGCGCGGAGCCTCTGAAGGGAAGGATCGAGCGAGAATCGCCCATCGGTCAAGCGGCGAGCCTCTCCATCGATCTGACGGGAGACGGTCTTGATCTCGATGCGGCTCGGGCGATCGTCGCCCTGGTCGTTGGCGAGGATGCCGAACAGCGGCTGCTCGCCGAACGGGTCGCGACCCGTCTGAAGCTCGGCACCCTGCGCGCGTTCGGTGTCAGCGCGGAAGATGTCGAAGCGATCGCCACCTACGAGGCGGGGCAGCTTTCGATCGAGCGGTTCAATCTGGGTAGCGTTGCGGGCAGCGCGATCCGGGTGAGCGGTGCGCTGAGAGAGACAGAGACTACTCCAGTAGGTGAAGCGGAGATCGGTTTCGTCTCTGACGACCCAGGCCCGTTCCTTGCACTGCTGCGGGAACGCCTGCCGGCCAACGCTCTCGTCGATCGCTTGGCCCAGAGCGCGCAATGGTATGCCGACACTGACGTCAAGGGCAGGTTGCAGGTGACGGAGGCGGGTGCCATGACGCTCGGCCTGACTGGCCGCGTCAACCAGACAGCGCTTGCCGCGACAGCCGAGGCTGACGAGATCTCTGCGTTTTTGGGCGGCGGGCAACGCAGTGTAGAAATCCGGCTGGAGAACGAAGAGGCACAGGTCCTGCTCGGGCAGGCAGGTTTTGATCCGCTGCCTTGGACCACCGGTGAAGGTGGTGTCTTGACCTTGACGGTGAATGCCGCAGGTGAAGGCAATGCCGATGCCGTCGTCAGTTTTGCCGGGCCTGTCACCACGCTCGAGGCAACGGCGCAGCTGACGGCTATGGACACGCCTGGCATGCTGGATGGCAAGTGGGATTTGCAGCTCGATAGCCAGGACATCGGCCCCTATCTGATGGCGCTTGGTCTCAGCCTTCCCGACGCGGCAACCGGTCTGCCGCTCAAAGGAGAGACGCAATTCTCGCTTGGCGATGATCAGCTTGCGATCGAAAGCATGACGGGGACGATCGGTGGACAAACGGTCGAGGCTGAGGGGCAGGTGAACCTGACGGGATCCGTTCCGTCGATTGCCGGCACCGTGAGCCTCGATCAACTCGATCTCGACTGGCTTGCGGCGACCATGATCGGCCCGCTCACGGATCCGGTTGATGGCGCCTTGTCGGAGGCGGCTCTTGGCGTCGTCAGCTTGCCCTTCGATCTCGATCTCGGCCTGACCGTCAAGCAATTCTGGCCAGGTGCGGCAGAGGCCATGACGGATGTGTCCGGAACGCTGCGCAACAAGGCCGGTGAACTAAGCTTCGATGACATTGCTGGTGACTGGCTAGGCGGCAAGGCCAAGGGTCGGTTCTCGGTGGCCAACACCGACGGAAACGGCTTCCTGCAAGCCCGCCTCGATCTCGAGGGGGGCGATGTGCTGAGAACGGTCAATTCACTTCGCATCGGACGCGGAATGACCGAGGCCGAAACGCCCGCCGGGCGCATGGATGTGACGCTGGTTGTCGAAAGCGCCGGTAAGACGCCGGCTGAGTTGATCGGTACGGCCAGTGGCTCTGGCGAGGCGCGGTTCAACAGCCTCACGCTCGACCGGCTGCAGCTCGACATCATGCCGGCACTTATTGCCGAGGTGGATGCTTTGGGAACGGAGATCAGTGAGGACAAGGTTCGGGATATCACCGATCGTCTGATCGAGGATGGCCGAACGGAACTGAGGGGATTGGTCCTGCCCTTTGCCTTGTCAGACGGTACGCTGCGCATTCAGGCGGCGAGCCACCAGGCGGATGCGGCCAAGCTCGACGGTGCGCTCAGGCTCGATCTGCGATCCGGCGTGCTCGACGGGGAAATCGGTGTCGCCCTGAACGCCGGAGAGGCCGCCATGGAGGGGGGAGAGCCGAATTTCCGGCTTCTCTTCCGGGGTGACGCGCTCTCGCCCAGTCAGTCACTTGACGTTACAGAACTTACCAATTTTGTCTCTCTGCGCGCCTTCGAGGCCGAGCGGCGGAGGGTTGAGGCGCTGCAGGCAAGCGTTCTCGAAAAACAGAGGCTGAGGCGTGAGGCGGCACTTGCGCGGTCGCGTGCCGAAGAGCGGGCGCGGGCAGAAGCGGAACGCCTGCGGCTGGAAGAGGAAGCGCGGCTCAAGGCGGAAGCGGAAGCGGAAGCCCAGGCTGCGCAAGAGGCCGAAGCAGTTGCTCAACCTGAGGCGCCGGCGGCCACACCGGTGGAGCCCCTGACGACGGACACGGTGCCCGTTGCACCAGTTTTGCCGGTCGCACCGGAAGAGCGCGTGATCCGTCAGCCCTTGCCAGAGATGCGGTTCGAGGGACTGCCTGGGGTCAACTGACCGGATTGCGTTGGACGTTCGCCTCTGCCGGTCGTTCCAAGACCTTCTCCTCCGCCTCCTCAACCGCCTGCTTGAACTCTCGCAACACGAACAGGCGGAGGGCAGAGGAGAGGTTCGAGTCGAGCGGCCGGCTTTCGTCGATTTCGGCGATCAGGGCAGCAAAGCTCAAACCGCGTTTCCTGGCGATGGTCTTCAACTCGTCGAGGAAGGGATCTTCGACCGAAAAACTGGTGCGGTGTCCGTGCAGGGTGATCGAGCGTTTGCGGATCATGGCGGTCACCGTCTGGATGTTCGAGGTATGGCCGTCCCGATGCGCCCAGGCATCTTTTCGGATCAATCCTGCTCGGGCTTCTCGATCCGCCCCTGTTCGTGCTGCCGGGCTGCCTTGTCGTTGCGTGCCTTGGTCAGCGATTTTTCCGCTTTGGTTCTGCCATGGCTGATGCGGTTCTGTTCGGCCACGCTCTCCCGCTCGTCGCGGGCTTTCGCCTTGCGGAACTGACGGAGATTGACGATGTCGGCCATGGTCTCAACTCCACGGAAAAGGCCGGGCAGGGGCCCGGCCGTTCGTCATGTCTTCACTGCTTCTTGCGGAAAGCGTCGAGTGAAACGACGGAGCCTTCCTTCTTTTCTTCCGTCTTTCCGGCTTCCGTCTCTTCCGTCTTGGCGACGGCTTCCAGCGGGTAGGCGGTGATCTCGGCCTCGCCTTCCTCCTCGTCGACCAGCGGCACGTCGAATTCGAGTTCGAAGTTCACGGAGGGGTCGTAGAATCCACGGATGGCGTTGAAGGGCACCACGAGCTTTTCCGGTGTGTCGGAGAAAGAGAGGCCGATCTCGAAGAGGCTGTCGGTTACCTTCAGGTCCCAGAACTGGTGCTGGACAACGATCGTCATCTGCTCGGCATATTTCGCCTTGAGATGCTGGGAGATCCGTACGCCCGGCGCGCCGGTCAGGAAGGTGATGAAGAAGTGATGGTCACCCGGCAGGCGCCCCGTCGCGGCAACCTCGGCCAAGACCTTGCGGATGACGCCACGGAGTGCGTCCTGGGCCAGAATGTCGTAGCGAATATGGTCGTGCCCCATCAGATCCCTGCTTTCGTTATCATGCCGATTTTCAGCGGCTTATGCCACGACGCGGCGGCGCGGAAAAGCCCCGGCGCGTGAAACTGGTTCGCGCAATGTACATCAAATCTCTGCCTGCTGGTAGCAGCGAAATCCGAAGCAAAGTCATGGGGAAAGACTGAGGGTTATTTGTGCGTAGGAGGTAGGTGAAGGCTTCTGTTGCCAGGTGCCTTCGGACCCCGCCTTAAGGGGCTAACCCTAAGGACTTAGAGCGGGTTTCCCGCACCGCCATTAGGCAGCGAGAGCGTAACCCTTAGCGTTGTTGTCGTTTGCAACTACACTTGTGACCCGATAACGGCGGTATCATGCCGAGCAAAAGTTCGATCTTTACGCCCTTGTCGATCCTATTTCGCCCCCATCAAAAGCCGGTCTGAAAAGATATCAGATCCGACCGGTTTTTGGTGGAGGCGCCGGGTACCGCCCCCGGGTCCAATAGGTTTATTACACCGACCGTTTATTGCCATAGCCGGAGCAAGCCCCGGCAAAGGAGATATAGGTGTTTCCGATCCCGATGAAAAGAGGGCGAACGGACCGGAACGCGGATTATGCCGCGCCGACGGGGAAAATCCATGAAACCGCATTGGTTCGGGGCTCCGGCAGCGATAAGGTGACATCGTCAACGACTCGATGAATGGACCCATGCACCAGTATCACGACCTTCTGCGCCACGTTTTGGAAACCGGCAGCGATCGCGGTGACCGCACGGGAACCGGCACCCGCTCCGTGTTCGGTTACCAGATGCGCTTTGATCTGGCGGAAGGTTTTCCGGTCATCACGACGAAGCGCTTGCATCTGAAGTCGATCATTCACGAGCTGCTCTGGTTCCTGAAGGGCGATACGAATATCGGCTACCTGAAGGAAAACGGCGTCAGCATCTGGGATGAGTGGGCCGACGAAAATGGCGACCTCGGTCCCGTCTATGGTGCCCAGTGGCGCTCCTGGCCTAATTATGACGGCGGGCATATCGACCAGATGGCAAAGCTCGTCGAGAGCATCAAGACAAACCCGAACTCGCGCCGCCACATCGTCACGGCCTGGAATCCGGCGCTGGTCGACGAGATGGCATTGCCGCCCTGTCACTGCCTCTTCCAGTTCTATGTGGCCGACGGCCGCCTTTCCTGCCAGCTCTACCAGCGCTCGGCCGACATCTTCCTCGGCGTTCCCTTCAACATCGCCTCCTACGCGCTGCTGACGCTGATGATTGCGCAGGTGACCGGTCTGGAACCGGGTGATTTCGTTCATACGCTGGGCGATGCCCATCTCTACGCCAATCATTTCGATCAGGCGAAGCTGCAGCTGACGCGCACGCCGAAGGCGCTGCCGGTCATGAAGCTCAATCCCGGCGTCAAGGACCTGTTTTCCTTCGCGGATGACGACTTCAACTTGATCGGCTACGAGGCCGATGCAAGCATCAAGGCGCCTATCGCCGTCTGACGGTGTGGTGAAACAGGTTGGACATGGCTGACATCAAGACCGTCATCATCGTTGCCGTGTCGCAGAACGGGATCATCGGCCGCGACGGCGACATGCCGTGGAAGCTCTCGGCGGATCTGAAACGCTTCAAGGCGCTCAGCATGGGCAAGCCGCTGGTGATGGGACGCAAGACCTTCGAATCGGTCGGGTCGAAGCCGCTGCCAGGGCGGCCGCATATTATCGTCAGCCGCAGTCAGGACTTCGACATGCCCGGCGTTGAAACCGTGACGAGCCTGGACGAAGCCCTTGAACGGGGCAGGGCAATTGCGGCCGAGCTCGGTGTGGACGAGGTGTGTGTCGTTGGTGGTGGCGAGATTTACCGCCAGGCACTGGGGTTTTCCGATCTCCTGCATGTGACCCATGTCGAGACGGTCGTCGACGGAGATACCTCATTCCCGACGATCGATCCTGCGACGTTCGAATGTGTCGAGGAAATCGACGTTCCGCCCGGCGAGAAGGACAATTACCCCACGCGCTACGCGATATACCGTCGCAGGGATGCCCGATAACGCAAAATTTGCCCTTTCCGAAGAAGAAGTTGGGCCCCTCGCGTTGAAAGCGGGGGCTTCGATACCTATAACCCTCTGGAACCTCATGCATGTCGGTCGATCGATCAGCGGGCGGGGGACTTGGGAGCTTTTACAGCAAAGAGGTATTGATGCCCTGGAGCAATCAAAACGGCGGCGGCGGCGGTCCTTGGGGCGGCGGCGGTGGCGGCGGTAACAATCAGGGCCCCTGGGGGCAGGGGCCAAACCGACCACGTGGAAACGGCGGCGGCGGCGGTGGCGGCAACCAGCCCCCGGATCTGGAGGATCTGATCCGCCGAGGTCAGGATCGACTGAAAAACATCGTGCCCGGCGGGTTCAACGGCGGTGCATTTGTGATCGTCGGTATCGTGCTGGTCGCCTTCTGGGCGATGCAGGCCGTCTATACGGTTCAGCCGGACGAGCGCGGCGTGGAACTTCGCTTCGGTAAGCCGAAGGAAGAAATTGCGATGCCGGGCCTGCATTTCCATCTCTGGCCGATCGAAGCGGTCGAGATCGTCAAGGTCACCGAACAGCAGCAGAACGTCGGCAGCCGCCCTACATCGAACAATCCCGGCGCCGGCCTGATGCTCAGCGGCGATCAGAACATCGTAAGCGTCCAGTTCTCGGTGCTCTACACCGTGTCGGATCCGCAGTCCTATCTGTTCAACCTCGAAGATCCGACGCAGACACTGCAGCAGGTGTCCGAAAGCGCCATGCGTGAGGTGGTCGGTCGTCGTCCTGCCCAGGACGTCTTCCGCGACAACCGCGAAGAGATCTCGACGCAGGTTCGCGACATCATCCAGGGTACCATGGACACCTATGGCGCCGGCATCGCGATCAACGCGGTTCCGATCGAAGATGCGGCACCGCCGCGTGAAGTGGCCGAAGCCTTCGAAGAAGTGCAGCGTGCCCAGCAGGATGAAGATCGTTTCGTCGAAGAAGCCAACCAGTACGCCAACCAGCGTCTCGGTCAGGCCCGAGGCCAGGCAGCACAGATCCGCGAAGAGGCAGCCGCCTACAAGGATCAGGTCGTCAAGGAAGCAGAGGGTGAGGCGCAGCGCTTCATTTCGATCTACGACGAATATGTGAAGGCGCCTGATGTGACGCGCCAGCGTATCTACCTGGAGACCATGGAGAACGTCCTGCGCAATTCGAACAAGGTGATCATGGGCGATCAGCAGGGTGTCGTACCGTACCTGCCGCTCAATGAACTCATGCGCCAGCCGGGCAACCAAACGACCGGCCAGTCTACGACGGGAGGGAACTGACATGCAGAACCGTCTTCCCTATTTCCTCGTCGCCCTCGGCGTCGCATTGTTCTTCGTCTACTCGTCGATCTTCGTGGTCAACGAGCGTGAACAGGCGATCGTTCTGCGCTTCGGTCAGATCCAGGACGTGAAGAGCGAGCCGGGCATCTATTTCAAGCTGCCCTTTGCCTTCATCGATGCTGATCGTGTCCAGTATGTCGAGGATCGCGCGCTTCGCTTCGATCTGCCTGACATCCGTGTTCAGGTCCGCGGCGGTGCGTTTTATGAAGTCGATGCATTTGCCGTCTATCGCATCAGCGATGCCCGCCGTTTCCGTGAAACGGTGTCGGCGGACCGCGAAGCTGCCGAATCGCGTCTTCGCACCCGTCTCGATGCAGCGCTCCGCCGCGTCTACGGTTTGCGGAACTTCGATGCGGCGCTTTCCGAAGAGCGTGGTTCGATGATGTCCGACGTTCGCAACGATCTCCAGGCGGCGGCTGAAAGCCTCGGTCTGCAGGTCACTGACGTTCGCATTCGTCGTACCGACCTGACGCAGGAAGTCTCGCAGCAGACCTTCGAGCGGATGAAGGCTGAGCGTTTGGCCGAAGCAGAATTCATCCGCGCCCGCGGTAACGAAGAAAGCCAGCGTCGCCGGGCTATCGCCGACCGTCAGGTCGTCGAACTCCAGGCCGAAGCGCAGCGCGATTCGGAAATCCTGCGCGGTGAGGGCGATGCCCAGCGAAACAACATCTTCGCTGATGCGTTCCAGCGGGATCCGAGCTTCTTCGAATTCTATCGCTCGATGCGCGCCTATGTTGCATCCATGAGCAACCAGGGCACGACGATGGTGCTGTCGCCCGACAGCGACTTCTTCCGCTTCTTCAACAGCGGAGCAGGCACGGGCAACTCGGCGACACCGACACCCGCACCAGCGGTTGCCCCGCAACCGGCTACGCCGCCGGCGCCTGCCGGCAACTGACACCATGGACGACCTGCTCGCAGGGATCGCCATATTCATGATCATCGAGGGGCTGGCCTATGCGCTGGCCCCTCGTTTTCTTGTGCGCATGGCCCGGCTCCTGCCGCAGATCCCGGAGGATCAGCTGCGTCTGCTCGGCCTCACCGCGATTACCACGGGCGTGGCAATCGCGTGGTGGGTGCGCGGCTGACAAGATCTGGTCGCAAGTCGAGGTTAGATCTCTTCCGGCAATTGTGATTTTCCCTCAGCCCATTCCGCCTTATGTTCACTACGACCCCAGACAAGCCAGTGAGGAAGCCGATGATGAAACCTGCCCGCGCGTCGCGAATGATTCTATCGGCGCTTCTCACGGGGACGGCCCTGATCGTCGGGACCGTGAGTGCACCGAACCCGGTGGTCGCCCAGCAAGGACCTCAATCCGTTGCCGATCTCGCAGGCGGCCTGCTGGGCGCCGTTGTCAATATCTCGACGTCGCAAAGCGTTGCCGACGAGGGCGATGGTCCGCTTCCGCAGGTTCCGGAGGGCTCGCCCTTTCAGGAATTGTTCGAGGATTTCTATCGGAATCGCGAAGGTGGCGGGACCAACAACAAGGTGAATTCACTGGGGTCCGGCTTTGTGATCGACCCGACTGGTTTCATCGTCACCAACAATCACGTGATCGAAAACGCCGATGACATCGAGGTCATTTTCTCCGACGGTTCGAAGCTCAAGGCGACGCTGGTCGGCACCGACACGAAGACCGACCTTTCCGTTCTCAAGGTCGAGCCGCCGCAGCCGCTGACATCGGTGAAGTTTGGCGATTCCAAGACAATGCGAATCGGCGACTGGGTCATGGCCATCGGCAATCCGTTCGGCCTCGGGGGCTCGGTGACCGTCGGCATCATCTCGGCAAGCGGCCGCAACATCAATGCCGGCCCCTATGACAACTTCATCCAGACGGATGCGGCGATCAACAAGGGGAATTCCGGTGGACCGTTGTTCAACATGAACGGCGAGGTCATCGGCATCAACACCGCGATTATATCGCCGAGCGGCGGCTCGATCGGCATCGGCTTTGCCGTGCCGACGGAATTGGCTGAAAACATCGTCAATCAATTGATCGAGTTCGGCGAAACGCGTCGTGGCTGGCTCGGCGTTCGCATCCAGCCGGTTTCCGACGAGGTGGCGCAGAGCCTGAAGATCGACCGAGCCCGCGGCGCGCTGATCAGCGGCATCGTCGAGGGTGGCCCTGTCGCCAACGGGCCGATCAAGGTCGGTGACATCATCACCACCTTCAATGGACGGGCGATTTCCGAAACACGCGACCTGACCCGTATCGTTGCCGAAAGTCCGATCGGTGAACCGCTCGACGTCGTGATTCTGCGGGACGGGCAGGAGCAGTCGGTGAAGGTGACCCTTGGGCGTCTTGATGATGACGAGGTCGCAAGCAACGAGACGGATCCCGAAACCACCGTCGAGCCCAATGAGGAGGGCACGGCACCCGATGGCGATCAACAGGCGCCTGCAGAGCCTCCGGCCGACGAGGAGGCCCCTGACGGAAACGAGCAGGGCGAGCCTCCGGCTGCGCCCGATCAGGCACAGCAGAGCGCGCCCGTGACGGAAGGCTTGATCGGTGTGGAGTTGACAGCACTTACCGATGCGAACCGTCTGAGCTTCTCGATTGCCGAAGGTGTCGAAGGCGTTCTCATCACCCGCGTGCTTCCCGGCTCCAAGGCCGAAGGCAAGGGGCTGAAGGTCGGCGAGGTGATCGTGGAGGTCGCCCAGGAATTCATGAAGACGCCGCAGCAGGTTGCGGAAAAGCTCACCAACATCAAAGGCGAGGGGCGTCGCAGCGGCTATCTGATGATCGCCGACAAGGACGGCAATCTTCGTCTCGTGGCGGTCCCGCTGGAATAGCTCAGGCGTAGAGCCTCTCGACCGAGGTGCTGTTCTGCCTCAGATATTCCTCGAACTGGTCGACCGGCATCGGTCGGCCGGCGAGGAAGCCCTGGATCTCGCCGCAGCTCATTTGCCGAAGCAGGTCGAACTGACCCCGGGTTTCGACCCCTTCTGCGGCGACGCTCATGCGCAGATCGCGCGCCAGGCGAATGACGGAGTCGACGATGGCGCGGCTGTCGGCATTGGTCTCAAGGTCGGATATGAACGACTGGTCGATCTTCAATTTGTCAAAGCGATACTGGCGCAGGTAGCTCAAGGATGAGAAGCCCGTGCCGAAGTCATCGAGCGCTATGCGAAGCCCGAGCCTTGCAAGGGAGGCAAGGGTCTGTTCGACCCCGATCGTGGTTTCCATCAGCAGACTTTCCGTCACCTCCAGTTCGAGACGGTGAGCGGGCAGGCGGTTCTGCTTCAGCGCGCCTTCAACGAGTGGCAAGAGCCCCGGGCTCAGAAACTGGCGTGAGGACAGATTGACTGCCACGCGGATGTGGTCCGGCCAGTTGACGGCGTGCTTGCAGGCCTGCCGCAGAACCCAGCTGCCGATTGCGCCGATCTGGCCGGATTCTTCGGCGATCGGGATGAATTCGCCAGGGCTGATGGGGCCGAGCGTCGGATGGTTCCAGCGCAGCAATGCCTCGGCACAGACCACCTGCCGGCTCTGGGCGTCGACGAGCGGCTGGAAGTTGACGGTCAGGCTCTCCTGCGCGACTGCGAGCGCCAGTTCCTGTTCGATCAGATTGCGGCGTCGCGCAGCGGCATCCAGCGAGCTATCGAAGAAGCGGTAACGGTTGCGTCCGTCTGTCTTGGCCCGATAAAGGGCAAGATCGGCGTTGCGCATCAACTGGTCCGGATCGGTGCCGTCGATCGGGGCGCAGGCGATGCCGATGCTGACGCCGACATGGGCCGTGCCGCAGCCAAGACTGATCGGTTTGCCAAGCTTTTCGATGATGCGGGAGGCGAGGCCCGCAGCGCTTTGCGGATCGTCGCCAGACATATGGAGGATCGCAAATTCGTCGCCGCCAATGCGCGCCAGCGTGTCGGTCTCGCCGCGGATCTGGCTCAGAATGCTGGCAATGGCGCGCAGCAGTTCGTCGCCGCCGGCATGGCCGAAATTGTCGTTGATGTGCTTGAAACGATCGAGATCCAGCAGCAGGACCGAGAAAGGGTCGCCGAAGCGCTGATAACGCGATACCGCGCGTTCGAAATCTTCGGAAAGGAGAACCCGGTTGCCGACTTCCGTCAACGGATCATGCCGGGCCATGTGTTCGATGCGCAGACGGCTTTCGCGGCTTGCCGTGACATCGCGAGCTACTCCGCGATAGCCGCAGAACTGCCCTTCCTCGTCCTGTATTGCCTTTGCCGTCAAGGACCAGATCGCCAGTTCCCCTCCCAGTTCGACACAGATATCCTGATCACGGAAGGACTGTCTCGTCTCCAGACAGGTGATGAAGTTCTCCCTGCAGTCCATGCCCTCGATCCCGACGGCGGCGAAGGGCATGACCGCGGCGAGCGGCTTGCCGATCACCATGGCTTCGGGGACCTGCATCTGTTCGTAGAAACGGTTGGAGGCGCGAACCAGGTTGATATCTTCGTCGGTGCCCCACAACCAGTCCGCCGCATTCTCTTCGAAGTCGTTCAGCAAGAGATTGATGACGTCTCGCTGTTCGTCGGCTGCAAGTTTGGCCCGGACGCGCTCCGTGAGACTTCGGCAGACCGCGAGCGACGAGCGGATGATGATCGCGGCGAAGATCAGGTAGAGGACGAAGAGATAGGCGCCGACGATGGTCGGATCGCGGGAGAGGGCGATCGCAGCCCCGACGGCAACGGTGCCGCAAAAGACGATCGATGCCGGCGGGATGGTCGCCAGGGCGAAGCCGCCGCCGCCGGCCATGCCGACTGTGAGCGCGATCAGGACCATGCGTTGTGTTTCGTCGGCTGTGTGGTAGGCGGCCACATCAAGGGCTGCCCAGAGGCCGCTCAGGACCGCGGCATAAATGACCGCGCGAACTGTCCCGCGCAGGCTGGCCCGCTCGCGCATGCCGCGTTTGCGATTGCGCCACCAGGAAAGGGTTGTAAAGGCCACGACAGTCAGGATCAGGCCGCAGATCACATAGACTTCGGTCGCGGACGGGCTGCCGTAAAAGGCAAAGACTGTCAGGACTGCGTTGCAGAGGTTGGCCACCATCATCCACGGCGTGCTGGTACCGACGACCGACAGTCGGACTGCGCGGATACGCTCTGCCTCTTCCGCCGTCTGGTCACCTTCACCAAGGCGCAGGAAGCGGTCGTAAAGGTTCGCAATCGGTGCCGCGACATGCGCGGAGAACATCTTCTGCATACGGAAGTTCGTAGCAGATACATTTTAAGTCTCAGTAAATTAGGAATATCACCTTGTTCGGATCTCGATGGATTCGAACTGTGTTCTGAACAATACATGCCGCTTCAGGTGCGGATGCGTTTCGGGGACCTTGGGATGATCGAAATCCTGGCCAATCAGACGCTGCATGCCGATCCTTTGCGTGACAGCGATCGAGCGATGATTGCGGTCCACGGCAAAGGCATGGACGTCGGGTAAGCGGAGGTCGGCGCGCGCGTATTCAATCAGTCGAGATGCCGCTTCGGTAACGTAGCCTCGACCCCAGAAGCGGGTGGCCAGCCGCCAGCCGATCTCGATTGCTCCCTCGGGCAGGATGCCGGGAAGGTCCACGGGTGAGAGGCCGCAGAAGCCCATCGCTTCGTTGGTTACACGATCGGTCAGCGCGTAGAAGCCAAGACCCGTTTCGCTGATCATGTCCCGGTTCCGGTCGAACAGGATGTCGCATTCGGCATGGCTGCGGCGGAGCGGGAAGAACTCCATGACCTTTTCGTCGCGGTTGATCTCGTAGAACAGGTTGCGATCCTCGTCCTGCCAGTTGCGCAGGATCAGCCTCTCCGTCTCGACGATCAGCATGATCAACCCTTATTCGGTCACGAAGTCCGACTTGCGGTAGCCCTGCAGATAGAGAAGCGCGGTGAGATCGCCGTGGTCGATGCGGATCTTCGCCTCGGCGGCTACGGCCGGCTTGGCATGCAAAGCGACGCCGGAGCCGGCGATGCCGAGCATGCCCAGATCGTTGGCGCCGTCGCCGACGGCAATTGTCTCGTTCGGGCTGACGCCGAGGCGGCCTGCGATGTCGAGCAGGGAATCCACCTTGGCCTGCTTGCCGAGGATCGGTTCGGCAACCTCGCCGGTCAGGACGCCGTCCTGCTCGATCAAGATGTTGGCGCGGTTCTCATCGAAACCGAGCATGGTGGCGATCGGTCCGGTAAAGACGGTGAAGCCACCGGAGACGAGTGCGGTGTAGCCGCCTTTCGCCTTCATCGTCGCAATCAGTTCCTTGCCGCCCGGCGTCAGCGTAATGCGCTTTTCAATGACCTCGCCGACGACCGAGATCGGCAAGCCCTTCAACAGCGCCACACGTTCGCGCAGGGCCGGTTCGAAAGCGATCTCGCCGTTCATGGCGCGGGCCGTGATCTGGGAGACCTTGTCCTTCAGACCGACCTCGGCTGCCAGTTCGTCGATGCATTCCTGGCCGATCATCGTCGAATCCATGTCGGCGATCAGGAAGGACTTGCGGCGGGTATCGGCATCCTGGACCGCGACATCGACGGGCTGCCCCTCCAGCGCCTGCCGCAGGGCGCGTTCGGCCTCGATCGGATCAGTGCCATCGGGAAGGGGTATGTCGCAGGCGATCCCGTCGGCCAGCCAGTAGAGGCGCGAGGACGCGACGGCTTCGGTGGCCTTCTCGGCGAGGGCCCGGCTCAGAACAGGGTTTGACGGATTGGCGACAAGCGTGGCAACCAAGGCCATGATGGAAGATCCTGACAAGAACAACGACGCGATCCTGATAACCGGGCCGACCGCCAGCGGCAAGTCTGCGCTCGCGCTTCAATTCGCCCGCCGCCATAACGGAGTCGTCATCAATGCCGACAGTATGCAGGTCTACGACACGCTACGCGTCGTCACTGCCCGCCCGGGCGAGGCAGAGATGGGTGGCGTGCGGCACGAGCTCTATGGTCATGTCCCGGCCGGACGGACCTATTCGACCGGCGACTGGTTGCGTGAAGCGGGTGCGCTGGTCGAACAGTTGAAGCACGAGAAGCGTCTTCCGGTGTTCGTCGGCGGCACCGGGCTCTACTTCAAGGCGCTGACCGGCGGGCTTTCGGAAATGCCCGCAATCCCGGCCGACCTGCGGGTGGAGATCCGCCAGCGGCTTCAAACCGAGGGTGCCGATGCGTTGCATCGGGAATTGATTGAGGTAGATCCGGCGATGGCGCAGCGCCTCAGTCCGGGCGATGGACAAAGGATCGTGCGGGCGCTCGAGGTGTTCCGGGCGACAGGACGGTCGATCGCCGAGTTTCAGAAGCAGTCCGGACCGCAGCTGGTCGATCCGGATCGCGCCCGCAAGCTCGTGGTCCTGCCAGATCGCACGGTGCTGCACGACCGGATCAACAGGCGCTTCGAACAGATGATGGACGAGGGGGCGATCGAGGAGGTCGAAGCGCTTCTGTCGCTTGGCCTTAAGCCGGAGATGCCTGCCATGAAGGCGATCGGCGTGGCGCAAATCGCCAACATGCTTGCCGGCCGGATCACCCGACACGAGGCGGTCGAGCGCGCGTCTGCTGCGACGCGCCAATACGCAAAGCGCCAGATGACCTGGTTCCGTAACCAGATGGATGAAAGCTGGGAAAGGGTCGACCCGGCAGTTTTCCGGATCGGCTGACGTTTAGTCGCGCTTGTAGAGGCTCGATAGCGGCTTTTTCAGAATGCTCTCGCGCAGGGAGGAACCACCTTCGCGGCGCAAGGGCTGGGATCCGAACGTTGCCGAGGGGGGATCGGCAGCTGCGGTATGAGCCGGAGCCGGGGCTTCCATGCGTTGGCGAGGCGCATCGTCGCTACCAGAACGGGGCAGCATGTCCGGACGGTAGGGCTCGATCGTCGGCGTCTCCGAGGCTGGCAATGCCTGTCGCTGCAGCGGCGTCTCGAAAGGCTGACGCGTCACGGGTGACGGTGATGTCATCGGGAAAGAGGCTGCGGTCGGTCGCGCCGGTGGCTGTGGGGCAGGCGACGGGCGCAACGTTTCGAAGGCTCCGTCGTCGTCGAACTCTTCATCGTCATAGAGGCCTTCCGGCGCAGACGGCATGCCGCCGAAAGTGGTCTCGAAGCTCTGCTGGAAGGCTGAGATGTCCGGCCCGGCTATGGCACGCATACGACCGACAATGGTGCGGAGATCGACGGTGTCAGGCGTTTCTTCGGTCTGTTTGGCGTTGACGCCGTTGGCTTTCGGCAGCGCCGACTCCGCCACACGGGTGAAGCGCATGCGCATGGGAACGGCGATCGCCTCACCGAAGGCGATGGCTTCGCCGTTGCCGATCGAGGAAATGAAGCTGGTGGTCGAGATCGAACTGTCGGGGATGGCCGAGCGGATGATCTCCTGGTCGCGGTCGTTGGCAAGGCGCATGGCAAACAGCGTCGAGCACTGCGACAGGATCGTCTGGTCGAGTTCGCCCGGGCGCTGGGTGATTACACCCAGCGAGACGCCGTATTTCCGGCCTTCCTTGGCGATGCGGGCGATGGCCTGGCGCGTCGGGAAGAAGCCGAGAGTGGGGTCGGCAGGCACGTAGCGGTGGGCCTCTTCGCAGACGACGAGCATGTGGATCGCGCCGTTCGACCAGAGCGCCAGTTCGAAGGCCATGCGGCAGAGAACCGAAGCAACCGAGTTGACGACTTCCGACGGTATGCCGGCAAGCTGGAAGGTCGAGATCGGGCGGTCGTCACCCGGGATGCGGAAGATATGCGCGATCGTCTCCATGATCGTGTCGCTGATCGTATTGTTGGAGAACATGAAGTGATAGCGCGGGTCGTTGACCGCCGACATGATGCGCATTTTCAGCGAGCGCAGGAATGGTTTTTCGCCGCGACCTTCGAGGCGTCCGATGCGCTCGTCGATGAGCGCGAGCAGGTCGGCGATGCGGTAGGGCACCGGTGTGTCGGCGGTCATCGAGCTCTTGTCGGCCATGCGCCGCATCAGGGCACTCTCGTTGCCACGGAAGGCGCGTTTGGCTTCGGGCATCAGGTCGCGCAGGATGTCGAGTTCTTCGGCAACTGGAGGGCGGCCGCGGAACAGGACCTCGGCAAATTCGTCGAGGCGCATGAGCCAGAAGGGCAGGTCGAGCGTGTCGGTGTCGATGACGACGGCAAGCTCGGGGAAGGCGGCGGCAAATTCGTTATGCGGATCGAGAATGAGGATGCGCAGCTTCGGATCGCTTTCGATCGCCTTGCGCAAGAGCAGCGAAACGGCGGTCGATTTGCCAACGCCGGTCGAGCCGACCACGGCGAAGTGCTTCGACAGCATGGACGGGACATGGATCGTTGCGTCGATCGTTTCGTCCTGGGTGAGCTTGCCGATGACTGCTGTGTCGCCGAGGCGGGTGTCGTAGATGCGCAGAAGATCGGCCGCACGAATGCGGTGGGCGATGGCTCCGAGATAGGGATAGCGCGAGATGCCGGTCGAGAAGAGTTCCTGGCCGTCTTCGTGAACGTAGACTTCGCCGAGCAGTTCGACCTCGATGAGAAACTGGTTGTCAGCCCCTTCGCCCCAGTCCTTGCCCTCCGTCTGCATGGAATAGGCGAGTGCTACGACGCGGTTCTTGCCAACGGTGATCGAGATCAGACGACCGACGGACCAGAGCTCCGTGAGATCCGTGCCGCCGTCTTCGGCGACGGCTGCAATCGTTGCACGCGCGCCGTTGCAGGCGACGACGCGTCCGAGCATCCGGTTGCCAGGCCGCATGCCATCGCGGCGGTCTTGATCTCCGGCTGCGCCGGACTTGCGAAGATCATCATTCAACAAGCGCATTCTCCCTGCTGGCGCAAGCTTATGGGGGCGCGCTTAAAATTTCGTGTAACGCATTAGGCTGGCGGTGATGATTTATCATTGTCTGCGCAACAAACTTTCGCTTTGGCGTCGGAAATTTTGCAAAAGATGCGTTGACGCTTGCGGGCTTTCTGGCTAACACTTCGACCCATGAAAAACTCGGTTGCACTTATCGTGGTGGGACGGCGCATGGGCAGGATGGTGTAACCATCCGGCGATAGCCACCCATGCGCTAGATGACAGGCTCCTCAAGGGGCCTTTTTTTATGCCCTAAACCGGGTTATCAGCCCCAAAAACCAAGAAGGCAGATGGAAACACAGCATGACGGGTAAAGACAATCAGATGACCGGCGCCGAGATCGTCCTGCGCGCGCTCAAGGATAACGGTGTCGAACATATCTTCGGCTATCCCGGCGGCGCCGTGCTTCCGATCTATGACGAGATCTTCCAGCAGGAAGACATCCAGCACATCCTCGTGCGCCACGAGCAGGGTGCCGGCCACGCAGCTGAGGGATATGCGCGCTCGACCGGCAAGGTCGGCGTCATGCTGGTCACGTCAGGTCCTGGCGCCACCAATGCGGTGACGCCGCTGCAGGATGCTTTGATGGACAGCGTTCCGCTCGTCTGCATCTCCGGCCAGGTTCCGACCTCGCTGATCGGTTCGGATGCCTTCCAGGAATGCGATACCGTCGGCATCACGCGTCCCTGCACCAAGCACAACTGGCTGGTCAAGGACGTCAACCAGCTGGCCTCGATCATCCATGAAGCCTTCCGGATCGCCCAGACGGGCCGTCCGGGTCCGGTCCTCGTCGATATCCCGAAGGACATCCAGTTCGCCACCGGCACCTACACTCCGCCGGATGCGCACAAGGCGCTGAAGAGCTACCAGCCAAAGGTTTCGGGCGATGCCCGCGCCATCCAGGCTGCCGTCGAGCTGATGGCGACGGCTCGCCGTCCGATCATCTATTCGGGTGGCGGCGTCATCAATTCCGGTCCGGAAGCCACCAAGCTGCTGCGTGAACTGGTCGGTCTCACCGACTTCCCGATCACCTCGACGCTCATGGGGCTCGGCTGCTATCCGGCTTCGGGCAAGAACTGGCTTGGCATGCTCGGCATGCATGGTTCCTACGAAGCAAACATGGCGATGCATGACTGCGACGTCATGGTCTGCATCGGTGCGCGCTTCGATGACCGCATCACCGGCCGTCTGAACGCATTCTCGCCGAACTCGAAGAAGATCCACATCGACATCGATCCGTCGTCTATCAACAAGAATGTCCGCGTCGACGTACCAATCACAGGCGATGTCGGTCGCGTTCTCGAAGACATGGTCCGCGCCTGGCGCGCCCTGCCGAAGAAGCCTGAGGCGTCGCAGACGGCCGAATGGAATGCCAGCATTGCCAAGTGGCGGGCTCGCAACTCCTTCGCCTACACGCCGTCCAAGGACGTCATCATGCCGCAATATGCGCTGCAGCGGCTTTATGAGCTGACCAAGCATCGCGACACCTACATCACGACGGAAGTCGGCCAGCACCAGATGTGGGCGGCCCAGTATATCGGCTTCGAGCAGCCGAACCGCTGGA
Organism: Rhizobium sp. AAP116; assembly: GCF_001295785.1. Lineage (NCBI taxonomy): Bacteria > Pseudomonadati > Pseudomonadota > Alphaproteobacteria > Hyphomicrobiales > Rhizobiaceae > Rhizobium > Rhizobium sp. AAP116. The sequence goes on from NZ_LJIB01000043.1 coordinate 342,707, forward strand.
TGACCTCGGGTGGCCTCGGCACGATGGGTTACGGCCTGCCGGCCGCAATCGGCGTCCAGGTCGCACATCCCGACGCATTGGTCATCGATGTCGCGGGCGATGCCTCGATCCAGATGTGCATTCAGGAAATGTCCTGCGCCATCCAGTACGAGCTGCCGGTCAAGATCTTCATCCTCAATAACCAGTACATGGGCATGGTGCGCCAGTGGCAGCAGCTGCTGCACGGCAACCGCCTGTCGAGCTCCTATACGGAAGCCATGCCTGACTTCGTCAAGCTGGCGGAAGCCTATGGCGCGGTTGGCATCCGTTGCGAAAAGCCCGACGATCTCGACGGTGCCATCCAGGAGATGGTCGACGTGAAGAAGCCTGTCATCTTCGACTGCCGTGTCGCCAATCTCGCCAACTGCTTCCCGATGATCCCGTCGGGCAAGGCCCATAACGAAATGCTGCTGCCGGACGAGGCGACCGACGAAGCGGTTGCCACTGCCATTGATGCCAAGGGCCGTCAGCTCGTCTGACCGGGAGGAAAAAGATCATGAACGCTCATCTTCAGCCGACCGGTTCGGCCTATTTCATCGCCAAGGAAACCTCCGCCATCGAGAGCCATACGCTCTCGGTGCTCGTCGACAACGAGCCCGGCGTTCTCGCCCGCGTCATCGGCCTGTTCTCCGGTCGCGGCTACAACATCGAGAGCCTGACGGTCTCGGAGACCGAGCACGAGGCGCATCTGTCGCGCATCACGATCGTGACGCGTGGAACGCCTGGTGTGCTTGAGCAGATCAAGGCGCAGCTTGAGCGCATCGTGCCAGTGCACCGCGTCCTCGACCTGACGGTTCGCGCTAAGGAGCTCGGCCAGGAGCGGCCGATCGAGCGTGAGGTGGCGCTGGTGAAGGTCGTTTCGACCGGTGAAATGCGTGCCGAGACGCTTCGGCTTGCCGATGCCTTCCAGGCGAAGGTCGTGGATGCGACGGTCGACCATTTCATCTTTGAGATCACCGGCAAGTCATCGAAGATCGACCAGTTCGTCTCGATCATGAAGCCGCTCGGGCTCAACGAGATCTGCCGCACCGGCATTGCTGCGATGAACCGCGGCCCGCAGGGCATGTAAGGAATTCGGTAATTCCCGAAGTGAAAAGGGCGGCCTCGCGGTCGCCCTTTTTTGTTGCCGGCCTTTCAGTTCATGCCGAGGAGATCGAGAAGGCCCATTTGTTGCGGCGCCGGGGGCGGATCGGCCTCTGCCTTCTTCGGCTTTTCCTTGGCCGGTTTGTCGCTCGCCGGCTTCATCTTGGCTTTCTTCTCGGCCTTCGTTACCGATGGGGCGGTCTCGGCTGCGTCGTTCTTCTTCTTGGCAGACTTTTTCGGCGGCGCTGGCACATCCGCTGCCGCTTCCACTTCGGCCTCGTCGTCTGGTGCCGTGGTCGTGGTCAGCATGGCAGTCAGTGCATGCCGCAGGGCCGCTGGCCTCAGGCTGTAGTGGATATACTGGCCCTTCTTCTCACCTTCGATCAGTTCGGCATTTTCGAGGATCGAGAGATGCTGGGAGATCGAAGGCTTGGCCATGTCGAAGCGGGCGGCGATCTCGCCGGCGGTCAGCGTCGACTGGGCGAGGTGCACCAGCATCATGCGGCGTGGATCGGAGGCGAGTGCGTGGAAGACGCGGGACGAGATCTTGTCCATTGCCGGATGTATTTCGGTTTTTCCGCGCTTTGCCATGTGGTCCCTCAGTCGTGCGGCTCTTTCTCCGCAATTCTCGAATTAGGCAATCTCCTAATTTCCTGAGGGGCTGGCGTAAAGTGCTGGAAATGCTGGGCCTGTGGATAGATCGCGATTTTCCGATGCATGGGAGAGGATCGGGCGCCCTGCTTTCTCTCCCCTTTACAACATCGCCAGCGCTACTTTCCGGGACGGTGGCGGGAAGGCCACGTCCAGACGCGCCCAGTCTTCATCGGAGATGTCGAGATCGACCGCCTCGCGATTTTCCTGCAGGCGGCGCAGGTTCGAGGTCTTCGGGATCGGGATCACGCTTTCGCGCTCCAGCAGGAAGGCGAGCGCGACCTGTGCCGGAGTCGCCTGATAGGCCTTGGCGATGTGGATCAGTTCAGCGTGCTGGAGGATGCGGCCCTGCTCGATCGGCGAATAGGCCATGACCGGGATCTGGTGCTCCTGGCACCAGGGCAGGAGGTCGAATTCGATGCCGCGGCGGGAAAGATTGTAGAGGACCTGATTGACGGCACAGTTCCCGCCATCGGCCACCGAGAACAGTTCCTCCATGTCATCGATATCGAAATTCGAGACGCCCCAGGCGCGAATTCTGCTCGCAGCTTTCAGTTCTTCCATCGCCGCAACCGTGTCTTCGAGTGGGTGTTCCCCGCGCCAGTGCAGGAGATAGAGATCGAGATGATCGCTCCCCAACCGGTCGAGGCTGGCATGGCAGGCCTTGATCGTGCCGTCGTAGCTGGCATTCCAGGGCAGGACCTTGGAGACGAGAAAGGCGTCTTCGCGCCGATCCTTCAGCGCTTCGCCGACGATGCGTTCGGTGCCGCCATCGCCATACATTTCGGCCGTGTCGATCACGGTCATGCCGAGATCGAGCGCCAGCCTGACGGCATCGACTTCCGCCTTGGCCTCGGATTTCGTTTCGCCCATCATCCAGGTGCCGAAGCCGAGGCTCGGGACCTCTGCGCCGCCCGGCAGGGTGACAGTCGGTATGGTGTCATGCATGGTGGAGCTCCTCGGGGCGGGCTGTGCGAAGGATAGCGAGGCGGTCCCGCGAGGCAAGCGACAAAGTCCCGCTCCTTCGTGTCACCATAACAAGAATGGTGATGGCGTGGGCTCAAAGGACAGATAGGCTGACATAAAAATCCGGGAGAAACATCCATGTCGGCCGATACGCTTCTGGCGCTTGTGGTCTTTGCCTTCGCGACCTCGATCACCCCGGGGCCGAACAACATGATGCTGTTTGCGTCGGGGGTGAACTTCGGCTTCCGCCGGACCATTCCGCATATGCTCGGGATCGGTGCCGGATTCTTCTCGCTGCTGATCGGTGTCGGCCTCGGCCTCGGCGCTATTCTTTCGGCCTATCCACCTGCCTTCATCGCGCTTAAGGTTGCAGGCGGGCTCTATCTCCTCTGGATCGCCTGGAAAATCGGTTCGTCACGCACGATGGGTGAGGGGGAGGCCAAGGCGCGACCGATGAGCTTCCTGGGGGCTGCCGCCTTCCAGTGGGTCAATCCGAAAGCCTGGGTGATGGCCGTAACCGCCATGGCGGTCTATCCGCATCCGGAGCATTATGCTCTGACTGTCGGCATAGTCGCGCTGGTCTTCGCGGCCGTCAATGTTCCCAGTGTATCCACCTGGGCGGGCTTCGGCTCGGCTCTTCGGGAATGGTTGTCGGTCCCGGTGCGGCTCAAATGGTTCAACATCACCATGGCCTTGCTGTTGGTGATGAGCCTTTGGCCCATGCTCAAATAGGAAACTTCGATGTCTGGTCACCACCATGAAGATCATGATCATAATCACGGGCATGATCACCACCATGACAACCGGTATTCCGATATGGAAGCCCGCGTGCGGGCGCTCGAGACTTTGCTGACCGAAAAGGGTCTGATCGATCCCGCGGCGATCGACGCCATCGTCGAGACCTATGAGACGAAGGTGGGACCGAGGAATGGCGCGCGGGTGGTGGCGAAGTCCTGGGTCGATCCCGAGTTCGCCGACTGGCTGACGCGCGATGCGACGGCGGCGATCGCGAGCCTCGGCTATACGGGCCGGCAGGGCGAGCATATGCGCGCCGTCTTCAACACCCCTGACACCCACAATTTTGTCGTCTGCACGCTGTGCTCCTGTTACCCGTGGTCGGTGCTCGGTCTGCCGCCGGTCTGGTACAAGGCGCCGGCCTATCGGTCCCGAGCAGTAATCGATCCGCGCGGTGTGCTTGCCGAATTCGGGGTGACCTTGCCGGAGGAGATGCAGATCCGCGTCTGGGATTCCACGGCGGAGGTTCGCTATCTCGTAGTGCCCTTGCGTCCTGCAGGGACGGAAGGGCTGGACGAAGAGGCACTCGCCAAGCTCGTGACGCGCGACTCGATGATCGGCACTGGTCTCGCGTTGTCGTCGGAGGTCCTGTCATGAACGGGCCGCATGATCTTGGCGGGCAGATGGGCTTCGGTCCGGTCGCGCCTGAGAAAGGCGAACCCTACTTCCATGCAGAATGGGAGAAGCGGGCGCTCGGCATCACGCTCTCCTGCGGCGCGTTCGGTGCCTGGTCCATCGACGAGAGCCGGCATGCGCGCGAGAATATTCCGCCGGCGAGTTATCTGGCGGCGAGCTATTACGAAGTGTGGATACGCGGGATCGACATGCTGCTCGAGCGGCATGGTTTTGCCACCGCCGAAGAGCTGGCAACAGGGCAGCACGCGGAGCTGGGCCGAGCGCCAAAACGAGTACTGACAGCCGAGATGGTCGAAGGCGTGCTGGCCCGTGGCGGGCCGTGCGACCGGCCCGTCGAGACGGGGCCGAAGTTTGCCGTCGGTGACCGGGTGCGGACGAAGAATTTCCATCCGGCGGGCCACACGCGTCTGCCCCGTTATGCCCGGGCGAAAACGGGTGTGGTCGAGGCCGTTCAAGGCGGCTTCGTCTTCCCTGACGATAATGCCCATGGACGGGGCGAGAGCCCGCAATGGGTCTACACGGTCGTGTTCACAGGAGACGAGATCTGGGGCGAGGACGCCGACCCGACTTTGACCGTCTCGATCGATGCATGGGAGAGCTATCTTGAGCGCCTGTGAAACGGTGACGGATCTTGCGGCATCGCCGGGCTTGCCGCGCTCGCCCGAAGGCGCGCCCGTCTTCGCCGAACCCTGGCACGCGCAGGCCTTTGCCATGACCGTGCATCTGCATGCGCGCGGCGTGTTCTCCTGGACGGAATGGGCGGACAGCCTGTCTGCCGAAGTCCACAGACCGGAGCGGGCGACTGACGGTTCCGACTATTTTGATGCCTGGGTCGCGGCATTGGCCGGGCTGCTGGAGCGCAAGGGGCTGGCCGATCGCGATACCGTCGAGGCCTTGCGCGAAAGCTGGCAGCGGGCGGCCGAGGCGACGCCGCATGGTACGCCCATCGAGCTCGCCAATGATCCGCTCAAGGGCTGATGTCCACGATTTGTTCTGACTTTCCCGGCTTTGGCCTTGCATCGGGCCAACGAATCCGCGCATGACCTAGGTCATGCAATTCGCGCCCCAGCAAGACGAGGCCCTCAAGGCCGTTTCGAAATGGCTGAAGGAGGGGAAGACCCCCGTCTTCCGTCTGTTCGGCTATGCCGGTACGGGCAAGACGACGCTCGCCAAACATTTTGCCGAGCATGTCGATGGCGAGGTGCTGTTTGCCGCCTTCACCGGCAAGGCGGCGCAGGTTCTGCGCTCGCGTGGCGCCTCGAATGCCAAGACCATCCATTCGCTGATTTATCGCCCGCGCGGCGAGGAGGCGGTGGAGGACGAGGAAACCGGCAAGACCTCGATTGCGCCGATGTTCTCGATCAACCGCCAGAGCCCGGTCGCCAAGGCGGCACTCATTGTCATCGATGAATGCTCGATGGTCGATGAGGCGCTGGGACGCGACTTGATGAGCTTCGGCACGCCGATCCTGGTGCTGGGTGATCCCGGCCAGTTGCCACCTGTTTCCGGCGGTGGATTCTTCACCGATCAGGAGCCGGACTATCTGCTGACAGATATCCATCGCCAGGCGCGCGACAATCCGATCATCCAGCTTGCCATGCATATCCGTGAGGGCAAGGAGATCATGTATGGCGATTACGGCGATACCGCACGCGTGATCTCGAAGAACGAGGTGACGCAGGATCTTGTGCTGGGGGCGGATCAGGTGCTTGTCGGAACCAACAAGACGCGGCGGCGCTACAACATGCGGCTGCGCGAGTTGAAAGGCTTCACCGTCGACTATCCGCAGGCCGGCGACAAGCTCGTATGCCTTAGGAACGATCAGGTGAAGGGCCTGCTCAATGGGTCGCTGTGGCAGGTGATGACGTCGTCGCGCGAGACGGTGAAGCCCGGCATCAATCTCCTGATCAAGCCCGAAGACGACGACATGGATCGCGGGGCAGCCAAGATCAAGCTGCTCAAGGACGCCTTCGCGGATATCGAGACGGAGATACCTTGGTCGACGCGCAAGCGTTACGACGAGTTCGACTACGGCTATGCACTGACCGTGCACAAGGCCCAGGGCTCACAGTGGAACGATGTTGTCTTGTTCGACGAGAGCTGGGCGTTTCGCGATACACGCGAGCGCTGGCTCTATACCGCCGTGACCCGCGCGGCAGAGACGCTCACCATCGTCAGATGAGCGCTCCTGACTAGGTCACTTCGCCTTGAGGGCGGTCAGCGTCGCCATCAGCTCCACGTTGTCCTTGCCGGACGCCTCGGCGATCTCGGACAGGCTCGTAGCGCCATCCGCTGCCGCAAAGCCCTTCTGTTTCAGCCCATCGACCACTTCGGCTTCAGATCTTCCGAGCAGAGGTGCAACCTCACCCGGCGTGCCGGCTGCGATGATATTGATCATGGCAAAAGCCGGATTTCCACCGCTACCGCTTGCCGAACCTGTGATGGCAGGCCAGGCGAAGGCGAGGCCGGTGACCAGACAGAGGCCGAGCGTCAGGGTCATCGGCAGGCGCTTGAAATAGGCGAGGAACGGGCGCCAGTTTTTCCAGACATGCAGGACGAAAGGCAGAATGAGAACAAGGCTCAGCCATTCATGCATCTCGCGGAAGGCGGTCGTGCCGTAGTGAAAGAACAGGGCTATCCCGGAGATCAGTGAGATCCGGAACAGGCCGGTGGTGAAGGGGGTTGCATAACGGGACAGGATACTCGGCATGGGGCGACCTCAGTCTTTGGGTATGACCCGCTCCTAGCTCCAGCTGCAGCCGCTGTCCCGTTAAACTTCCTCCACTATTGATGATGGACAAGACCAGGGCTGGTCTTCAATTGGCGACCAAACCGAGAAGAACGGCTTTCGCCACGGCCTGGAAGCGGTTTTGCGCTTGGAGTTTGCCGACGATGCTCGCCTCCACGGTACTGACCTCTTCGGTTTTCAGTTCGAGCGTCCGCGCGATCCGGATCGGCGTATAGCCTTCGACCATCAACTGCAGGCAGCGGGCTTCCGTCTCGGTCAGGGTTGGCCCCTTCTGTTCCGTGTTCAACTGACCGGCTTCGACCTCTTCGTGGTCGAGCAGGGCATTGAGTTGCTGGAGCTGACGGTGGACCGTCGAAAGGTTTGACGCCAGTTCACGGCGACGGCCGAGCAGGGCTTCCTCAAGAATCAGGTTTGCTTCGCTTGTCGAGGTGGCGGTCGAGAGTGTTTCGAACAGGTCCTGGATGAGCGAGACCGACATGCCGACCTCTCGGCACACATTGATCAGGGCCATCCGGGCGATTTCATCGCATCCGTAGACCCGCATGAGGCCCATGCGTCGGGCGGTGAGCAGGCCCTTTTCCTCGTAGAAATGCAGCGTTCGGTGGGTGACGCCGAAGAACTCTGCCATTTCGGCAATCGCGACCGGCTCTTTCGGTGGGGTTCTCGTCTGGACGAGGTCCGGCAAGAGAAATGCCTTGTTAGGCTGACTGGATACGCTGGTGATCGGTTGCAGATGGTGTGTTCCGTGCGGCATGTACCCCTCCATGTTCAGTGCCAACGCGTCTGCTGAAGCCGATAGTTCCTCTTTTGCTGTGCTGTCTCGCTGACCCCGCTGCATCTCGAATCGCCGTCTGATTGAAGATTATAGTATATTTGAAATCCGTAAAATAAGTTTTCGCAAAAGGGAATTGCGCCTCATGTCTGGAACGCGTGGCTCAGCGTGGCAGGGAGGAAAGGGCGATCAGCCTCGTCATCTCGGTGATGATCTCGCTGCTCTGGCCGAGGCCTGCCCATTGCTGCTGGGACTGACGGGCATTGATATAGCTCGCGTCCGAACCCTCCAGCGTATAGCGATAGGTGGCTTCGAGGCACTGCATCTGTCCCGTCGACAGATCGTTCTTGTGGCAGAAGCGATAGATCGAACCCGGTATCGTGAGGTTTGCTCCGGCAAAGCCGTTCGCCAGCGCACCGATTTCCAGGCTGTCGCCGGAAGTCTCGCAGACGCCCATGCTGATCGGCACCTCGCTGCCGGAGCGGAGATGGCGCAGCCCGAGTTTGAGCTCGGTGCCGAGACTATGCGCCTTCAATTCGAAATGGAGGGGATGCGGTGCTCCGCCTTCGAAACTGGGTTTTTCACTCGGGCCTGCGATGCAGACCGCCCAGAGCCTCGTGCTCCAGAGCCGGGTCGCATTGACGAAGATCGAGGCGATGAGATCGTCGCCGTCCGGGCGGCGGATGAAAAGCCTTGGGAGTGAGGCCTTGTCGTCGGCGAGAGCAGGGCTCTCGACATCAGCGAAGGTGGTCTCGATCAATTCGAGGTCGCGCTCACGGACCATGCTGGCTTGCGATGCGACGCGGTCGTAGACCGGAACATAACCGCCGAGCGGAATGCGAATGCGTAGCGGATCATCGCGGCCCTCGCAGGCATAGAACTGGTTCAGCAGCTTGCGCAACTTTCCGGCCTGGACACGGACCAGCGGATCTGTGCCCGGATCGAAGCCGTGGTTGCGGCTGAACACATCGATGCCGATCGTGTAGCCTTTCAACTGATGCGACAGGCCGAGTTGCTCCATCTCGACGATGAATTTGAGGAAGGAGCGCAGCCTTTCGGAGCGTGCGAATGTCCTGCTCCGCAACACCCGCTGCAGAGCGTCCGAAACCTGCCCGCCATCGATCCCGGTTTCCGTCAACATGCTTGCTCCAACCGCCGCAGGGGACGCCTGCGCCGTCATCCGATAGTGCGCATTTGTGCGATCCGTCACAATCGAGACCTGACTAAAGGATGGGGGCTAGGCGTCAATACCTTAAAGTCTAGGGGGTGGACGCGATTGCCATTCATCAATTTCCCGCATCGGAGCATTTGCGATTCTCGTTGGCCTTCGATACCGCGATGCCGTAAGGATGCCCCAGACCTCTTCATCGCCGGATCATGCCGCCATGCCTGCCAAGCTTTCCGTCAACCTCAATGCCATCGCCATGCTTCGCAACCGCCGGGATCTTCCCTGGCCTGACGTGGCCGGTCTCGGCCGTATTGCCCTTGCTGCTGGTGCCAGTGGCCTGACGGTGCATCCACGCCCGGATCAGCGGCATATCCGCTTCAGCGATCTGCCGGTGCTGCGGGCTCTGATCGACGACGCGTTCCCCACGGCCGAGTTCAACATCGAAGGTTATCCGAGCGAGGATTTCCTGGCGCTCTGCGAGGCAACCGAGCCGGAGCAGGTCACGCTGGTGCCTGATGACCCGTCGCAGGCGACGTCCGACCATGGCTGGGACCTTGTCGTGCATCAGGATTTTCTCAAGCGTGTCGTGTCGCGGCTTCGCGCCAAGGGCATGCGGGTGTCGCTCTTCGTTGATGGCGATGGGCGGTCCGAGCCGATGGCGCTTGCGAAGGCGACAGGCGCCGAGCGCGTCGAGCTCTATACCGGCCCCTATGGCGGTTGTTACGACAATTTGGATGAGGCTCTACGTCAGGTCGAACTGCTCGGATTGACGGCAGATGCCGCCCGCGCCGAGGGGCTCGACGTCAATGCCGGGCACGACCTGACGGTTGCCAACCTGCCGCTGCTGGTCAAGCGCATCCCGCATCTTGCCGAAGTCTCGATCGGTCACGGCCTGACCGCCGATGCCCTGGAATACGGTATGGCCGAAACCGTCCGGCGGTTCTGCCGCGCCTGCGGCCAGACGATCTGAACGCAGGCCACTAATCAGGCAGCCCGGATGTCGCGATCGCCTTGCAGTGCGAAGGTAACGGCCGCTTCGGCATGGATGGTCGTCGAGTCGTAGCCGGGCAGCTGAAGTGTCGTCGGGTCGAGGATGAGGCAGATCTCCGTGCAGCCGAGGATAACGCTGTCGGCACCTTCAGCCTTGGCCTGTTCGATGATGCCGTTCAGCTTGTCGCGTGACGTGTCGAGAACCCGGCCTGCGCAGAGCTCTTCGAAGATGACGTCATGGGTGACTGTCCGCCCTTCCGCATCCGGCACCATGATCTCGATGTCGTGGCGCTTCATGCGCTCGGCGTAAAACGGTTGTTCCATGGTGTAGCGTGTTGCGAGCAGCAGCGGGCGTTTTGCGCCGCCGGCTTTCAATGCATGGGCGGTTTCATCGATGATGTTGATGAGTGGTACGTCGATCCGTGCCTGCACCTCGTCGGCGACGAGATGCATGGTGTTGGTGCAGATCAGAACGCAGTCCGCGCCGGCCTTTTCCAGGCCTGTTGCGACGTCGCCCAGACGCTTCGCGGCAAGGTCCCAGCGGCCGGCCTTCTGCAGTGCGACGATCTCCGCAAAGTTCACCGAGTGCATCAGGACCTCTGCCGAAGTGAGGCCGCCGAGGCGGGCGCGGACGGCCTCGTTGACCTGGCGGTAATAGACCGCCGAACTTTCGAAACTCATCCCGCCAATCAAGCCAATCGTCTTCATGTCTCGTCTCCGTCATTTGATGCGAAGATGATGATGCGAATTCGGCGCAATTGGGTTGCAATGATCGGATAGAGAACAGCCCTTGGCGCATGGCAGTTGGCGCGATATGAGGGGATCGCGCAGATTATTTGCGCATTCATGGGTTTGGGCCGGGGAGATGTGGCGTGATTGACGAAAGAGACAGGAAGATTCTCGATCTGCTGCAGCAGGATGCGAGCATTGCGGTTGCGGATCTCGCTGAGCGCGTGGCCTTGTCAACGTCTGCCTGCTCGCGGCGGATCCAGAAGCTGGAGGAGCAGGGCTATATCGCCCGGCGCATCGTCGTCCTCGATCGCGAGAGAATCGGTGTGCCGACCACGGTCTATGCCCTGGTGAAGACAGCCCATCATGCCGACGACTGGATCGAGGAGTTTCGCCGCGCGATCAGCGATATCTCGGAGATTGTCGAAGCCCATCGATTGACGGGGCATTACGACTATATCCTGAAGCTGGTGCTGCCGCGCGTCGAGCATTACGACGTCGTCTATCGCCGGCTGGTGAAGCGCGTCGAACTCTTTGACGTTTCGGCATCAATCTCTATGGAAATTCTCAAGCAGGGGCTGGCCGTGCCTGTCGATTACGCGCGGTGATTATTCCGGCGAGGGCAGGGCCTTGTCGGCGCGGCATTGGCTGATCGGCAACTGCTTCACGGCGTAGATGGCCGAGATCCTGCCGAGGAAGCTGTCACCAAAATCGCTGCTGCGCTCGGTTTCAGCCTCGATACAGCCGCAGGCATAGCCATAGTAGCCGTTCGTCTGGACGAAATCCCCTGTGGTGAAATCAGGCATGTTCTCCATGCCGAGCGGCTCGATCTCGGAGCCTTGCGTCATCAGTATCCATGAGCCTTCGCCATCATCGAGCCAGTAATTTCCGGGGGTCGGATTCTGTATCCAGCCGCAGCGGTTTTCCTTGGCGGAGAGGGCCGAGGTTCCGGCAAGTGTCAGGGCAAGGCAGATGAGGAGGTGTTTGGTGCGCATGGTGTTTTCCTAGATTTCGCCGCACCATACCCATCACCTTTGGCGCTGGGAATGACCAAGTCTGGACACTATCGCAAATGCAAAAAAAAGGCCCCGGGACTGATGCCCCGAGGCCCACCACGCACCCTGGAATCAGGAAGCGTTGGAAACTGTGCGGGTGACGAGGGTCACCGACTGGTCGGCGTTGACCTTGTAGACTTCGTTGACGTCACGAC